>NZ_CFHOXV010000056.1:0-19687 GCF_984505615.1 Alteromonas sp. | reverse complement strand
AGCCAGAGCCAGAGCCAGAGCCAGAGCCAGAGCCAGAGCCAGAGCCAGAGCCGGAAGAGATGAATGACGGCAGTGCACTTGATGAGGCACTGGCAGAGTTCGACCGGCAGATGATGGACGATATTCCTTCTTTCGCCAGTATGGACACGCCTGCGTCTTCTGAGCGTACTGCTCCGGAGGAACCTGCCGGTGACACAGAAGACAGTATCGACGACTTCAGCCTTGAGCAGGAGCAGGACGGTGAACTGCCACAAAAACCTGTATCAGAAGAATACAATGAATTGTCTGACTTGCCGGGTCTGGATGACTGGCTGTCACAGGATCACAGCGAAGATCACAAGTTACTGGATGAGCTTGAACAGGCTGATTTTGATGACCTGCTGGGTGGACTGGGCGATGACGAAGAAACACCGGCCGGCACTTCACCGGTCGCTCCGGACACAGCCGCAGACAGTGAACCGGCACCTCAGGAAAAACCTGACATGTCGCTGGGCAACCCGGACCTTGACCTGGAAGCGTTGTTGTCAGATCCGCAACAAAGCATTGACGATGACGCAGAAGAAAATGACTTTCTTGATGTGGAAACCCTAATCAATGACAGTGATGACGACAGTGCCATTGATGATGATGCCCCGCTGGACCTGGATGTCAGCCTGTCCGACTTCTCCGGGATTGGCGAAGATGATGATGTTATCGACATCGACAAGGATGCCGGTCAGAGTGCAAATCTCGACCTTGCCCGTGTTTATGTTGAAATGGATGACTTTACCGCTGCCAGAGAACTGCTGAACGAAGTCCTTGAAAAGGGTAGCGAAGATCAGATTGAAGAAGCCAAAACAATCCTCGCCGGTTTAAGTTAGTGTCTGCGCGCTAACGCTTGCATCTGGCTAATTGGCTGACTACACTTAGCCGGTTTTTTAGCGGGAGCAGAATTTTCATGGCAAGAATCGCCCTGGGCGTCGAGTATGATGGCGCAGCACACTACGGCTGGCAGCGTCAGCGTGAATTACCCAGTGTGCAGGGATATCTGGAAAAAGCACTGTCTGTGGTAGCCAATCAACCCATTGATGTGCAATGTGCCGGCCGTACCGATGCCGGCGTACATGCCACCGGTCAGGTGGTGCATTTCGACTTTGACGGTGAACGTCCGGACCGTGCCTGGACAATGGGTGTGAACACCAACCTTCCTGATTCTGTCGCTGTGAGCT
This sequence comes from Alteromonas sp., assembly GCF_984505615.1. Taxonomy (NCBI): domain Bacteria; kingdom Pseudomonadati; phylum Pseudomonadota; class Gammaproteobacteria; order Alteromonadales; family Alteromonadaceae; genus Alteromonas; species Alteromonas sp. The sequence continues at coordinate 18,479 of NZ_CFHOXV010000056.1, read as the reverse complement.
GGGTAAAAACCGTCAGTGATGACTTTCACGCCCGCTTCTCTGCAACCCACCGTCGCTACCGCTATGTGATTTATAATTCGCCACTGCGTCCGGCGATTCTGCTGAACGGCGTTACCCACGAATACCAGGAACTGGATGCATCACTGATGCACGAGGCTGCTCAGGCGGTGATCGGCGAACAGGATTTCACCTCATTCCGTGCTGCTCACTGCCAGTCAAAAACGCCGTTTCGTAACGTTACGGGTGTATCTGTGTTTCGTCAGGGCCGCTATGTAATTGTCGAAATTCGTGCGAATGCATTTTTGCATCATATGGTGCGCAATATTGTCGGTTCACTCATTAAAGTAGGGTGTGGCGAACAGCCGGTAAGCTGGATTGCAGAACTGTTAGCCGCAAAAGACCGCACACAGGCGGCTGCAACAGCAAAACCGAACGGACTGTACCTGGTCGATGTGACTTACCCGGATACATTCGGCATTCCCCGCCAGCCGGCAGGGCCGTTGTTTCTGCCGGAAACCTGAAAGCCTGATGAGCAGTCGGTGAGTAGCTTGACTTCTTAGACCAGTTTTACTTTTTACCGGGTGCGGATATGTGGTCTAATACATGGCTAAATCGCGTTCTTTTAACACTGTGCACAAATAAAGACCAACGAAGCATAGTTACAGATAACAAGGATTCTCCTTACTATGAGCTGGATTCAAAAAATTCTGCCTAAAACTCAAACGTCCACGAAAGGTAATGTACCGGAAGGTGTGTGGACGAAATGTTCAAGCTGTCAGGCTGTGCTGTACAAGCAGGAACTGGAAAAGCTGCTGGAAGTGTGTCCCAAGTGTGACAACCATATGCGTATCAGCGCCCGTAAGCGTATTGATGCGTTTCTGGACACCGGCGACCGTAAAGAGCTGGGCGGAGATTTAGAACCTCAGGACGTTCTGAAATTCAAAGATTCCAAGCGCTATAAAGATCGCATCGTTGCGGCACAAAAAAGCACCAACGAGAAAGACGCATTAATCGTGATGCAGGGCAAACTGAAAGGCATGCCGGTTGTGGTTGCCAGCTTTGAATTTGCCTTCATGGGCGGTTCCATGGCATCTGTTGTCGGTGCCCGTTTCGTGGCTGCTGTTAATGCCTGCCTCGAACACAACATGCCACTGATTTGTTTCTCTGCTTCCGGCGGTGCCCGTATGCAGGAAGCGTTGATGTCATTAATGCAGATGGCGAAAACCTCTGCTGCACTGGCAAAAATGAGCGAAAAGGGGTTACCTTACATTTCTGTGCTTACCGACCCTACAATGGGTGGTGTTTCGGCCAGTCTGGCTATGCTGGGTGACGTCAACGTTGCCGAGCCAAAAGCACTTATCGGTTTCGCAGGCCCGCGGGTTATCGAACAGACCGTTCGTGAAACCTTGCCTGAAGGTTTCCAGCGCAGTGAATTCCTGCTGGAAAAAGGTGCCATCGATATGATTGTTGACCGTCGTAAAATGCGTGATAAATTACACGGCCTGTTAGAAAAGATGCATCGCCCGAATTAAGTGAATAAACAATCACCTTCTTTTACTGCGTCAGCGGATAACTCTCTGACGCAGTGGTTGGCCTACCTTGAGTCCATTCATCCCACAGCCATCGATATGGGGCTGACGCGGGTGAAGCAGGTCGCTGACAAACTCGCCTTAGATTTTTCAAACCAGACTGTCATCACCGTTGCCGGTACCAACGGCAAAGGCACTACTTGCCGATTCATCGAGCAAGCCTGCCTGGCGCAGGGTAAAACCACAGGTGTGTATTCCTCTCCCCATCTGCTGGATTACCGTGAGCGTGTACGCATAAATGGCGACATTGAAGCAGAACGCTTGTACTGTGAAGCCTTCGCTGCAATTGAACAGGCCAGAGGTGATATCAGCCTGACCTATTTCGAATTTGGTACGCTTGCCGCCATGCTGATGATGGTGAATGCCGGTGTCGACATCGCTATTCTTGAAGTAGGTCTTGGTGGCCGGCTGGATGCAACCAATATCATTGAACCGTCAATTGCTATTATCACGACCATTGGTCTGGATCATATGGACTGGCTGGGGGATACCCGTGAAGCCATCGCCATTGAGAAAGCCGGTATCATGCGCAATAACGGCATTGCGGTAGTAGGAGAGCGCGAGCCGCCTTCAACGCTGGATGAGTACGTCAGTGAACATCAGGTTGATACCTGGTGGGCCGGCCGGACGTTCGGTACAGAGCAGCAGGGTGACATGTGGCGCTGGTATCATGAAGATGAGCAGACAGCCTGGTTGCCCATACCGCAAATTCCGCTGCAAAACGTGGCGACAGCACTGGCAACATTGAAACGTCTGGGGTTGTTTCCTGACAACACCGCACTGCAACAGCTTGTCAGTACCGTGAATGTGCCCGGACGCAGACAAACCTTGTCCCAATCGCCTGAAGTGCTGGTTGATGTGGCCCATAATCCACAGGCCTGTGCATTAATGCGCGACTGGGCTGACAGCGGATTAAACGGGGAACTGCATATTGTTGCCGGTATGCTGGCAGATAAATCACTGGCCGCCACGCTGGATGAACTGGCGGGCGTAAAGGCGAAGTGGTACCTTGGTAATACCAGCGGGCCAAGAGGCCTAAGTGGCAGTACCTTAATGTCGCACTTACAGCCACATCAGCGGGTACATGCCAATGCATTTGATTCGGTAACCGCAGCTTATAAAGCAGCCCGTGAAGCAGCAAGTGAGAATGATCGCATCCTGGTATTTGGCTCTTTTCTTACCGTTGCGGATGTATTAACGTTTCACAAGGACAGTAGTATCCAATAGGAGTGAACAGTGACCCCGGCGTTACATAACAGACTGGTCGGCACCGTTATTCTGGTCGCGCTGGCAGTCATTTTCCTGCCAGATTTTCTCGACAGAAAAAAAGAAACGAATCAGGACGAATTTGTCAGTGTGCCGGCTACGCCGGCGAAAAAGCCTATTGTGGATCCCGAGCCGTTTCCTGTAGACCGCGTTGCAGGTGTCACCCAACGTCCGCTGGAAGTGGTCGATGAGCCTGCGGTTGATGATGAAGCTGCACAGGTTGCTGCATCGTCAGAAAAAGCACAGCAAGCTATTGAAGACGACCTGGCCCGTCAGACAGTGGTGGAGCAGCCAGCGCCGGAAGCCGTTGAAGGCAGCTGGGTGGTGCAGCTTGGTAGTTTCCGCCACCAGAAAAACGTAAAGCAATTACTCGTAAAACTTGAACAGGCCGGCTACCGTGCCTTCAGCCGTCCTGTGGAAACCCGTTCCGGTCCGCTGACGAAAGTGTTCGTCGGACCAGATACCGACAAAGCAAAATTACAAAAAGCAGTGCCGCATTTGCAGGAGATCACCGGACTGAAAGGGAAGGTGGCTACATTCAACGCAGAATAGCTTCCGGCGGCAGGTGGCAAGTTTTTCTTACTCAGGCGGGAAGTTACCCGGTCCGCGTTAAGATTACACATTGGTAATCTCCGGGGCTTCTGTTAGAATGCGCGCCATCTCGCAGCGGGGCAGTCACACTGCGTGCTTAACGACAGACGGATAGTATAACGCTTCATGAATTGGGTTGATTTTTCCATTCTCGGTATTATCGCGGTTTCAACGCTGATAAGTCTGATGCGTGGCTTTGTGAAAGAAGCCATTTCCCTGGTTGTCTGGTTCGGTGCACTTTTTATTGCCAGTGAATTTCATGCCGATCTTGCTGTCTATTTCACGCAAATAGACGACGAGGTGCTGCGCAATGGTGCTGCAATCGTTGTTCTCTTTATTGTTACGCTGGTACTGGGTGGTTTATTTAACCACGTTGTCGGCCAGTTAGTACAAGCTTCAGGATTATCCGGCACAGACCGGGCGTTAGGCGCAATTTTCGGCGCTTTACGTGGCGTACTGATTGTAAGCGCACTATTGTTCTTTATGGATACGTTTACCGATGCAGCAAAAGCCGTTTGGTGGAGCCAGTCTCTGCTGATACCGGAATTTGGTGTCATCATAGAGTGGTTTTTCACCTTCGTGAAAGGCAGCTCCAGTTTTCTAAAACCCGCTTGATATAGGTAAAGCAAATGTGTGGTATTGTCGGAATTGTTGGTAAAACACCTGTTGCTCAGTCACTCTATGATGGACTGACAGTGTTACAGCATCGCGGACAGGACGCTGCTGGTATCATTACGATCGAACAGAATCGATTTAATCTGAGAAAAGCAAATGGCCTGGTGCGGGATGTTTTCCACACACGCCATATGAAGCGTCTGTCAGGAAATATGGGTATCGGTCACTGCCGTTATCCCACCGCAGGCACATCAAGCTCTGCTGAGGCACAGCCTTTCTACGTGAACTCACCTTTCGGTATCGCGTTTGCGCATAACGGTAACCTTACCAATGCACACGAACTGCAGGACGAAGTGTTCCGTATTGCCCGCCGTCACATTAATACCTCTTCAGATTCTGAACTGTTATTAAACATTCTGGCTCATGAACTGCAGCAGGTTGCCGACTTGACCGTAACTGCAAAAGATATTTTCAAAGTGGTCACAACCGTCCATAAGAAGATCCGCGGTGCCTATGCCGTGGTTGCTGCGATTATCGGACAGGGCCTGGTAGCTTTCCGTGACCCTAACGGTATCCGTCCTCTGGCGCTGGGCAAGCGCATTACAGAAATGGGCGAAGAATACATGGTTGCTTCTGAAAGCGTGGCTCTGGATGCGGTAGGTTTTACCTTCATTCGTGACGTAGCGCCGGGCGAATGTGTATACATCACCGAAAAAGGTGAACTGCATACCCAGCAGTGTGCTGAAGTACCGGCCACTTCCCCGTGTGTTTTTGAATTTGTTTACTTTGCCCGTCCTGATTCATTCATCGATGGTATTTCTGTCTACGCTTCCCGCGTTAACATGGGACGTAAGCTGGGTGAGAAAATTGCCCGCGAGTGGGCCGACCTCGATATCGATGTGGTCATTCCTATTCCGGAAACTTCCATGGATGTGGCGCTGCAAATCGCCAATACCCTTGAGTTACCATATCGTCAGGGCTTTGTGAAAAACCGTTATATCGGCCGTACCTTTATTATGCCGGGGCAGACCATGCGTAAGCAGTCTGTACGCCGTAAACTGAACGCTATTTCTTCAGAATTTAAAGGCAAAAACGTACTGCTGGTAGATGACTCTATTGTACGGGGCACTACGTCCGGTCAAATCATCGAAATGGCCCGTGAGTCCGGTGCGAAGAAAGTTTACTTTGCTTCTGCTGCTCCTGAGATCCGTTTTCCGAATGTTTACGGTATCGACATGCCGTCTGCCAATGAACTGATTGCCTACGGCCGTGAGATTGACCAGATTGCAGATCTTATTCAGGCTGACGGACTGATTTTCCAGGACATTGAAGATCTGGTTGAAGCGGTACGGGAAGAGAACCCTGAAATTCAGCGCTTTGAAACGTCAGTATTCGACGGTAATTACATTACTGCTGATATTGACCAGGATTACCTTGAGCGCATTGATATTGCCCGTGGTGAAGCGTCAAAGAGCGGTCCTGTCGTGCAGGCAGAATTGTCTAATCTGGAAATGCACAATATGGATTCTGACAACTAAACCGGAAATCCGCGTACCAAATAAAAAGACCGCTTTCAGAGCGGTCTTTTGCTTTCGGATATGGATGAAATTTAATGATCAGTGCACGTATACCGGACCGAAGCCCATACTCCACATGATCACGGTGCTGGCCATTAAAATGGCCAGAAGTACCAGTCCGCACGTCACTACAGAACTGGCATAAATGAACCCTTTACCATCCGGTATATGCATCATGATTGGCGTACCTGAATAAAGCAGGTATACAGAGTAGGCGAGTCCGACCAGACCTACTGTCATCACAAACCAGAGTTCCGGATAAAGACCAGCAAACCCGGTCATAAATAATGGTGTCGCCGTATACGCGGCAAGATCTAAAGATTCGGTATAATTAGGCTTGGCGTCAAACGCATTAGCAAGCTCATGAATCATGTAGGTAAGAATAAGCACACCGGCTATCAGGCCAAAATACATACCTACAGCCAGCATCGCTGCGCTTTGCTCGGTAAGCTTTATTAAATCTCCGGCACCGATACTCCAGCCCAGGTGTGCACCGGAATAATAGGTGACCAGTGAAGGTATCAACGCAATAACCCCGATATGACTAAGGGCATACACGCAACTTTCATGTCGTCTGTCTATGTCCTGCCATTCTTCACGGGGATGAGTGTATATGCCGAGTAAGTGATTCAATATCATATTTTCACCTTATTGTTACCGGCGCTGCGTGCAGCGTTGATCATATTGATGTTTGTTTATGGTTAATATAATTAACATTAATTTTACAATGAGTGTTGATCATGTTTGGTGCAGGGTCAAATATTTTTTGCTTAAAAAATGTTCAGTTATGTGAGTGGTTGAATTTGCTGAAGATATTAAAGCGCAGAAAATCGGGGCCGTAAGGAAATATCCGGCCCGAATTAGTTAGAAGGGAAGAAACAGACGTTGTTTACGGCTGCTTGAGCGGGAAATGTCCGAGAACTTTGGTTATCTGGCCTTTTGCATCCGCCAGTCCCACGCCCACAGCTTTTACATAACCGGTAGCAGAGGGGGGAGAGGCTGCAAAGTGCTTTTTCATTGCTGGCAGGGCGGGTGATGCTTCTGCGGCCAGCAATGTCATATGCGGCTCAAATTGTGCAAATACATTAGGGCTGCCATATTGTTCGAACACCGCTTTCTTTTGCGGATAGGCATTAACCCACGCAGGCAGTGGCGCTGAAAGATCTCTTAACGGAGACAGGGCATTTGTCAGTTTATCTGCCAGTTGTTGTAGTTCTGTTTCTTTTACCGCATCGACAAATACCCAGTTCCCTGCGGTTACCGTAAATCCCTCAGCTTTCAGGGGCACTGCCGGTTGTGTGGTTGTGAGCATTTCCACTTTCGCCAGTAAACCGGGAATAGCGGCTTCGTCGTAAGTGGTGAGGTACAACGTAATATGGACAGGAAATCCCTGTTCGTAAAAGCTCTCCATACCGTTCTGCTTCAGTTTATCGCTTACCGAGGCAACCGTCTGCTCTATGTCTGCCGAAGGTAAAGCAAAAACATTAACAGACACACTTTTTGCCAGCGCAGCAAAAGACAGTAAACAACCTGACAAGATTGCAATAATGGACGCACTTAATTTCAACGGCTTATCTCATGATGTAGAATAACGAAAACCCTTTCAAATACCGGCAGTCAATCTGTTGGTGATCAGCAGGGAGTGGCAGGCATCAACGCTACTTGAAACAGCGCTTTCCCACAAGTCTGATACTTCAATGAATGCTAAGGATAAACATGGAAAAACACATTTATCTCTGCCGTCATGGTCAGACCGAATGGAATCGAGACAAACGCCTACAGGGTCAGCTCGACAGTCCGCTGACAGAAAAAGGACGGGCACAGGCGGCTGAGCTGGCAGCGAAGGCCGGGAACTGGGATATTGATCTTGTGGTCAGCTCACACCTTGGCCGCGCGAAAGATACCGCTGCAATTTGTGCCACCTCGCTGGGACAGTCCCATAAAGTGTACGAAGGTTTCTGCGAACGTAACTTTGGTGAATGGCAGGGAAAGGAAACCAGCGGACTTGCAGCCTATCAAGCGTTTAAAGAACACCGGTATACCCGTCCTGATCTTATGCCTGACAACGGCGGTGAAAGTGCCAACATGGTAACCGAACGTTTTATGACAACCTTTCACGCACTGGTGAACAGCGAAACGGCTTCCCGTATTCTTATTGTCAGTCATGGTGATGCGATGGCCTGTATCGCCCGCAGTTTCGGTGAAGGCCGTACTATAGATAATTGTGGCGGCATGTTGCTGGGTTGGCAAAATGGTAAACTGCACTGGCAGCAGTGGATCGACTAAATATACTCAGCGGATTTGTGATAGGATCCGCGCCCGGCGGCGCCCTTAAGGGCGTTGTCTTTATTTAACTGATATGTATTAACCTGAAAAAGCAGTGCTGTCCACAGATGAACGAATTACTCGCACCTATCCATTCATTTTTACAGTGTGAAACCCCTGATGCCTGGGTTGAAAAAGCCGCGGAAAAAGACAATCTGGCGGTGGTACTGACTGATCATTTGATTTGCGAGCTAAAAGCCGCGCAAAGTGCCATGTTTCTTATCCGTCGCTATGCGGTAGATAAGGAAAGCGGCGATGCCTTACTGGCATGGCTGAAGCCTTTTGAAGACTTTGCGTACCGGAAAGAAGGTGACTGGCAGTCACTGCTTAAACATAACAAATTGTCGAAATCGATCATTCCCAAGTCCGGCACACCTTACGGCCAGGATCTCATAGATAAAATGGTGCTGCTTATCAAAGAGGAACTGCATCATTTTTTCCAGGTACTGGAAATTATGAATGAGTACGACATTCCTTATGAAAATATCGCGTCAAGCCGCTATGCAAAAGGACTGCTGCGTCACGTGCGTACTCATGAGCCGGCAGCCCTCACAGATAAACTCATTTGCGGCGCGTATATTGAAGCCCGTTCCTGCGAGCGTTTCGCAAAGCTGGCACCTCACGTTGATAAGCGTCTGGGCGATTTTTATATTTCGTTACTTCGCTCGGAAGCCCGACATTATCAGGATTATCTGACGCTGGCAGAAGAGATTGCCGGTGAGGATATTGCTGAACGTATTGCTTTTTTCGGTGAGGTAGAAGGTGAACTGATAACCTCACCGGATGAGGATTTTAAATTCCACAGCGGTTTACCCGTATAGAGAAACCCCGACTGCAGGCTTCGGCAGCAAGCATACCTTCACCAGTCTACGGGGCAATTTGTGCAGTCTGCCATGTATGTTCCCTGAAAAGTGGCGAAATGAATACGTGTACCGGTTAAGTCAGCGCGGGACAAATTGGCGTCATTCAGCTTGGCTTCCTGAATGTTTGCGTTCGTCAGATCGGCGCCTGCGAGTTGAATTTTATTCATCCAGACCCTTTCCATGCGGGCATTCCGCAGAGTCACTCCGTTGAGTTTTGCGCCTGACATTCTCGCCTGGTCGAAATTGACGCCTGTCAGGTCAGCGCCGTTGAAATTAACACCCTGAGCGAACAGGGAGAAACCGGTGGCTCCTTCAAGATTGGCCCCGGTTAAGGTGGAAGTACGTAGATCACTGTGATTCAACGACACCATCGCCAGGTTTGCTTTGTCCAGTTTACTTTTTTTGAATGTTACGTAGCTGAGATCAGCATGGCGCAGATCTGCACCGCTGAAGTTGACATTTGTGAACACGGAGCCGGACAAATCCATGTGGCGCAAATCAGCACCGGACAAATCAGCATTACTGCATCGTGTTCCCTGAGTCAATTTGCAACCGTCAATTTCGGCCACGTCATCATCAAAAGGCAAAGGCTCTGCGTGGCTCAGTGTGGCAGCAAAGCAGAACAGAAAATACAAGGGTTTCATAAGTCACTCCATGTAAGCGGGGCCGCAGCCCCGCCGGGTATGATTAACGTTTTGCGACTTTGTCGAAGTTCGGTAACTTGAATACCCAGAATGAACCGCCTTGTGCGACAGGCTTGGTCAGTTCTGCCATATCGCCACCCCACAGTGGCACAGCACCGCCGTAACCTGAAGCGAAACCGATATATTGCTCACCGTCCATTTCCCAGGTGATCGGGCAGGAAACGATGCCTGAGCCTGTCTGGAACTTCCACAGTTCCTCACCGGTTTTCTCATCAAACGCTTTGATGAAGCCATCGCCGGTACCAGTGAAAATTAATCCGCCTTTCGTGGCCAGGACGCCGGCCCATAATGGCAGCTTCTCTTTATGCGTCCATTTTATTTCACCGGATACAGGGTCTACTGCACGCAGCACGCCCACATGGTCGTCAAACAGGGTTTTAATTCTGAAGCCCTGACCAAGGTATGCATTACCTTTTACGTAGTTAACTTCTTCTGTCCAGTAATCTTCTTTCCAGTGGTTTGCGCCCAGATAGAACCAGCCGGTGTTCTGACTGTACGCCATAGGGTTCCAGTTCTTTCCGCCCAGGAATGGAGGGGAAACTTCAATTGATTTTCCTTTCTCTTCGCCGGGGGCCGGCAGAGGCGGACGTTGTCCTTCTACTTCAACCGGGCGACCTGTATCGGGGTCGATGTGCGTAGCCCAGGTAATTTTGTCTACAAACGGGAAGCCTTTGATGAATTCGCCGTTCTCACGGTCTACCACATAGAAGAAGCCATTGCGGTCGGCGTGAGCAGTTGCTTTAACTGTTTTGCCGTTGTCATCGTATTCAAACAGTACCAGCTCGTTGTTCCCGGAGAAATCCCAGGCATCATTTGGCGTATGCTGATAGAACCATTTCACTTCACCGGTGGTAGGGTCTACACCAACCTGACCTGAGGTGTACAGGTTATCCCAGTTGCGCGGATCATCGCCTTTTGCTGTACGCTTCCATGTATTCCAGGGAGCCGGGTTACCTGCACCGATAATAATGGTGTTTGTTTCTACATCAAAGCTGGCACTCTGCCATGGCGCACCGCCACCGTGATGCCAGGCTTCAACCAGCTCGCCGTTTTCATCACGCGGCCAGGTAGGGGCATTTTCATCACCGGTGGGGGTACTGTCTTTACCGTTTAGCCGGCCCATGTGACCTTCAACGAAGGGGCGCATCCACACTTCTTCGCCGGTCAGCGGGTCACGGGCGAACAGTTTGCCTACCACACCGAATTCATCGCCGGAGGAGCCGTGGATCAGCAGGACTTTGCCAGTTTTCTGATCTTTTACCAGTGTCGGCGCACCTGTCATGGTGTAACCGGCGCGGTAGTCTTCAAAACGTTTTTTCCATTCCACTTTACCAGTGTGGCGGTTCAGTGCCACGATTCCGGCATCCAGCGTACCGAAATACACCATGTCGCCGTAAATGGCAGCACCACGGTTAATCACGTCACAGCAGGGGCGGATCCCTTCAGGTAACCGGTGAGAATAGGTCCACTTTCTTTCGCCGGTTCTGGCATCAAAGGCGAAAATACGGGAATAACTGGCGGTCACATAAACAACGCCGTCATAAACCAGTGCCTGAGATTCCTGACCCCGCTGCTTTTCGTCACCAAAGCTCATGGTCCATGCCGGTGTCAGCATGTGCACGTTGTCTTTGTTAATTTTGTCCAGTGAGCTGAATCGCTGTGCTTCCGGACCCATACCGTACATCAGTACATCTTCTGTGGTACTGGCATCGTTCTCAATATCATCCCAGGTGACGCCTTTAGCCTGAGTATATTGACTGGCAAGTGCGCTGCTCACGAGAATAGCAGACAGCAACAGTTTTTTAGTGGTGTTCTTAGGTGTAATAGTCATAGCGTACCTTTGCTATTTGTTTATGAAGTGTTAACAGTATGCGAGCAGCAGGGGGCAGGGAGAATAGACTTTTGCCCGAAGTAAGGCGGGAATAATTCCCGATTTGAAGCGGGATTTATCCCGTCAGAGAAACAAGGTTACAGAAGCTGATATCTGCCACGAAATAAATAAAAAAAAGGCTAACCACAAAGGGTTAGCCGGAATAGGGTGTGAGCTGTTGAACCTCACTAAACCGAAAGGTTGGTCGAACAATGCAGCCTTCGATTTAGAGTAAGTGTGACGTAAATGACGTCTGGTAACCACGGAACTTTTCCCGGTTTTGGCAGGAGCAATTCCCGAAATTCACAGGATCATGACGCCACTTTGACGTAACCGTTGTCGATGGCGAGATGAACCAGTTCAGTACTGGTTTTTACCTGAAGTTTACTTTTAAGCTGGGTGATGGCATTAGAAACCGTTTTGTCAGAAATATTCAAATCTTCTGCAATCCGTGTCCGTTTCTGCCCCTTGGCTACACCCATAAACACATCGAATTCACGGCGGGTGAGCTGGTCGAAAATATCTTTCTTCTCACTGTAAGCATATGACGCAAGATTAATGGCCAGTTCGTGTTCAATATAAGTGCGTCCGGCCATTACAGTTTTTACCGCATCAAGCATTATTTCCGGTCTGCAACGTTTACTGATATAACCGCTGGCACCGGTATGCATTGCCCGGTTAACAATAGAGGCCTCGTCAAACATACTGAAAAATATGATTTTCAGTCCCGGCCAACGGCTGAGGAAGCGTGGAGCCAGGTTCAGGCCACTGGCCTGCTCCAGGTTAATGTCCAGAATCATTACGTCCACATCATTCTGCGCCATACATGTCATCGCCTGGCGGGCATTTTCCGCCTCGTGAATCGTGGCTTCCGGCAGCATCATTGACAGCAGGGCACCGTATCCCTGGCGTACAACAGCGTGATCATCAACAAGTAATATGTGCATGACTGCTCTTCTCCGTTCCGGCCGTCAAAGGAACAACAACCTGTATACGTGCTCCTTCTTCGAAATTGTCTTTTGCAAAATGCCCACCGGTAAGACGGGCTCTGTCACGCATGGATGCCAGTCCCAGTCCGTCGGAACACTCTGATTGTTCCGCAAATCCGGTACCGTTGTCGGTGATATTCAATGTCATGGCGTTTTGCGTCAGGGTGAGCGAAACATGCACTTTTGAAGCATGTGCATGTCGTGCAACGTTGCTCAAGGCTTCCTGGGTGATGCGATACAGATGCATGTCCCTCTCAATATTTTTTTCCGGGCTGAGGTCGGGAAGGGAGCAGGTAACAGCAATATTGTGAATTTCTGACCAGCGTTCCAGCATTTCCCGCAGGGCGGAAACCAGGCCCATTTTATTCAGTGTGACGGGGTAGAGTTTATTAACCAGTTGCCGTATGCCGGACTGTATTTCTGCACATTGCTCGCCAAGTAAAGTGGCTGTGCGTTCTATGAATTTCGGGCTTTGTGTTTGCTGGCGCAACATGTAGCTTTGTACACGGATACCAGTTACCAGCTGGCCCAGATTATCGTGTAATTCACGGGCGAGATTCTGGCGTTCGTGCTCTTGCAGGGAAGCCAGTTTATTTCTCAGTTGCTGTACTTTGTTCTCTCTTTCTTCAAGTGCAGAAGCCATCAGCTGGGTATGGGTAACCACACTGTCAATTTCTTCAATATCGCTGTGTTCAACGTCAACACGATAATTGCCTTTCGCTACTTTACTGAGAGCTGAACTCAGAGCCTGTAAAGGCTTCATTCTTGACTGAACCACGATGTGCATTACGCTGAGAGTGAATAAAAGTGAAATCGCCAGTAAACCGAAAACCTGATAGACCGTGGTCAGGATCTCTTCCCGTTCAGCAGCGGGATTAGCAAACAGAAATAGTTGCCGGCGGGGATCTTCCGGATGACTGAACACACTAACAGGTTCTACGGGGAAAAATGAAGCATCCGGAGAGTTAAGTGTTGAACCGGCCGGAGAATCGATTGCCAGGGCTGTAAGGTGACGGCTGTGCTGCAAGGCTGCTTCTATGGTTGCAAAGTCAACGTTTTGTTCAACCAACGCATCAGCCAGTGCCAGTGATGCGTTAATTTCGGTGGCAACATCTTTTGTTGCCTGACTGTACATGATGAAAGCCAGCACTATTCCTGATATCAAATAGATACCTGTGATTGTAAGTGTAATTCTGCTGGTTGCTTTCATCGTTCTTTCGTACCTGAAGCCATAATGTATTTTAGTCAGCATCAGGTCAAAATTGCCTTGCCACTTTAGCTACAGATTTATAGTACTTTGGTAGGAAATGCTTCAGAGCCGGATTAAAGACAACAAAAAAGGAGCGCGATGCGCTCCTTTCATATGTAGTGGGATCGAACCCGCCGGATACCGGATTTATTGCGGGGCAGGGCCGGCACCATTTGATTTCGTTTCAGAGGCCGTGCCGGTTTGAGAGGTAAGGGCTGCAACCATAGCATTGTCGCCTTTTAATAAATCGGTGAGTGAACCACCGGCTTTATCTACCAGGCCGACTTCTCGCAACAGGGCATCAACAACCGGTGCGTTTGCACGGTAATTCAACGCTGCCTGCGTAACCTGATCGGCCATACTGCCATTACCGGTGCTTATTGTACCGTCTGCACCGCCGGCGGCATTGCCGGTCCCGTAGCCCTGCAGAATCTTAATGCCTTCAATATTTTCCAGCGGCTTCACGGCGCTGGCGATGATTTCAGGCAGGACTTTCAGAATTGCCAGCGCTTTTTGCAATTCAATCTGCTCGTCCTTCAGGGTGTTTTCAGCATCGTACAGCGCCTGTTTACCCGCCGCTTCTACGGCCAGTACTTTTTCATCGGCCTGCGCCTGCAGCATTTTTGCATCAGCTGATGCTTTGGCTTCTGTTAAAATGGCTTCAGCCGCATTCTCCGCCGCTTCTTTCTTCGCCTGAGCTTCTACGGTAATACCTACTGCTTCCCGTTCCGCTTCTTTACGGGCGTCAATCACTTCAATTTCCATGCGACGCTTAGCTTCTGCAACCTGACGGGCTGTCGTTACCGCTTCTTCTTTCTCTACCTTAGTCTTTTCAGCTTCTGCGGCTTTAGCACGTGCAGCAGACTCTTCTTCTGATTTGGTAGCAACCGCAATTTGTTTAACCTGTTCGGCTACTTCGACGTCCTGCTGCTGGGCAATACGGGCTTCTTCCAGTGCTTTGCGCTTGGCAATTTCACGGGTTTCCAGCTCACGTGACTTGTCAATTTCAGCTGCTTCAACGGCTTTTTCTTTGGCAATGCCGGCTTCACGTTCTTCCCGTTCTTTTTGCTCCCGCTGTTTAGCGATTTCAGCTTTTTGCTCCTGACGCTTAAACTGCAAAACCTGCTCCTGCATCAGTCGGGCTTCTTCTTCTTCCCGTTTAATATTCAGCGACTCTTTTTCCGCTTCCAGATTACGGGTTTCAATCTTGATGCGGTTTTCCTGCTGGATATCGTTGGTTTCTTTACGCTTCTCTTCAATGATTTTTGCAAGACGGGCACGACCTTCAGCATCAAATGCATTGTTCTCATTGAAGAAATCCAGGTCGGTCTGATCGAAGCCGGTTAAACTTACCGATTCCAGTTCCAGACCATTTTTCTCAAGATCGTTTGCAACACTCTGCTGCACTTTCTGGACGAAATCTGCACGCTGTTCATGCATTTCGGTCATTGTCATTTCTGCAGCCACGGCGCGAAGTACGTCAACGAACTTCGACTCCATCAGTTTTTTCACTTCTTCGGCCCGGGTTGTACGGGTACCTAAAGTTTGTGCCGCCATGGAAATGCCGCTGGCACTGGGCGCTACACGTAAATAAAAGTCGGCTTTTACATCCACCCGCATGCGATCTTTGGTGATCAGCGCATCTTTCTGGGTTTTTTCTACCTCAATACGCAGGGTGTTCATGTTCACGGGAATGATTTCGTGCACCACCGGCAGCACAATCGCACCGCCATCTTTAATGACTTTCTCACCGCCCAGACCGGTTCTGACGAAGGCCGTTTCTTTAGTGGCCCGTTTATAAAGCTTGGCGAAAATAAGACCAATGGCCAGCAGGGCGATAACGACAACAAGCCCGATAATGAGAACGGCGGGCAGATTATTAGCAGAGTAGGTTTCCATATTTACAACTTCCTTATTGCTGCAGGGTTATTTATATCGGGTAGCAAGCCAACTATGCAGGCTTTTCTTTACGAGGATGATTTTTTCTCCGCGGGTGAAGGTTTCATCACTTTCAAAAGGCTCAACCAGTACATAGTGAACCTGGCGGTAACGGTCAGTAAATTTCGCTTCCGCCGGACTGCCATTACGGGCAACGCCTATTGTGATTTCTCCTACAGCGCCAACAAATTCATCATTGTCGATGGCACTGCTTTCATTTTTTGGTAACAGGCCTGCCAGTGCGCTGCCAAGCCGGCCGGTGAGGGGCAGGGAAACGAAAATAGCGATTGGAACACCAGCCGCCGGCGGTAAGAAGCGTCCGCCCAGAAAGCTGGCGTAAGACAGATTCAGTATGTAGCCGGTGAGTCCGAAAAGGGTAAGAAGCAGAATGAACCAGATCATCACCGGTAATTTGTCCAGCGACAGCCAGTTGGTAAGGGCGGCCAGTCCTGACACAGACTCACCACCGCCAAGGTCGGGTTCAGGCATATCGTCGAAAATGCCTAATAAACTGATCCCCAGCGCCATGCCGAGTAATTCAATAATGAACAGTAAGATGACAATGCCAACTGCTGCACTGAACAGAAAGTTGGCATCATGAAAGAAGAATGTGGACATTTTTTCACCATCCTTGATGAATCCTGATTGCTATTTTTTATAACACATTCTTATCAAATTGCGAGGAGTTTACAACGATCTTTAGTGCAGGTGAGATCCCTCAAGGGCTTCACCGCTGGCATTGTAAAAACCACTGGCACCGGCTTCTATAAAGCCCTGGTGTACCATGTTGGTGAGAAACGGATCGGTATGATCATCGCCAATATCGGCATAATCAGTTGTCTGATATCCGTAGCGACTTGCAAAAAATGCGTTGATGTCTGCCTGTTCATGAGACAGCGATTGCTGTTGCCAGTGCATTTTCTGTTCGCCTTGAGTCACAGTGAACGAGACAATCAGTTGCAGTTTGTCTGCCCAAACCAGTTCGATATGCCCGTTTTCACTGCCGGCAGTATAACGTGTACGGATATCGCAGCCTGACCCTTGTGAATCCTGTTTCTCCAGCCCGTCGATAAAGGCCTGCTTAACCAGCTGATTGCGGTATTCCCAGTCGTTATCAACGCGGCCATGAATATTTTCGCCCGGCTGATATTCAATGCCCCGTTTGTGAGCATCAAAAAAGCGCGTTTGTTTTACCCGTTCATGCACATGCTCCCAAACCTGCGTGATGTCGCTGGCAGGATACTGGTGCGCTACCACATCCGGTTTTCGCCATAAGGTCAGTGAACGGCTTCGAACTTTGTCGTTGGTCGTCTCAGTAAGGGTATAGTCTGCTTTCACCCAGTTCTTTTCAGCATCACACTGAACCGGTTCTTCAGACGTTGCGGCAGTTACCGCTGAAGTAAACAGAGTGGATGCGGATAAGAGCAGTCCGCAGAGAAGAGTGTGAGATTGTTTCATTATTTATTACCAGCAAAAAAGGGACGGCCAGACGGACGTCCCTGTATTCAGAGCTTATTGTTACTCGATGGCCGCTTCTGCGTCATCAATCAGACTTCCGGCAAAATCCATCACATGGAAGATAACGCTTTGCTCGTTAGTGCTGTTGACGAGGAATGCGCCAGGACCTTTTGCATATATGCCAACGTCTTCACCGGAGTGAGTTTCAGATGAAAGCGGGATTAAAGACTCCTGGTGGAAACCGGCAGCAGTGGTATCAACATCTGCCAGATCCTGACGGCCGGCGTTGACATCATAGTTGTAGATTTCGTCAGCATCGGTTTCGGTACCAAGGTCACGGAAGCCGTTACCGTTCATATAACCAACCGTGGTGTATGGCATACCGTCAGCTGCAGTTGCTGCTTCGTCTGCGCCTACGTTAACCACTTTGCCCAAAATCGGATTACCCCGTTTTGGATAACCGGCGATGGTAAATACGTGACCGTGGTCGGCAGTGACGATGATTAATGTATCTTCGTCATCCGTTAACTCATCAGCTACAGCTACAGCATCTGCAAGGGCAATCGTATCGGTCAGTGCACCGTAAGCGTTACCGGCGTGGTGGGCATGGTCAATACGACCGGATTCCACCATCAGGAAGAAGCCGTCATCGTTATTATCCAGAATTTTAATCGCAGCTTCTGTCATTTCGCTGATTGACGGTTCACCGGCTACATCGTTAACGCGGTCTGCGTCGTATTGCATGTGCGATTCATTGAACAGGCCGAAAACACGCTCAGTGGTTTCTGTGTCGAGTCCGTCAAAACCGGCCTGATCGTACAGGTAAACACCATTAGGATATTGCGCAGACCATTCTGCGGTCAGATCACGTCCGTCAGTACGGTCACCTTCAACAGCGCTGACAGCGTCAGGGCTGTTAAATGCAGCGTCTTTAGGCAGGAATGAACGGCGGCCGCCGCCCATAACGACTTCGATACCGTCAATGTCAGCACCGAAACGTGCTTCTGTGGCAGCTTCAAAACCAACCAGCTGCGCAGCAATATCGGTACAACCAGCAGAGATGGCTTCAGCAGGCATGTCGCCATCATCTTCCCAGTTACGGTCAGCTGATTTGGCGTAAGTTGCTGCAGGTGTAGCGTGAGTGATACGTGCAGTAGACACGATACCGGTAGATTTACCGGCCAGTTCCGCCAGTTCCAGCGCCGTTACCAGCTCATTACCGGCAACGGTGCTGCAGTCACTGCGAACAATATTTTCGTTTACACCAATCACGCCAACATCGGTTTTCACGCCGCTCATCATTGCGGTCATGGTACCCGCTGAGTCTGGCGTTTGTGCATCAACGTTATAGGTTTTTGATAAACCGGCGAAAGGGAAGCGGTCGAAACTCAACTGGTTCTCTTCACCGTTGTCACCGTTCATCTGGCCTTCCATTATACGGGCTG
>NZ_CFHOXV010000055.1:0-19718 GCF_984505615.1 Alteromonas sp. | reverse complement strand
CAGGCACGGTTTCATCCATTTTCACTTATACCTCATGGTGGGATTCGCCGGGCCGGGCATGGCAGGAAATTGATATTGAATTTTTGCCCGGCCTTGGCAATGTGGTGCACACCAACGTGATTTATCAGCCACAGGGTGGCCAGTATCAGAGTTGGGAGCAGGATGTACCGCTGGGCCAGTATGGCCTGAATATCCAGAACGATTTGCTGACCATAGGCTTCGACTGGTCGGCAACGCAAATTCGCTGGTACGTATATGATTCATCAGGCAATGAACAAACCTTACGGGTGGTGTATAAAGACAATGGCGATGGCTATATCGCCGATAATGAAATCCCCGCCTATGCCTGGCCGGTGGATAATACCAAAATCATGATTAATCACTGGCACGGTGACAACAGCGCCGAAGCGTTTTATTTCCCCGGCCAGTACTACTATCAGACCGCATGGGCGTATTACGATTTTCTTGAATACATACCCCATTAAAAACTGCTTCGACAGGCGGGTCTGACTGAGGGCCCGCTGTATTGGCAAGCGAAAATAACGACAACAACATTGATGTATTTGTGCAGAAATTACCTTCCCGAATAAAACTCTTTTGGTTTTGCCAGTTGAGCGGCTGGGCCGTTTACGCCCTGCTGACCGAAATCATGATAAAGCTTTCCAGCGACGAGCCCTGGCGCATTCATCTACCCCATCTGGTGATGGATACGTTATGCGGTATCGCCATTACACTGGCGTTGCGCTGGCTATACCGGCGGGCGTCTGCTTCCCAACATTATGTAGTGGCAAAACACGTGGTGTTACTGCTGCTGGCGGCGCTGCTTTGGACGCAATTCAAGTGGTATACCTTGCAGGCGCTGTTTGGCTCGTGGTGGGTGTCGATGACCTGGTTCGATTTTGGCACCTGGACGTCGGCGTCACTCACTATGCTGGCAACCTGGACAGCGGGCTACTACGGCATCAAAAATTACCTCACCAGTGTGGAGGAGCGGGAACGTGCCGACAAAGCCCTGCATCTGGCCAACGAGGCACAATTAAAAATGCTGCGTTATCAGCTGAACCCGCATTTTATGTTTAACAGCATCAATGCGATTTGCACGCTGATCCTGAAAAATGAAAACACCCACGCAGTATCCATGCTGGAACAGCTGTGCGATTTTCTGCGCTACAGCTTGTATACCGACCCGCTGTCGACCATTCCGGTGGCCGAGGAAATCGACATTCTGAATAACTATCTGGATATAGAAAAAGGCCGTTTTCAGTCGCGCTTGCAGGTAAATATTCAGGCTGATGAAGGTTGTCAGGATGTGCTGATCCCATCTCTTATCGTACAGCCGCTGGTGGAAAATGTGCTTAAACACGGCATGATCCCCAATCAGCCTATTGTGATTAAGGTAAATTTTGAAAGCCATAATCAGGGCTTGTTAGTCACGGTAAAAGACAACGGCAAAGGCTTTACAGAAAATACACCGATTGAGACAGCCGACAGTGAATCAGGCATTGGCCTGAGTAATTGCCGCCAGCGTTTGAAGCTTATCTATCATGGTGATGCCACACTGGATACCGGCAATAACGCCGGGGGTGGGGCATGGGTTAAAATCTGGCTCCCGGTGAAACAAGGAGCCCGCGATGCAGCCTATTAAAGCACTGCTGGTGGATGATGAATTCAGTGCCATTGAAGGCCTGCGCATACGGCTGGCACAATTCCCGGCCATTGAGATTATTGGTGAAGCCACCAGTGTGGATGAGGCACTGGCATTTACCAATAAGTGTATGCCGGACTTGATTTTCCTCGACATTGAGATGCCCGGCCAGTCGGGTTTTGAATTGCTAAAAGCACTGCAGCCGGAAACCTATCCCGCGATTATCTTTGTTACCGCCTATCATCAGCATGCTATTCGCGCGTTTGAAGTCCGGGCGGTGGATTATTTGCTTAAGCCGATAAAAATGGCGCGGCTGCAGGAAGCTGTTGACCGGGTAGAAGAAAATATTGCGCTGAAATCGTCAAAGGCCACCATGCTGGCAACCCGCGAGTCGATGACCTCGTCAACACTGTCGAACAAAGTGATGAACGATAGTTGTGCTGTGCCTACCGAAGGGTATTACGTCGACCAAGAAAAACTGGTTATTCAGGATGGCCGCTCGCCTACCGCGTTAGTACCATTTACTGATGTGTTCTGGGTGGACGCAGCCGGTGATTACATGTGCGTACATACCTGCAGCGATACCTACGTGATGCGGGCGCGGCTGAAGAATTTACTGCACGACACGTTGCCCGATGAGTTCGTACAAATCCACAAGTCCACCATTGTAAACTTGCGGCATATTCAGCATCTGGAAGCCTTGCGCAACTCTGAATTCAACGTGCAACTGGCGAATGGTAAGGTGCTTAAGGCCAGCCGCACGTACAGTAAGGAATTAAAAGCCAAAATACTTAATAAAGCGTCACCAACATGTAAAAGAGTTGACTAGTAAATGTCAGGCACAGAATGTACCTTTTCTATACTAAGCCGGCTCTTCCATTTATCACGATTTTAGATACATTAGATCCAGAAAAGTGAGATTTATTAACTGACCTGCTCCCCGCACACTATGTGCTGTCCGGTATTACTGAGAAACGGGGAGCAAAAATGCAAAAGAGAAAACTAGGTCAGAATGGCCCGCAGGTGTCGGCAATTGGCATGGGGGCAATGAATTTAAGTTACGGCACGGGTAAAGCAACGGAAACGCAGGAAGCGTTGAATGTGTTGCATGCCGCCGTTGATCAGGGAATTAATTTCTTCGACACCGCTGAAGCCTATGGCCCTTACACCAATGAAACACTGTTGGGAAAGGCCTTTTCTTCAGTCGCCCGCGATAGCATTATTATTGCCTCCAAGTTTGGTTTTAAAATTGAGAACAATGCCATTGCCGGTGTTGATTCCAGACCAGAGACCATCCGTGCGGCGGTTGAAGCGTCATTAAAGCGTCTGAATACGGATTACATCGACATTTATTATCAGCACCGACAAGACCCTTCCGTGCCGGTTGAAGAGGTAGCCGGAACAATGAAAATGCTTATTGACGAAGGCAAAATCCGCCACTACGGATTGTCGGAAGTAGGCGCTGCAACGATACGCAGAGCACATGCTGTTCATCCCGTTACCGCCATACAAAATCAATACTCTGTGTGGACAAGAGAGCCTGAGGCGGAAGTACTCCCGCTTTGCGAATCTCTGGGCATTGGTTTTGTACCCTGGGGCCCTTTGGGAACCGGGTTTTTAACCGGCACCATTGATGAAAATACCACTTTTGACAGCGAAACTGATTTACGGGCCAGCTTTCCCCGTTTTACGCCTGAAGCAATGAAAGCCAACATTGGCAGGCTTGAGTTCGATGTCTGATTTTAAGTCCCAGGGCCAGGATTTACCTGTTTTTGCGTCAATGGAATCCACAAAGGGGAACGCATTTAATGCGTCAGTTGAAGATGGCGTACCGAATTTCTCCAGCAAAGAGAGTGCTGCCACCAGATGAAAATGCATGGTATTAAGCCGCTTTACAATAAAGCGGTTGTCTTTTACCGGCCCGACCCGCAAGCCAATGTCAATTTGTTCATCGATGAGATGACTGTAGTGACTGGATGCTCTTACTGAAACATTAATATCAGGGTAAGTGGTATTTAGCTGCATGAGAGCGGGGAAAATGTGGTCCCCCGCTATTTCCGTTGGCGCTGCAATCGTTACCTTACCGGACAGCGATTCTGCATCCACGCTGTTACTGAAGACTTCATCCACGGCACACAAGGCTTTATCTGCTCTTTCCAGCAACGCCTCACCAAATTTGGTAATTTTCACCTGCTTGGCATCACGATGAAAGAGCAGCTCGCCAAATGTAGTCTCCAGCGTTTTTATTATTCTGGATACACTCTGCGGCGACATGTTCAGCTTTACCGCTGCCTCACGGAAAGAGGCACTTTGCGCGCATATTACAAAAACATTCAGTAACTCTGCCCGTGATAACATAGGTAAAAGATATTTCCGGTGATGTCAGGCGGCGAATTGCGCGCCGCCTGCTAATTAAGTGCAGGAACTGGTGAGATGACCTGTCAGGTCATCGTCACAAACTCTTCCGCGCTGGTGGGGTGAATCGCAATACAGCTGTCGAAATCGGCTTTGGTTGCGCCCATCTTCATGGCGACAGCAAAACCCTGCAGAATTTCATCCATGCCCATTCCTATACCGTGCAGGCCAACCACCCGTTCCTCTTCACCGGCGCAAATCAGCTTCATTTTTGTTGCCTGGCGGTGCTTGGTGACTGCCGTGTACATGGCGGCAAACGATGACGTGTAAACCTTCAGGTTTTCCTTACCGTAGGCTTCTTCTGCTTCCGGCTCTGTCATTCCCACAGTGCCTATTGGCGGATGGCTGAATACGACGGTAGGGATGAGATTGTAATCCAGGTGCGCATCGCTCTGGCCATTGAACAAGCGTTCACTGAGCAAACGTCCGGCTTTAATGGCAACCGGCGTCAGTTCTGCATGACCGGTAACGTCGCCCACACAGTACACGCCATCTACCGTGGTGTTCTGGAATTTATCTACTTTAATGAAACCTTTATCGTCAGTGTCGATACCGGTGGTTTCCAACGCCAACTTGTCGCTGGATGGTACCCGGCCAATGGCCCAGATAAGCACATCGGTTTCAATGATTTCACCGGTGGAAAGGGTGATTTTCAGTGAATCGTCATCCTGCTTTTCCACTTTTTCAATCTCTGAAAACTTATGCAGGGCAGGGCCTTCGCTGTCGATAATTTCCGTGAGCGTTTCAGCAATCATGGGGTCGAAATGACGAAGTGGCTGGCCGTGACGGATAACCAAATCGGTTTTTGTGCCCAGTGAATGCAGTACGCCCGCCAGTTCCACACCAATGTAACCAGCACCAACAACTACTGCCCGTTCGGGCTGTGTTTGCAGGGCAAAGAAGCCGTCTGAGTCGATGCCATGTTCCGCGCCCGGAATATCGGGAAAGCGGGGGCGGCCGCCAACAGCAATAGTAATGTGCGGCGCAGTGTACTGCTCGCCATTTACTTCAATGGTGTGATCGTCAACGAATGTTGCAAAGCCTTTAATAACAGTAATATCGTTGGCACCAAGCACGCGATCATAGGAAGCGTGGATACGCTCAATGTACGCCTGACGGTTGGCCACCATCACTTCCCAGCTGTAGTTATTGACGGTGACATCAAAACCATAGTCAGGGCCATACTTATGAATGGCTTCTGCCACGTTCGCGCCGAACCACATGGCTTTTTTCGGCACGCAGCCCACGTTTACACAGGTACCGCCAATCTCAGCGCCTTCAATGAGTGCGACTTTCTTGCCATGTTTTGCTGCGCGATTGGCCGATGCGATTCCGCCGCTGCCACCACCAATACAGATATAATCAAAGGTTTTCATAATCATTTGCCCGTTAAGAGTAATATAGCTATTCTGGCACGAATAATTTCTTCGCTCAAAATGCAACAACTGTCTACACTACGAAGTAGCAGGAAATAAAGTCTAACGGGTTATGCGATGGGATATGAGTAGTATGCCTCAGGTAAATGACACGCACGGTAATCAATCTGTACACATACTCATGCAAGAACTGGGGAGTGTATTGTGCCTGGACTGCTCTTTGCACACTCTGCTGGACAAATACATTGAGCTGCTGGTCAATCATTTTGAGGCCCGCTGCGGCTTCTATACGCCTTTCTGGTTCGAAGAACTGTCTCTGGTTTCCTCATTGCGGGTATTCAAAGAAGAAGCCTGGTCCGGAGATGATGCTGAACTTGATGCGTTGTGTGAGCGGGCAAGAAAGCGATACGCGGCTTATCCTGATGACACATTTCTTTATGACGGGGAAGACGATCCTTTTATTTGTTTGCGGCTTGCTGACAATGGTCACCCGGAAATGTGGTTGATCATCGCGCTTGAAAAGCCATTAAGTAATGAGGCTCTGAATGCTTTTGTGCCCCTGGTTAGCTGGTTTCAGAATGGAATGGTGCAATGCCGGCGCAAAACCACACTGGACAGTACGCAAACCCGCATTGATGAAATGACCCGGGGAATGGCTGAAACAATGGCTCAGCTTGTACAGGCTGAGAAAATGTCGGAGTTAGGCAAACTCACTGCAGGCATCGCTCACGAAATTAATAATCCAATCGGTTACATCCGCTCTAATCTTGAAACCCTTGTACAGTATGTGGAAACGTTTGAAGAACTGTTTGCAGAAATCGCGCAGTGGGCGAAAACTAAACCTGGTTGCTCAGAGATGTTGCAGGAACTGGAAGCCAAATACGATTTGTCATTTCTATTAGAAGATGCCCATGAGATTGTAGCAACTAATGTTAGTGGTATTGATCGTATCCGCGACATAGTCAGTGATTTATATGCGTTTTCCAGGAAGGGCGAAGGTAAGATGATGCCGTTGTCTTTGCAGGATGTTATACAGCGGTGCGTGAAACTCACTAAAACCCGTTTCGATAATCATCATCAGATTCAGGTCAATGTTCACACAGACACCCCTTACTGTGTGGGGGATGCTTCACAGCTTGAGCAGGTGATGATTAATATGATGATAAACGCCGCTCATGCTATGCCGGCAGGAGGCGTGTTATCACTGGACTTAAGCAGTACGGAAAACCGTCTTATTCTGAAAGTGAAGGACACTGGCGTCGGGATGGATAAGGTCACTCAGCAGAAGATTTTCTCGCCATTTTTCACTACCAAGCCCACCGGAGTGGGAACGGGGCTGGGATTGTCGATTTCTCACGGAATTTTACAGGCGCATAACGCCACAGTGTCGGTGGAAAGCGCAATCAACGAGGGGACTGAATTTACCCTGTCTTTCCCTCTCTACCGCGAATCGTCAGATTGATTCGGGTTCTGCCTGATTTTCTGATTCACCCACGTCCAGCCGGCCAGCTTTAATCGTGATTTCAAATATCTTGCCGTGGTCATCTTCGAACTGACATAGTTTGGCGATCGTTGACTCGGTAAATACATGCCCTTCCGGCAAAATCAGAATATGGCTGTCGTTGTACAGGTTGGCCGCCAGCACCATGCCGGGGGTAAGCTCGTTGGCAGTAAACGTATTGTCTATGTGCTTAGGCAATCCGATTTCCTGTGATTCCAGCAGGATATCCAGATAAGTTGCGTCATAACGTGTGTTGCGGTGTTTCTTAAGTTCCTGCTTTGCTTCGTTCGGCGTCATGTGTTTTTCAGTCAGGCGTCCGGTGATTAACCGCCAGTAGTCGCGACTGATTGATAAAATACGGGCACCGTCAGGGATCTCTTTTGCCACCTTGTGATACAAACCGGAACCGTTCCAGTGTTCAAACTGTAATTCGATAATGTCAGAAATCGGTTGCAGATGCTGGGCAGGTGCCAGGATGGTGGCCGCCTGTTTTGTTTGTGACAGAAAGTTCTTTTGTTGCTCGTAGTTCAGCTTGTTAAACGGAGGCGCATAATCCGCCGGTGTCAGCCCCAGACATCCCAGTTCACAAATTAAGCTGGCATAACGGATCAGTTTAATTTCCTCTGCGGGTAATCCGGCACGCTCTGCTAAAAGGGTCGCAAGCTCACTGACTTCAATGGCAAACTTGCCATCTATATCAGGGTTGATGCTGATCACATTGAATAACACCTGCTCAAGCGCCAGATTGTGTTTCTCAATGCGCTGAAGCGCCAGTTTGATTTGTTTAGTCCGCTTAATCACCGTTTGTTCGAGATTGGCATTAATGTCCTTAAGCTTTTTATTCTGCAGCCTTGTCAGTTTTTGCAGGCGGGCATTTTCATCCTTTAATTTAACCCGCTCCAACCCTTCTTCCAGGGTATTCATTAATTCCTGATTGTCCCAGGGCTTCTGAAGATAACGGTGGATTTTGCCCTGGTTAACGGCCTTTATGGTTGAATCGATGTCTGCGAAACCGGTGAGAACGACACGGAATGTGTCGGGATATAATTTGGCAACCTGTTCAAGCAATTCTGCACCTGACATATGCGGCATCTTCATGTCAGATACCACAACGTGAACCGTGTGGCTTTCCAGTAATTCAAGGGCTTTCTTGCCGCTCTCTGCCAGCAGCATGTTAATGTTCATTTTGAACAGGGCACGCTTCAGCGCCCGAAGAATATTCGGCTCATCATCGACAAACAGAATCGTGTACTTCTTTTCCTCTTGAGTGGGCGTCTGCTCGCTCATGTATTCTCCTGTGAACCACGCTTGCTGCTGCCGGCTTTAGCAGTCTGATTCCGGCTCCTGCTCATCTTCCGGGCCGGTCGTCGGCAGACTTAATGTGAAGGTGCTGCCTACTCCTTCTTTACTGGCGACTTTCAGTTCGCCGCCATGTTCTTCGGCAATGCCAAATGAAATCGATAAACCCAGTCCGGTACCTTGCCCCTCAGGCTTGGTGGTGAAAAACGGATGAAACAATTTATCGAGGTGCTCCTGTTTAATTCCGGAGCCGGAATCAGTCACGCTGATATGAACATAGTCATCTTCATGCCACGACTTAACAATAATTTGCCCTTGTTTGCCGGTAGATTCAATCGCCTGACCAGCGTTTATTAACAGGTTAGTAAAGATTTGAGTAATTTTCCCTACATTTATATACACCTTTGGTATATCTTCGAGACGTAATTCCTGCTGACAAATATATTTCAGTTTGTTATTTACCATACTCAATGTGGTACGCATGCACTGGTTAATATCAGACCACTGCCGGTCGTCAGAGTCTATGCGGGAGAATAACCGCAGCCCGCGCACAATTTCACTGACACGCTCCAACCCTTCGGCAGACTCATCTACCAGCGCCAGAATATCTTCGCTGATAAATTCGATATCGTGTTCTTCAATGGCACTGGCCAGTTTCGATTTAATCGTGTCCTGCTCAGTGTTTTCCGGACTTGCCAGCTTAAGAACCTGCGTCATCACTTCCTGATAAGCATGAACGTAATCAGCCAGAGTGGACAAGTTGCTGGAAACAAAACCTACCGGGTTATTAATCTCATGCGCAACGCCGGCGGCAAGTTGACCGACTGAGGCCATCTTTTCTGCTTGTAACAATTGTCGCTGGGCATCGCGGAGATCTTTTTGCAGGCTGTCTATCAACCTGTCTTTTTGCTCCAGTTCCAGCTGCAGTTGATCTGCGCTTTTGCCATTTTCATGTTGTGTCATGTTAGCCCGCACTGCGAAAGGTAAAGAATAAGCCCGGTGGCGAAGCCGGATATCCTGTCGGAACGTCAATACGCGTCAGGGCAGGGGAGAGTAAATGTAATGCATCACAGATATGTGGTGCTTTTATCGGGTGTTTTACTTCTTTAACTACTGCCATGCTTTGCCCGGATTTTTGCCATCCATCATAAAAATAGCCGGGTATTTCCGATTTATGTAGTTTTGCAGTGTAAATCGCAGAAAAATCAGGTGTTGTGAGTTCTGTCACCGCTGTATCGTCATGCTCAGATGCCAGACAGGCACATGTCATCACGACAAACAGTACCGCACTTAACACCGGGGGATGCAAGAATACAGAACGTTTCACCATTGACAGACTCCTCAGGCAAACAGGGCTTACACCGTCATAAATTTATCTAACAGTTCTGTCAGATCATGATTAGAAAAAGGCTTCGAAAGTACCGCGTCAGCGCCAAGATCCAGTGCCCGTTCAAGGCTGTTGTCGTCAAGGGCAGAAATGACAATGATTTTCAGACGCTTGTATCTTGCCTGCTCACGGGTAAATTGAATAACACTATAGCCGTCCATACCCGGCATGCTTAAATCCAGTGTCATCAGTCTCGGATTGTGCTGGCTGAGCATGACACCTGCCTGAAAGCCGCCGGTGGCGATCATAGTGTCGTAGCCCGCACGCCTCGCTACGCGCTGGATTGACTTTGCTACAGGCAATTCGTCGTCTACAATCAAAATGCCGGGTGTTGCTTCTCCCTGCAATTGTGAGGGAACCGGCATATTGTGATGTTCGAGAAATTCAATAAAGTCGTCTACCAATACACGATTGTTACCCCGGCCGGGTAACTTAAAACCCTTGAGTTTTCCGCTTTCAATCCAGCGGATGACGGTTCGGAGATTCACATCGCAGTAAGATGCGATTTCGCCAGAGGTTAACGTCTTCATAAAGTATTGCTCCGCAAGATGCTCAAATAATGACCTTTCTATTTATAGCACTGAAAATTTAAAGTGACAATAAAGACTAAAGTATAGTAAATGACATTTGTGACAATTGGTGTAGTTGTTGTATTTTTAAATTACTGAAAATAATGAAGTTTGTATTTTCAGGATCACAGAAAACTTACTTCTGTGTAATTATTATACCAATTTATAAGTGTGTACTTATACAAGATACGGTAAAAAGGAATGGTATCGTATAATTATAGCTAAAAGCAGCACTGCCACGTGTCTGCGTTTTGTTTTAAACACACGGGTACATGCAATGCGTGTACTCCGGGTCCCCGGCCCCCGGTAATGAGGTATTTCATGTCTGGTTCTAATGCTGCTGTAACGAGGTTGAACAAACTGGAGCTGCTGATTGTTGATGATGAACCTGCGGTGTTGAGTTCAATCAAACGGGCTATCCGCCCTTCAGGTTATGTCGTTCACACGGCTCAAAACGGCAAGGAAGCCATGAAGGTACTGGCGAACAGTAATATCGCCGTGGTGCTCACAGATCACAGAATGCCCGGTATGACCGGTGCGGAATTGCTGAAATATATCAATCAGTTTTATCCGCAAACCATCACGCTGATGCTGAGCGGAGAAAGCAATTTTGATATGGCGGTGGGGTTGCTGAACAACGGACTGGCGAATAAATATCTTACCAAGCCATGGAATGCCGGACAGCTCATCAACGAAATCGATCAGGCATTTGAGTATTTTAAGGGGCGCCGGAATCATGGCTGGCAACGACGGATCGCAGAACTCACCCGTCAGGTCGATGATGCCGGTGAGCCTCAGATAGCGCCCAATGTGGTCAGTATTGATGCCAATGCGGCGCTTATCGCGGTGAAGCTGGTGAATATGGATGACGTTTCCTACAGTCATGGTGAAGATACTATGGCCGCGCTGGTCAGTGAGGTCGGGCAGCTTATTGAAGATGCTGTTGATGGTAACTGTCATGTACGTTGTGATGAATTCGGATTGTTCTCCTTTCAGATGCGTGAAACCAATGAAGAAGAACTTGAGTCCTGGTGTGCTATGTTGCGCCGGAAACTGCAGCGCACATACAGCATTGATAAGCGGGCAGTGTATTGCCAGGTGGGCGTTGGCTTCCGGGTACTCGGGAAATCGCCGGTAGATTACAACACACTGATAAAGAACCTTGAGCTTACCATTTTACGGGAGATGCACTCCAGCCACGTGTCCAATCTCGACGATGGCACCATTGAGCGTTATCAGCGTCAGCAATTTATTCGCGCTGATGTGCAGAATGGTCTCGACAATAATCAGTTTAAACTGGCTTTTCAGCCCAAAGTAACATTGAAGAACGGGCTGGTGGAAGGTGCTGAAGTGTTGCTGCGCTGGCAGCATCATCATCTTGGCTGGGTGCCGCCTGCAGAGTTTGTCCGTCTGGCTGAACTCGACGGTCAGATTGAAGCGATTGGCGAGTGGGTGTTGCGCCAGAGTGTACGTAGTGCCTCTGAATTGATGCGTTTCAGCCCTGATATCAAGCGTATTTCCATGAACGTGTCGGCCAAACAGCTGCAAAACCACCGGATCGTACAAATCTTAAAAGACGAAATTGAGCGCTATTCGGTAGACCCCGCATGCCTGGAATTGGAAATTACGGAAACCGCTATTGCTACCAACTGTGATTACGTGAATGGCCTGCTCTGGCAATTAAAGTTGCTGGGAGTCAAAATCGCCATCGATGATTTTGGTGCCGGTTTTACTTCTATGTCGTACCTCGCGAAACTGCCTGTGGACGTACTGAAGTTAGACAAATCGCTGGTGGACAATATCGATTACGAGGTCAATAAGCGGGAACTGGTGAAAAGCCTTATTGAAACCTGCCAGCGTCTGAATATCGAGACCATCGCAGAAGGGGTTGAAACTGAGCAGGTGCTCCGGATCCTGCAAACTATCGGGTGTGACCAGGTGCAGGGCTTTTACTTCAGCAAGGCAGTACCGAGAAATGAGCTGGAAAAAGTGGTGATTACCCAACCATTTGTGTCAATGATGTAACTGCGCTTGTTTTTGTGTTGTGTGATCCCAACATCTGAGTAAATGTTATTAAGTGAAGCAGGCAGTCTGTGCGGTTGCCTGCTGTGACACTTAGCCACCATAATCAAAGTCACATGACATCAGATAACAAGCGAGATCATTATGACTACCCCTGCTATTGAGCAAGTTGACGGGCTGCCGCTTTTTTCCGGTATCGTTCCGCAAGATATTAAGCCGGCGATTGAAAAAGCCATCGAACATTGTAAAGCCACCATCGACGAAGTGGTGGAAAGTAACGATTTTAGCTATGCCAACGTGGTGGCAAAAATTGAAGAGGCTGATGACCGCCTGGGGAAAATGTGGTCACCGGTCTCCCACATGAACTCTGTGGTCAGCAGTGATGAACTGCGGGAAGCCCACGATGCCTGTTTGCCTTTGTTGTCTGAATACGGCACCTGGGTTGGTCAGCACGAAGGCCTGTTTAATGCCTATAAATCTCTTAAAGAAAGTGACGAATTTGCCGGCCTCGATGAACAGCGTAAGAAGCTGATTGATAATACCATCCGTGACTTTACCTTATCCGGTGTCGCCCTGCCGCCTGAAGAGAAAAAACGCTTTGCTGCCATTCAGGCCCGCTTAAGCGAGCTTTCTTCTACGTTCAGTAATAATGTGATGGACGCCACCATGGGCTGGTCGAAACATGTTACCGATGAGTCAGAGCTGGCGGGCTTACCTGAATCCGCACTTGCTGCGGCAGAGCAGGCAGCCCATCAGAAAGATCTGCAGGGCTGGTTGTTCACACTGGATATACCCTCTTACCTGCCTGTCATGATGTATGCCGACAATGCTGCCCTTCGGGAAGAAATGTACCGCGCCTATACGACCCGTGCGTCAGAGCAGGGGCCAAATGGTGGCCAGTGGGATAACACAGCCATCATTCAGGAGACTCTGTCCCTGCGTACTGAAATTGCAAAACTGCTCGGGTTCAGCAGCTATGCGGAGCGGTCTCTGGCAACAAAAATGGCCCAATCTACCGATCAGGTAACAGGATTTCTGGAAGATCTCGCGGCAAAATCACGTCCGCAGGCACAGGAAGAACTGGAGGAAGTCAAAGCGTTTGCTAAATCCGGTTTCGGAATTACGTCACTGAACGCCTGGGATTTACCTTACTACAGTGAAAAACTGAAGCAGGAAAAATACACCATTTCTGATGAAATGCTGCGCCCTTATTTCCCCGAAGACAAAGTGTTGCATGGTCTGTTCCGCGTTGTGCATCAGCTCTATGGTTTGACGATTGTTGAGCAGCCGGGAATCGATGTATGGCACGACGATGTACGCTACTTCACGATTACTGATGACGCGGATGTGATGCGGGGCAGTTTCTATCTTGATTTATATGCCCGTGCTAAAAAGCGTGGCGGCGCATGGATGGATGAATGTCGTGTACGCCGTTACAGAGAGGATGGTGAGCTGCAATTACCGGTCGCGTATCTGACCTGTAATTTTAATGGCCCTGTGGGCGGCAAACCGGCATTGTTCACCCATGACGAAGTGGTTACCTTATTCCACGAGTTTGGTCACGGCATACATCATATGCTGACTAAAATGTCTGTCGCCGGGGTTTCCGGTATCAATGGCGTGCCCTGGGATGCCGTAGAGCTGCCAAGCCAGTTCCTTGAAAACTGGTGCTGGGAAGAAGAGGCGTTAACCTTTATTTCCGGTCACTATGAAACCGGTGAGCCGTTACCCGATGAACTGCTGGATAAAATGCTGGCAGCCAGAGATTATCACTCTGCCATGCAGATGGTGCGTCAGCTTGAATTCAGTTTATTTGATTTCAAAATCCATCAGCAGGATGGTGCAACTGTGGATGTTCAGGGGGTACTCGACAGCGTGCGCGGGCAGGTTGCCGTGGTCACACCGCCTTCATTCAATCGTTTCCAGCACAGCTTCGGTCATATATTTGCCGGTGGCTACGCAGCAGGTTATTACAGCTACAAGTGGGCTGAAGTACTGTCTGCTGACGCATTCAGCAAGTTCGAAGAAGACGGTATCTTTAACCGTGATACAGGCAAAGCGTTTTTAGAGAACATCCTTGAGATGGGCGGCAGTAAAGAGCCCATGGAACTTTTCGTTGCGTTCCGGGGCCGTGAGCCTCAGGTAGATGCATTGCTTCGTCACTCGGGGATCAGAACCTGATGGCTGCCGAACCGTTTTCAGAGATTCAAAAACGGGCGGCACAGAGAAAGGGCGGCGCTGCCGCCCCTTCTCATTTAGTCAGTCAGCCTTTATCAGTAAAAGATGTAGCAGCCATTCCTGATGACCGTTTTTTAGCGGCAATGACAAAGAAAGTATTTCAGTCCGGATTCGTGTGGCGGGTTATCGAAGCCAAATGGCCGGATTTTGAAACCGTTTTCTTTGGCTTTGATATTGAGAAAGTGTTGCTTATGCCCGATGAAATGCTTGAGCAGAAAGCCACTGACAAACGCATTGTGCGCAATTACAAAAAAGTCATGACTGTACGTGACAATGCCATGATGATTCAGGACATCAAACATGATCATGGTAGTTTCGGTGAATTTGTTGCCGGTTTCGGTCCTGAACGTATTACTGAGCTCTGGTTGTATCTGAAAAAGCACGGCGCCCGGCTGGGCGGCAATACCGGACCTTACACGCTACGTGCGCTGGGCGTTGATACCTTTTTGTTTTCCCGTGACGTGGAAGATTACCTGCGCAAGCACGAAATCATCGACGGTTCACTGACCAGCCAGAAGTCGTTGAAAGCTGCAAACGCCTGTTTTGCTCAATGGCAGCAGGAAAGCGGGTTATCGCTGCAGGAAATCAGCCAGACATTGTCACTTAGCTGGGGCCCCAACGGAAATTAATGTTCACCGTCAGGAGAACACTGCAAAGTTTGATCTAAATAAGCGTAGCGGCGGCAAACCACTGTCGTTCGTTACCGCTTTTGGGTACACTTCTTCACACTGAAATTTAAAGACAGGACAGCCATGAGCGATAATACGGCGAGCCGGGCAGATACCGCTGCGGAAACATCCACTACCCATTTTGGCTATAAGCAGGTTGATAAAACACAGAAGGCATCGTTAGTTGCCAATGTTTTCGATTCTGTGGCAGCTAAATACGACGTGATGAATGATTTAATGTCGTTAGGTATTCACCGTTTGTGGAAGCGCCACGCTATTGACTGTTCAGGCGTCCGCACAGGGCATAAAGTGCTGGATATCGCCGGTGGTACCGGTGATTTGACAGCTAAGTTTTCACGACTTGTAGGCCCCACAGGTCAGGTCACTCTGGCAGATATCAACCTGTCTATGCTGAAAGTTGGCCGTGACAAATTACGTGACCGGGGTCTGGTCAACAATATCGATTATGTGCAGGCCGACGCCGAAGCATTGCCGTTTCCTGATAACACCTTTGATGTGGTGACCATGGCATTCGGTTTACGTAACGTGACGGAAAAACAGAACGCCCTGAATTCCATTTACCGCGTGTTAAAACCGGGGGGCCGGTTACTGGTGCTTGAGTTTTCTAAGCCCACCACTGAGCAGCTCAGTAAACTGTACGATATGTACTCCTTTCACATTCTTCCTAAAATGGGCCAGCTTGTGGCCAATGATGCAGAAAGCTATCAGTATCTGGCAGAAAGTATCCGCATGCATCCGGATCAGGAGACATTGAAAGGCATGTTTGAGCAAGCAGGTTTCGAACAGTGTGACTATCAGAATCTGACCGGCGGCATCGTGGCGTTACACCGGGGATTCAAGTTTTAATGCCTGCCATTGCACTGGTTACGGCCGCTGTTGAAACGGCTCTTAACCGCCTGCTGACGCTGGATAAGCATGCTGCAGAACGTTTAAAGCCTCTGAACGGTCAGCGGCTTACCGTATTCGTTACCGGCACGCCGGTAGCGTTGTCGCTGGTGTTCTCCCATCGCATCGACGTGCTTGGTGAAAACGGTACATTTGATGATGTGGTCGCGCAACTGGATAAGCATACCTGTTGCGTCCGTGCCGGACTGGATGTTTTACCTGAGCTTAAACAAAGCAGCAAAATTACCAGCCTTATTCAGGCCGGCAAATTGTCGGTTGAGGGCGAACTTAACATTGCCCAGCAGGCCAGTGCTTTGTTTCAGCAACTGAACATCGACTGGGAGGAAATCGCATCAGGGTACGTGGGTGATGTGCCGGCACATTCAGCGTTTGCGTTATTAACGAAGGCCCGGCAATCTGCCACGCAATTTTTAAACAACGCGAAAGCTGGCCTCAGTAATGCTCTGACCGAAGAGAAAGATATCGCTGTGCCCCGTATAGCGGTTACCTGGTATGCTGATCAGGTCTCGGAACTCAGAGACGATGTGGCCCGTTTTGAAGCCCGGCTGTCAAAACTGGAACAAAACCCTCCTTCTAACGGATAAAGCCTGAACCGGATTTTTTCATGCGTATTGGTCGTCTGTATTTCATCAATAAAATTCTGCTGCAACATGGTCTTGATGAGCTAATTCCATCCCGCTGGTTACCCTGGTATGCCCGCCTGGCGCGGAAACTGATTTTCTGGATCAGCAACGAACATAAAGATAAATCTGCCGGCGAACGGATAACCCTGGCATTGCAGGCGCTGGGGCCGGTTTTTATTAAGTTCGGTCAGATGTTATCTACACGGCGGGACTTACTGCCACCGGCAATCGCCAATGAGCTGGCCAGGCTACAGGATAAAGTGGCCCCCTTTTCCAGCGACGCAGCCACAGCTATCGTGCTCAAAAGTCTGAATATACCTAAGCTGGACCTGGTGTTCAGTCAGTTCGACGAGCAACCTCTTGCATCGGCTTCAATTGCCCAGGTTCATGCCGCGGTATTAAAAGAGAACGGTCAGCATGTGGTGGTAAAAGTACTGCGGCCGGGGATCCGCAAAACTATCGATGCAGATATGGAACTGCTCTATACCCTGGCCGGCGTACTGCAGAAGTG
Source organism: Alteromonas sp. (assembly GCF_984505615.1). Classification (NCBI taxonomy): domain Bacteria; kingdom Pseudomonadati; phylum Pseudomonadota; class Gammaproteobacteria; order Alteromonadales; family Alteromonadaceae; genus Alteromonas; species Alteromonas sp. The sequence continues at coordinate 2,537 of NZ_CFHOXV010000055.1, read as the reverse complement.
GCTGCCTGATGGCAAGCGCCTGCGTCCGGTGGAGGTTGTTACCGAGTACCAGAAAACCCTTGTGGATGAACTGGATCTGATGCGTGAGTCGGCGAACGGCATACAGCTGCGCAGAAATTTTGAAGGCTCACAGAGCCTCTACGTTCCTGAGATGTACGGTGATTATTGCCGTCATGACGTGCTTGTCATGGAGCGTATATATGGTATTCCCATTTCCAATATTGAAGCCCTGCTGGCGCAAAATACCAATATGAAAAAGCTGGCAGAACGTGGTGTTGAAGTGTTTTTCACCCAGGTGTTCCGTGACAGCTTCTTCCATGCTGACATGCACCCCGGCAACATTTTTGTCTCTGCAGAGCACCCCGAAAATCCGCAATATATTGCCATCGATTTTGGCATTGTGGGTACGCTTAACAGAGAAGATAAGCGTTATCTTGCTGAAAACTTTATTGCCTTTTTTAACCGTGATTACCGCAAGGTGGCGCAACTTCATGCCGATTCCGGCTGGGTACCTGCTGATACGAATATCGATGAATTTGAAATGGCAATCCGGACGGTGTGCGAGCCTATTTTCCAGAAGCCACTGGCAGAGATTTCTTTCGGCAACGTTCTGCTTCAGCTGTTTAATACGGCCAGGCGTTTCAATATGGTGGTGCAGCCTCAGCTTGTTTTGCTGCAAAAAACGTTACTTTATATCGAGGGCTTAGGGCGGCAACTCTATCCGCAACTGGATTTGTGGCAAACAGCAAAACCGTTTCTCGAAAACTGGATGAAAGAACAGATAGGTGTCCGTGCCATGTTATCCAAGGTAAAAGACAACCTGCCTTTCTGGTCAGAGAAATTGCCGGAGATGCCTGATCTGCTCTATGACAGCTTAAGGCAGGTAAAAACCATGCCTGTGCAAATAGCCAGAAATCATCAGGAGCTGGCACGTTTGCAACTGGAAACAGCCAAGGCCAATCATTGGGTGGTGGTCGGGTCCACGTTTATCATTGTGGCGGCCATTCTGCCTGTATATGTTCACCACTGGTCATTCGCTGCACTGAGCGGTGTAGTAGGGCTGGGATGCTGGATTCAGGGCTGGCGTCACAGTCACCCTAAGTCTTCGTAAGTAAGGGAATCTGACACTCCGGTTACGAAATTGTGATAATTTTCTGTTAGCGATGAATTTTTGTATCATTTTTCCCGCCAACTGTTATAGTGGTTTTAGGCTGTTTTAGCCTAAGGTCTTTTTAAGACGAGATTATTTTTGTTTCTACCATGATGTTTTGAACGCTCTGGTTACACCTGTAATTGTTGTAAGTTGTTTGTCCATCCCATGTAAGACCCAAATATCCCGTTGCAATGAGGCCACGAGTAAAGCGCCTTTGGCGCAGTTTTATTGAAAGTTTTGAGGTCTACATGTCTAAAGTTACAGGCACCGTTAAATGGTTTAACGCAGATAAAGGTTATGGATTCCTGACTCAGGATAGCGGCGACAAAGATGTATTCGTACATTTCCGTGCTATCGTTTCTGAAGGGTACAAAACCCTGAACGAAGGTCAGCGAGTTGAGTTTGAAGTTGAGCAAGGTCAAAAAGGCCTGCAAGCTGCCAACGTCAACGCTATCTGATTTCAAAAAAACGGTGACATCTGTCACCGTTTTTTATTTCCCCCACCATTTATCACCGGCGATTGTCATCGCGTCTTATTGCTGTTGCAATTTTCTTTCTTTCCGCTTTTATTGAATTGTTACACTTAGTTATTAGCATCACCGGCAAGGTTACATTATGTTACTGTTTGAACCGTTGTTATTTGCTTTTATTCTGTGTATCACGCTTATGGACAACCGCGTGGTTTAACATACCGGTATTCTTTTCAAGGAGCATTCATGTCGTATCCGTTTAAGCGACTTTTTCTTTTATTCATTTTAAGCATAACGTTATCCGGAGTTGCGCATGCTCAGCAAAATGTAGTGGCTACTTTGCTGGGTAAACCAGTGACAGAGCGCTCTGTATCGCCCACAGAGAAGCAGCTCAATGCACTGGCTAAAACTATGAATGTGTCCAGAGAAATGGCCGTAGCGCAATTTCAGCAGGCCAGACTCACCGAAATCATTGTGGATGGTGTGTTAAAGGATTATGCCGAATCTAAAGGTATCGAACCGGACGCTGAACTGGTGGCACGTTTCGTTGAAGTGTTTAAAGACAGTCTGGATACCGCTACCCCTCCGCCAGAACCCGAGACGGAAGAAGATAAAGAGCTGGCATCAGCATTTACTCCGCCACCAAAACGTAGTGTGCAGGAGATTGCTTCAGAACAGGTTAAACACTGGCAAGTTGAAAAGGCGATGTTCGAGGAGTTTGGCGGTGCAGTTGTCTTTCGCTCCAACACCCCTCAATATCCGGTAGGCGCCTACAATAAGCTACTGAAAAAGTACGAGAAAGAAGGAAAGCTGACAATCAATGCAGCAGAATTCTCCGGGGTTTTCTGGCGTAGCTTCGCTCCCCCTTATACTGCAGAAATTGACCCTCAGTATGTGGATTTCAGCCATCCCTG
>NZ_CFHOXV010000054.1:0-20749 GCF_984505615.1 Alteromonas sp. | reverse complement strand
GCCGCTACCCCCATAAAAAGAAAAATGCCAGTCAGCTTAACTGACTGGCATTAGCTTCACAGGCCGCTTTTTTTGTTGAGCTTGTTACCGTTGTATCAGGCCACGCTGACATTCAGGGTGAACAGACTTAACATTGAAATACCCGCGAGAATAAATAAATTTACTCCGTAATTGTCTTCACGGCGACGGTTACGGCGGGAACGCAACAGCATGGTCAGCAACGTCATACCCAGACACAATTGCAACAACATGATCAACGCGTCCACATGCTCTTCAGACCAGGTTGTGCGGCCTTCAATGCCCCAGTATGTTTGCAAGCCCGTGACCATTTCCGGACGGGCAAAATGAAATACCACCAGTGCCCCGATCAGCACCAGCCAGCAAACTGAGTTGACTGTCAGTACAAATTGGTAAAAACCGTCTTTATCTCTCGGCTTACGTCGTCTGTCCGGTTGTTGCGAATTCATGATATTTTAGTTCTCCGTGCAGAAAGTTCGCTGGTATCCCGTTTCTGAATGAGTATACTAGCGATTCGTTTATACGTACGAACCGACACTTTAGATACCCGCCATGCCTGACCGGTTGGCATGCCATAACAAGATTAATAGTTTTTTTCGTTGTTTATCAGCGTTTAGCTTTGTCATTCACTATCGGCAATTCTTCTGTGTCTTTTAGTTATTTACGGCATTTTTACGCCTGATAACACATTATTTTTTCAAACAGGTAAGATGGAGACATTCAAATGACGCATGCGCCCGTTGTCGACGTGCTTGATAGTAAGTACGCAGTTGGCGAAACGGTGACGGTAAAAGGTTGGGTGCGTACTCGCCGCGACTCAAAAGCCGGACTTTCTTTTATCGCTCTGCACGATGGCAGTTGCTTTAATCCCGTACAGGTAATCGCGTTAAATTCTCTGTCAAATTATGCTGACATTCAGCGCCTGACGGCAGGTTGCTCTTTATCTGTTGAAGGTGAAGTCAAACCGTCTCAGGGCCAGGGCCAGGCGGTAGAACTGGAAGCCAAAAGTATCGAAATCTTAGGTTGGGTAGAAAACCCGGATACTTACCCGATGGCCGCCAAACGTCACTCAATTGAATATCTGCGTGAGTATGCGCATCTGCGTCCGCGCACAAACGTTATCGGTGCTGTTACCCGTATCCGCAACTGTCTGTCGCAGGCTATTCACCGCTTCTTCCACGAGCGTGGATACTTCTGGATCAGCACACCCATTTTGACCGCCAGTGATACAGAAGGTGCCGGTGAAATGTTCCGCGTGTCCACACTGGATATGATGAACCTGCCCCGCACTGATAAAGGTGACATTGACTATAAGGAAGATTTCTTCGGTAAAGAAACTTACCTTACCGTATCCGGTCAGCTGAACGTGGAAACATACTGTGCAGCAATGTCAAAGGTATACACCTTTGGTCCCACATTCCGTGCAGAGAACAGCAACACCTCCCGTCACCTGGCGGAATTCTGGATGATTGAGCCGGAAGTGGCGTTCGCTGACTTAAGCGATGTGGCACAACTGGCAGAAGACATGCTGAAATATGTGTGCAAAGCCGTGCTTGAAGAACGTGCCGATGACATGGCTTTCTTTGCTGAGCGTATCAGCAAGGATGCCATTACGCGTCTGGAAAAACTGATCAGTTCTGATTTCGTACGTATGGATTACACCGATGCCATCGAAATTCTGAAAGCCAGTGGTAAAGAGTTCGAGTTCCCGGTTGAATGGGGTGTGGACTTGTCATCAGAGCATGAACGCTATCTGGCAGAAGAGCATGTCGGTGCGCCGATTATCATGCAGAACTACCCGAAAGACATTAAAGCGTTTTACATGCGTATTAATGATGACAACAAAACCGTTGCTGCAATGGATATCCTTGCGCCGGGTATCGGTGAAATCATTGGTGGTTCACAGCGTGAAGAGCGCCTGGATGTGTTCGACCGCCGCCTGGAAGAAATGGGCCTGAGCAAAGAAGATTACAGCTGGTATCGTGATCTGCGTCGCTACGGCACCGTCCCTCACTCCGGTTTCGGTCTGGGTTTCGAGCGTCTGGTTGCTTATGTAACAGGCATGCAGAACGTCCGTGACGTCATTCCGTTCCCGCGTACGCCGGGTAACGCTAACTACTGATTTTTTCAGTAAGAAAAAAGGTGGCCTTTTGTGCCACCTTTTTTGCTTTTTACGGCGGGTGACATTCCGTTACAGATAAAGGCGCTGATGTTGAACAAATTCATGCTATTGTATAAGTTGGTTGTTTCTACAGGATAAATCTGGCCGGGCATGCAGGAAAACGCGCTGTCTACAATTCAATGTGACCAATGTCTGACGGTAGTACATTTACCTTCGCTGGATCACCGGCAACGGGCTGTATGCCCCAAATGCGGCCATACCCTGCTGACTTACCGTTATCATCAAAATGATAAAGTACTGGCGTTTGCCATCAGTGCACTCATTTTTCTGGGCCTTTCCCTGCCCTTTAACTTCTTATCCTTCCGTGCCAGTGGCATTCAGCACCAGATAGCCCTGCCAGACAGTTTCAATGCGCTGCTGAATCAGGATTACCTGTCACTGGCCATTATTACCGGCCTGGCCACCGTGGTTTTCCCCGGGCTCGTGCTCACCGGGATGATGATTTTAAGCCACTGCCGCAAACACAATAAAAAGCCCGTGTTTGTAAAGCATGTGTTTTTCTGGGTGAAAGCACTGATGCCCTGGAGCATGGCGGAAATATTTCTGGTAGGCACACTGGTCAGCCTGATCAAAATATCTTCTATGGCAGACATTGCTATCGGCCTGTCATTTTATGCTTTCATTGGCTTTTCTGTCTGTATGACCGCCTGTATTATTCAATTCGATGTCAACCGCTATGCGTTCTGGATTTTCGGAGAAGTGCCACCACCGAAACCACTGACACCGGCAGTCGCCTCAGTGAGTATTCAGCGCACCTGGGCATTACTGTTTACCGCTGCACTGCTTTATATTCCGGCGAATATGCTTCCCATTATGCATACCGAAATGTTCGGGCGGGATGAGCCGAGTACCATCGTGGGCGGCGCTATTACACTGTGGCAATCCGGCGACTATCCGGTGGCCATTATCATTCTGATTGCCAGCGTTATTATTCCGGTGGCGAAAATCATCATACTCGCGTGGCTGAATTTAACCGTGCAGCGTGGTCTTGAGAAACGTACCCGCATCCGGACACGGTTTTACCGCGTGACGGAAGGCATAGGGCGCTGGTCCATGATCGATGTCTTCGTTGTGGCAGTATTGGTAGCACTGGTTCAGTTAGGCAACACGCTCTCTATTTATCCCGGCCCGGCCGCCCTCGCATTTTGTGGCGTGGTTTTTGTTACTATGGTGGCAGCTATGACTTTTGATACCCGCCTGATTTGGCAAAACAGGAAGTAAGCATGACAGACGAAGCTAAAATAAAATCAACAACCCATGTTTCAAAGGTCTGGCTGATCCCGATTATTGCCATTATTACCGGCGGATGGATGGTGTGGTACCAGTGGAAAAACCAGGGACCGTTAATCACCATAGAATTGAAATCAGCCAGCGGCATTGAGATTAACAAGACGCCGGTAAAGGTTCGGGATCTTGAAGTTGGTCAGGTGAAGAAAATTGAGCTGAAGCCGGACCTTGACGGCGTACTGGTTACCGCCCGCATTGATGCCAGTGCTGAGCGGCTGTTGACAGAAAATACGGATTTCTGGGTGGTGGCACCACGGATCAGTTTTTCTGAAGTCTCCGGTTTAAATACCCTTCTCTCAGGTTCTTACATCGCCATGTCTGCCGATGACAGCGGTCGCAGTAAATTTGACTTTGTTGCTCTTGAACGCCCGCCGGCTACACCGCCCGGCACACCGGGCTTGCATCTGACTTTGAAAAGTAATGATAAGTTTGCTTATAAACCCGGCGACCCGATCATTTACAAGGGGTTCAAAGTCGGCGAATTTGAAGAAGCAGAATTTAATATTGAAGAACGTGTGGTGTATTACAGCGCCTTCATTCAGGCCCCCTATCATAAACTGATCACCCAGAATACACGGTTCTGGAATGTCAGTGGCGTAAAGCTGCACCTTAAATCCAGTGGTGTAAAAGTTGAAACCGGTTCGCTGGAAACGTTGCTGGCTAACGGTGTCACTTTCGGTATTCCCAAAGGCGCGAGTTCAGGTGGACAGGTAGATGAAAATGCCAGTTTTATTATTTTCTCTGATGATGCAGCCGCCTCTAACGCACGCTATAAACTGTACGCCAGTTACGTACTGCTGATAGATGAAACCGTAAGGGGGCTTACCGAAGGCGCGCCGGTGGAATATCGTGGTATTGAAGTGGGTGAAGTGGCTCAAATTAATCCGGCCAATCTGATAGACGGTAATATTCTTGATCAGAATTACCCCATTCCTGTGCTTATCCGCATTTATCCGGGTAAAGTGCGCCAGCAGGATACACAGGAAAGTCTGCAGGCAGTTAAAGACACCATGCACGAGTGGATTGGCAAAGATTTACGCGCCACGCTGCGCATGGGAAATGTGCTCACCGGCGGACTTTATGTCGATTTACAACATGACATCAATGCCAGCCCGCTGACGGTAAAAACCATCAGCGATATTGAAGTCATTCCTACAGTGTCGAACGAATTCACTCAGCTCACGCAAAAAGCCGACGCAATTTTGGATAAGCTCAATAATTTACCTCTTGAAACCATGATTGTAGAAGTCACTAATGTGATCGACGATATTAAAGCCGCATCAAACCGGGTTGAACAGGCAAGCAGTGATTTTGATACTCTGATGGGCGACATTGACGCGAAAGCCCTGAATAAAAACCTGAATGAAATGCTGATCAACGTGTCTGCACTACTGGAAAACTATACCGAAGGCGGTTTGAGTAAAGGTGAAATTCAGGAAACCGTTGATACGATGCAGGAAACCCTGCGGAATATTCAGCCTCTGCTGCTGCAACTTAATCAGAAACCTAACGGGTTAATCTTCTCGGACAACAGCGAAGAAGATATTCAGCCGAAAGCCGGAAAAGGAATGTTTAATGAGAACTAAGTTATTCGCCGCTGCCTGTTTTGCTGCGTTATTGAGCGGTTGCAGCAGTGCACCGGCATCCTTAACCTATTACGTTTTGCACTCTCCTCAGGCGACAACTGAAGATCAACCTGAAGCTGCAGCACGGGTTTACATTGAGCAACTCAGTTTACCTGAGTATCTGAAGCAGCGTTCTCTGGCTATGCAAACCGGACCTGCTACGGTGTATTTTTCCCCCCGCCATGTATGGGCTGAGCCACTGGATAAAAGTCTCCGCCAGGCTTTAACCGCCTCTCTGCAACGCCACGGAGTGGCGGTTTTACCTGCTGCCGTGTATTCACCACAATACCCTGTGTCAGGATTACATATCAAAATCGACGATTTTATTCCCGCATTTGATGGCAACGTGCTGATTAAAGGTCAATACTGGAAAGAGGACGAAAATACACGGCCTCAAATTCATCAGTTTGATTTCCGCCGCCCCATGCAGGGCGATGGCTTTGAAGAGGCTGTGGCAACTATGCGCCTGCTTGTCGATGACCTGGCTTCAGCGATAAGTGATAAGGCGCCGTAACGATTCAAAAGCAGGACAATGTTTAAGCCGGCCACATCGCTTTTTTTAAAACGTGGTTGTCACCCCGAATTTGACGAAGAAACCAATCGCCGGATCCTGGTTGTCAATCTGTTCGCTCTGGTAGGGATCAGCATTACACTGGTATTGGGGATAAGCTCTCTGATGAAAGGTGGATGGGCGCTCGGATTCAGCTTACTGTCTGCTTCGCTGTTGTTTTTTCTTGCCAGTCAGATTCAGGCTGCCTACCCCAATAAAATCGGCCAGATGGTATCCGTTTATTTACTGACGGGTTGCCTGATGGGGCTGGAAACTTACCTGGTGGTTACCGGCGGGCATAACAATACCGGTCCGCTCTGGATTTACATATTACCCCCCGTTGCAATGTTTTTCGGTGGCTTTAAACGGGGTCTGATGGTGATGGCAGTCTTTACGCTGCTCATTGTCATTATTCTCTTCACACCACACGATGCCCTGCTGTTAACCAGCTACTCCACAGATTTTAAAAGCCGGCTGATCTTGTCGTTTGCCACTGTCACATTTTTATCCGCATTTTACGAGTACAGTCGGGAAAGAACCTTTGAGCTGATGCAGAAACTCAGTGACAGATACGAACAACAGGCACTACACGATACCCTGACATCACTGCCAAACCGCAGAGGTATGCAGCAACTGCTGGGGCAGGAAATAAAACGGCATCAGCGCACCCGTTCGGCATTCACACTCATATTGGTTGATGTAGATAAATTCAAGGAAATCAACGATACTTACGGGCACGGAAACGGTGATATTGTGTTGCAACGTACTGCAACCCTGCTCCGGCAAAATGTGCGCAGGCAAGATATTGTCTGCCGCTGGGGCGGAGAAGAGTTTTTAATGGTATTACCTGAGAGCGGAGAACAAAGTGCTTCTGTTCTGGCAGAAAAAATTCGTAATACGCTGGCAAAAACCAGCATCTGGCTGGAACAAAAAGAAATAAAGGTCACCGCCTGTTTCGGTTTATGTGAAATAAATGAGGAAATTTCACTTAACCGTGGGTTATCTCTGGCCGATAAAGCACTATACAAAGCAAAACAAACTGGTCGTAATAAAGTTGTATGCGCCAGTATTATGCAATAATAAAAAAAGCAGTCGCTGAAACAAAATAAATACGCTGTTACAAACAGACAATACAATCAGCAGATTCAACAAGTATCATAATAACAGAGATGGAAACTGGGGAAGCGTCACATGCAATGGAAAAAAATTGCCCTGCCAATCGTCATTCTTGCTGCAGGATTTGCAGGTATGACACTTATCGCCTCGGCGGGTGATAAAGAAGAAGAACCTGAAGTAGTTGATACCCGTCCGACAGTGACAATCAGCGAGCTGCAAGCTGAAGATTACGCGGTTACCCTTAATTCCTATGGCGAGATCACGCCGCTTGAAAGCACCATGCTGGCTGCTCAGGTATCGGGTGAAGTAACGTCCTGGAATCAGGATTTTGTGCCCGGCGGGCTTGTCCGTCGTGGTGAAATCCTGTTTTCCATCGAGAAAGATGCTTACGAAGCCGCATTGCTGCAAGCCGAAGCTAACCTGTCATCAGCACAGGCACAATTAATACAGGAGCAGGCTCAGGCGAACGTGGCGGAGCGGGAAGCGGCTGGCATGTCAAAGAGTCGTGTGACCGATCTGTATTTAAGAAAGCCTCAGCTACTCAGCGCACAGGCCGCCGTAAAATCTGCTGAAGCCATGTTACGCATTGCTAAGCGGGACCTGGATAATTGTGAAGTACGCGCTCCCTACGATGCACTGATCGTCAGTCGTGAAATCGGTACCGGTGACTACGTAACTCCCGGTACAGTGGCTGCCACTCTGAATAATGTGGAAACCGCTGAAATTACCTTCCCGGTTGCCGGCTTCGACCAGTCATTTTTGCCTGTCAGCGTCACCGGCCTCGACGCAACAGTAACCGTAGACAAGCGTACTATCCCGGCCAAACTCCACCGCGATCTGGGTATCGTGGATCAGTCCACCAGAATGAGTCATCTGGTTGCACGTATTGACGACCCTTACGGTGTACGCTCCGGCAAAGCCCTGATTAAATTCGGCAGTTTCGCCAACATCAGCTTTAACGGTAAAACACTGGAAAATGTGTTCCGTATTCCACAGGAACTGGTGAACAATAAACGGATCTGGCTGGTGAGTGAAGATGCCACATTACAGTCGGAGATTGTTGAAATCGTCCGTGAGCAGGACGATTTCTATTTCGTTCGCGGGAATTTTGATGGTCTGCAACTTGTCACCTCCCCGCCGGAATATCCGCTTAACGGAATGGCAGTGAAAGTGATTGAGCAAAGCAACAAACTGGTTGCTGCTCATGCGAATAGCACTTCCGCCGGTATTTAAGGGGAAGTTATGCATCAGGAACACGATACGAACCGCGGCGTGATTGCCTGGTTCGCCAGAAACTCTGTTGCTGCAAACCTGTTGATGGGTTTTATTATCATCATGGGTTTGTCTGCTTATTCCTCCATCCAGAAACAAATGTTCCCCAACGTCGAGGTTAACTACATCCGTGTTGATGTGAGTTACCCGGGCGCGTCTCCGCAGGAAATTGAAGAAGGGATCCTGATAAAAATTGAAGAGGCGGTAAAAGACGTTTCTGAAATCAACAGTACGATCTCAAGAGCTTACCGCAATGGTGGCGAAGTCAATATGGAGATTGACGATAAGGAAGAACTGAGCGACGTTCTGGATAAAATTAAACTGAAAGTCGACAGTATTGCCACCTTCCCTGCAGACATGGAACCGGTAAACATCCGGCAACTGGCGTTCAGACAGCAAGTTATCGACATGCCCATTGTGGGCGATCTTCCTCTTAAAGATTTGAAAGTCCTGGCGAAAGAAGTCGAGGATGAATTATTACTGCTGGATAACGTTTCGCTGGTCGACGTGGGTTATCCCGAAGACGAAATTGCCATTGAAGTGAATCCTGATCAGTTACGTAAATACAATCTTTCTATCAGTGATATCAGCACCGCCATCAGGGCGTATTCCACAAACCTCTCTGCCGGACAACTGAAAACCCGCTCAGGCATTATCTCTGTGCGTGTTGAGAACCAGTACTACCGTGGCGAAGAATTTGCTGCCATCCCGGTAAAAGTCGGCCCCGGCGGTGCCAAAGTATTGCTCGGCGATGTGGCAGAGATCCGCGATGCCTTCACCGAGGGCGAATACTACTTCAAGTATTCCGGTAAAAACGCAATCTATATTTCGGTTAAAGCAACACCTTCACAGAATATTGTGCCAGTGGCAGAAACAGTAAAAGCTTACATTGCGCATAAAAATGAACAATTTCCTGAAGGTGTGTCGCTGGAAACCATGGTCGACATGACTTACTACCTCGACGGCCGCCTGGACATGATGCTGAAGAATCTGCTTCAGGGTGCCATTCTTGTTGCATTGTTGCTGACCATTTTTTTACGCTTCAGACTCGCCTTCTGGGTCATGTTGGGGCTGCCGGTCTGTTTTCTCGGCGCAGTGATGATGATGCCGCTTCTCGGTATCAGTCTGAACATTATTTCTCTGTTTGCCTTCATCATGGTGCTGGGGATTGTGGTGGATGACGCCATCGTCATCGGAGAAAGTGCCTACACAGAAATTGAAAGCAAAGGCAGCGGCATTGATAACGTGATCCGCGGTGCCAAACGTGTCGCAACACCGGCAACCTTCGGGGTGCTGACCACCATTGCCGTGTTTGCTCCCTTCACATTAAGTGACGGTATGGACGGACCTTTCATGGTGAACATCGCTGTGGTGGTGATTTGTTGCCTGGTGTTCAGTCTCATTGAATCCAAACTTATTCTACCGGCGCATATCGCTCACACCACTTTTAAGCCGGTGAAGCCGGACAGCTGGCGCGCCCGTTTTAACAGCCGCTTTAATGGCTTTGTCAACGGTCCGTACAAGCGTACCGTCATTAAAGCTATTGAATGGCGTTGGGCTGTGCTGATGGTGTTTGTGGCACTGCTGATGCTGGCAATGGGTTTAATTCAGGGCAATTTCATTCGCATGGTACCGCAAGGCAAAGTGCCCCACGACTTCCCTTCAGTCCGCGTTGAAATGAACGAAAACGTGCCGGACAGCGCCGTACTCGATGCGTTAAAAATCATTGAAAAAACCATCCTCGATGAAGATGAAAAAATCAAACAGGAGTTTGGTGGTGATGGCATGGTCCGGGATATTCTGGTGTTCAACGACGACCGTACTAACGGCGAAGTGTTTGCCCCCCTGGTAGATGAAAGTAAACGGGTAATTAATACCTTCGAACTTGCCAGACGCTGGCGTGAAGCCATGCCAGACATTCCGGCGATGAAATCACTGGTTGTCATAGATGATATCAATGGCGGCAGTGATGACGGCGAATTTGGCTTCCTGCTGTTCGGACCAGAGCTGGAAACCCTGAATGCAGCCGGACTGGCTTTCATTGAAATGCTTCAGCGGGAAGACGGCTTGTTTGATGTCAGTTCAACCATCGATCCCGCCAGCAAAGAAGTACAGATGACACTGAAGCCGGTAGCCTACGATCTCGGTCTGACGCTGCAAAACATCGCCGGGCAGATTGGCAGCAGCTTTTATGGTGGTGAAGCCCAGCGGGTGATCCGTGACGGCGAGGAAGTTAAGGTCATGGTGCGTTACCCTGCCCTCCAGCGGGAACGGCTTGCCGATCTCAAATACAGTGTGATTACCACTCCTGCCGGTCAGGAAGTCATGCTGGGTGACATCGCGGAGCTTACCGAAGCCCCCGGCATCAGCTATATCCGCCGTGAAAGTGGCTATCGCAGTGTATACATCTGGGGCAGTATCGACGAACAGAAAGTAGAACCGGGTGAGGCTATCAAAGCCATCTATGAAAACTTGCTACCGGAACTGCAAAAAACCTACCCCGGCGTCATGACAGAACTGGGCGGTGATATTGAAGAGCAGCAGGCACAACAGGATCAGCAAATGCTGTTTTTCACTGCCGCTATGATTATGGTTTACATACTGCTGGCCGTGCCGTTAAAGAGCTACAGTCAACCTCTCATCATTATGTCAGTTATTCCGTTCAGCTTCACCGGCGCGGCATTCGGACATTTCCTGCTCGGTTATGATCTCAGTACCATGTCGTTCTTCGGTCTGATTGCCGCCGCCGGGGTTGTGATTAATGACTCTCTGGTGATGACAGATTTTGTCAACCAGCGCCGCCGCCAGGGGTACAGTACCCGGGATGCTGTGGAAGAAGCGGGTTCTGCCCGCTTCAGAGCCATTACGCTCACATCCATTACGACTTTTGCGGGCGTACTGCCCATTCTCTTTGAAACAAGCCTGCAGGCTGTTCTGGTGATTCCTATGGCTATCGCGCTGGGATTTGCTGTAATGTACGCCACACTGGTGACGCTTATTCTGGTGCCCTGTCTGTATCTCATTCTTATTGATTCAGGCAATGCCTTTAAATGGCTGTTTCATCACATTGTCCGGATTGCGAAGAAAGTGACGCCCGGACGAAAATCCACCGGCCAGCCACGCACGGAATAATTTACGGAGTTTCTTTGATGAGCCAACTTACCATCCGTCCTGCAGTAGTGCAGGACAGCCAGAAAATACTCGATTTCATTACCGAACTGGCGGTATATGAAAAAGCAGAGCATGAAGTAAAAGCAACCATAGGGCATATTGAAAATACCCTGTTTTCAGAGCAACCAAAGGCACACTGCGTGCTGTGTGAAAATGAAAACGGCCCGGTTGGCTTTGCCGTTTATTTTTTCAGTTATTCCACCTGGCAGGGACAATACGGCATTTACCTGGAAGATTTGTATGTGTCACCGGCATCCAGAGGCAGCGGTGCAGGCAAAGCCCTTTTGAAACATCTGGCAAAGATCGCAACAGAACAAAATTGCGGCCGGTTTGAATGGAGCGTGCTGGACTGGAATCAACCCGCTATTGATTTTTACGAGTCTATTGGTGCCAAACCACAAGATGAGTGGATAAGATACCGACTTGACGGCGACGCCCTCAAACAGTTCGCCGCAGATTAAGTTTGTTGCCTGGCGGTAACCTTGTCTTCCATGTAGCGAAGAATATCCCGCCAGGATAATACCCCGACAGGTTCGTCTTTTGCGTTGATGACCGGCAGACAGGATAAGCGGTGACGGTTGAAGGTGCTGATGGCATTAAGAACGGAACTGTGTTCTTTAACGGCAATCACATCACGGGTCATAATTTGATGGGCCCGGCGTTCCAGTGTCGCCCTGTCTCTCGCCCTTTCTGAAATCGTATCGATAAACGGACTCAAGGCTTTCAGCAAGTCTCTGTCAGAAATAATCCCGGTGAGTTTGCGGCCCTCGACAACCAGTAAATGATGAAACCCCGTGGCTTCAAACAGCTCCTTAATGGTGTGCAGGCTGTCGTCCATTTTCACGCTCACTACCCGCTGACTCATAATACTATTAACGCTCACAACGCTCCCCCACTTATCTCTTTACGTTCTGAGTATACGGCATATAACCGCTTTACAAAGCAGGCAGAAAAATAATTAGATAAATTACGGATTAAGCGGTTGAAATCCCGCCTGACTCCATCAATATAGATCATGAACATTCACTCCAATTATGAAGGAACTTCCATGGCAACAGTTACATTACAGGGCAATCCGTTAGAAACTCTGGGTGATTTACCCGCCGTTGGTACACCTGCGCCGGCGTTTGAGCTGGTAAAATCCGATTTATCTACCGTAAGCTCTGCAGATTTGTCAGGTAAGAAAGTGGTACTGAACATCTTTCCGTCCATAGATACCGGCACGTGTGCTATGTCTGTACGTAAATTCAATGAAAAAGCCGCTTCACTGGACAACACTGTGGTCATTTGTGTATCTGCGGACCTGCCATTCGCTGCCGGCCGTTTCTGTGGCGCAGAAGGGATTGAAAACGTTCTGACCGGTTCAACGTTCCGCTCAGATTTTGGTACAGACTACAATGTGACTTTCACCACTGGTCCTCTGACAGGCCTGTTGTCACGCAGCGTTGTGGTAATTGATGAAGAAGGCAAAGTGGCCTACACCCAGCAAGTCGCTGAAACGGCTGATGAGCCGGATTACGAAGCAGCTATTGCCGCTCTGTAAACAGAATTTTTCTTTAGCGAAGCAGCCTCTGATGGCTGCTTTTTTTGTATTTGTCACCGTTAAAATCTGATCTCCCTTCCCTGTTAACCGGGTAGAAACCCTGACAGCCACTGCAAGAATCGCTTCTCCACTGCAACGGCCCTCAGATTTCATATACACGGAGATTTCATGAAAAAATCAGCCCTCGTTTTATCTATGTCATTATTTTTCGCAGCCGGTAGCATTGCTGCAGAAGACGAAGAATTTTTCACTGTTACCTTGAAAGACCCTGCTACCGGTGAATCAGCCGGCACCGTAAAAATTGAAGAGAGCGAATACGGACTGGTGTTTACACCAGCATTATCCGGTCTTGAGGCCGGCGGACACGGCTTCCACGTGCATGAAAATCCGTCATGCGATTCTGCTATGAAAGACGGAAAGAAGGTTCCCGCCGGTGCAGCAGGCAGTCATATGGACCCGGAAAAAACCGGTCAGCACGGCTATCCCTGGGCAGATAACAGCCACATGGGGGATTTACCCATACTGCTGGTGGACGATGAGGGCAATGCCAGCCATCCGGTACTGGCACCACGGTTATCACTGGAAGACGTAAAAGACAAAGCACTGATGGTTCACCAGGGCGGCGATAACTACTCGGACGCGCCGGAAAAACTCGGTGGTGGCGGTGCAAGAGCATTGTGCGGCGTGATTGGCGCCTGATACTCAGTATTAAGACTGCAAAGCAAAAACCCGCAGTGAATGCGGGTTTTCAGCTTAAATTCGATAAGCACATTAATTGTTCTGAGCCACTTTACTCAGCATGATCAGGCTTGCACTGTAGTAATCATCATTACTGTTTAATTCAGTTGCCACCCTCCTGCTACTTAACAATTCCCTGATAGCAACAACGCCTCCCGGAGCCTGATAGGGTGCAACTTGACTACTCTCAAGATCGATCCATGCTGGTGGCACATCTCTGGCTGCATTCCAAAATAACTTTACCGGCTCAAGGCTTTTATTGTTCCCGTACCCGCCCCACGCCAGATACAATCCAATTCTGACTGCATCAGGACCAAACCGGCCCGGCCAGTCAGGTGCAGGCATTACAGAACCATCAGCTTGTAATCTGATCCAGTCTGCAGGCAATTGTGCATCGCCGAATTTTGACAACGACAAGAGTGCCAGTCCGCTGTCAATCACTCTGGACCAGGCTGCATGGTTATCTGTAGCGGCAAAATCCTGCAACGCGGGGATCACCCAGTAAGAAAGATTAAGATCAACATAGCCTTCACCACTAAAGCCTTTCAGCCCCGGGACCAGTACCCAGTGATCTGCATAGTACTTTATAAGGTTGTCAGACACTGCATGTCTGATACGACGGGAGATATTCAGATAGTTTGTGTTCTGCCATTTCCTGCCTGCCTGTAGTAATGCCCACGCAATCAAAATATCACCGTCTGTCGCATTGTTGTCATCTTTAACATGGGGAGTGGAAGCCGGATCGTACTTCCAGGCGAACAGTGGCAAATCGTAACATCCCAGCTTTTTACGCGCCCATTCCCACATCTGGCTGAAGCAGGGCTCATCGTCATGAAATACTGCCAGCAACATGCCATACCCCTGCCCCTCAGAGTGACTGATGTTGTTATTACCGGTATCCATAACCCGACCGTCGGGGGCAATAAACCGCTGCTTGTAATCGACCCAGTCTTCGTTTGCAGAGGCCGGCAACATTGTTCCTGTTAGCAATGTAATGAAAAGAAAAAACGCCATTCTGTATAGTGAAAGTCCAGCGTATTTGTCAGTCATCCTGAGCATCCATCAAATAATTCAGATTGATGCGGGCGTTAGTTTCACGGAAATTTCCAAAGTTATCGAACCCGAGATCACCGGTTAATGTAAATGCAGGAGAAAACTCATATACCCCTTTAAGATTCAGTCGCATACCAAAGCCTGACTTACTGTTAGCCTGATAAACAGATTCCCTGACAAGACCAGCCTGAGCGGCTAAATCAAGTAAACTTTGAAGAACAGGGTCGTCGGGAAAATACGCGACAGCATCTTCTGTGAAGCTTTGAAAGCCCGGAGCAAAACTCACTGAGAAATCATAATTATCTCCAACTCCGGAATAGGTGACCGGCAGCGCCAGAGCTACATAGCCCTGGGGACTAAAATATCCGCCATGCCCGTAACTAAACTTACCCAGGTTTTTTTCAAATGCCTGAAAAGATAAATGCACTCCGGTCTGAAGTTCACTTTCTGCATTTTTTAACGGTCTGAGATATCCGCCAACAGCAATTTCAAAGGCGGTGTTATCTTCCACACCGGAACCGCTATATTGGTAACCGGCAATATTTCCGTACATGCCTGACCAGGTATTATCAAATCCAAGACCCAGATCCAGACCTGTTTTTGTGACTGCCCCCCAAAATTCTCCTGTCATAGGATCTTTTGTACCGGCATAGCTCAGCACACTATCTGTAACAGCACGCCGCTCAAGTTCCAGAGAAGCCCTTGTGTAGGTTGAAAGCTGAGGCTGCCATCTGATGCCGCCTACCAGATTGGTTTTCTCAAAGCCCAGCGGTGTTACCCCGATATCAGCAGAAAAATTCCTGTTCAGATATTCAACTTCAAAGGCAACTCCTTCATCATGCTGCGCTTCCGGATTACCCGCTAAATAAGCAAGACTATTCAATTGAGCACGGAAGCCGCCTATCATCGACTCAAGTTCAGCACGGCTTTCGAGGAATGCATCAACAGACTCAAAGGACAGTGCGCCATTGGTGATCTCAGCCAACTCCGACAGAACGCCATCAAAGGACGCCAACTGTTCCTCTGTCAAAGCGTCAAGATTCAATCCCATTGCCTCAAGCAGATCCTGTTGCGTTGCCTGTTCAAAGTTGCGCTCTGCCTGTTCTGCATCTAACTGATACTGAACGAGGGTTAACGGCGAAATATCATCAACAAGGAGAGCTGCCTGATAAAGCGCGTTTGCTTCTTCGTAAGCGTAAGCCGAATTTTCTATGCTATCTAATATATCAGGCAGTTCGTCCAGCGTTTCTGTCAGTCCCTGCCCGGCAACAGCAAACGCACCGCTTCCCATCTTGCCGAATTCCGAATCAGGGTTGCCACCGTTCAGATAAGTCGGTGTCATTTTTAGCTGTATGCGGCCACTACCTAATGACGTATCAACAGACACCGGTGCAGTGATCATGGTTAATTTACTCAACCCGCTCTCACCACTTCGTGTCCTGAAAGCGATTCCTGACTGAACGGTTGTAGCATCTTCATGCTGCATTTCGGCAAGCATAAAATCTATCTGCTGCACGAGTGTAAGCGGTTTATTCGCCTTTTTGATATCCCAACTGTATTGCTCTGATGCATTACCGTCTCCGTCAGGCAACCAGAGCGGCCTCGTTTGTTTTTCAGAAAGTACAGCTTCATCACTGTCTGCAAACGGATTTACATAGCTGTTTCCATAAGTGTTTCCGGCCAGCCAGGGTGTGGCAGCATCAGTTTTCAGCAATCTCTGCCTGGACTCTTCAAGCAACTCAATTGCAAGGCTGATATCACCGTCAGCCCTCGCTAATTTTGCTGCCAGCAGTAAAATTTCCGGTTTTTGAGCTCTTTCTTTACTCAGATCATCCATGGCTTCATAAGCCAGATCGAGTTCGTCAAGGGCTATTGCAGCGTCGACTATCCCACCTAACGCATCTAAGCTATCAGGATATTCAGTCAGTACGTACTGATAAATTTCCAACCCTTTGGAAGGTTTGCCGCCAGACTGATACAACCGGGCCATAGCGAGAAGCAGAGACTCATCTTCAGGTGAAATCCGCAACCGCCCTGCGAGCAAATCATAGGCCTGAGCAAAATCTTCCTTGTCCCGTAATTTATCTGCTTTTGCAACAGATACCGCATTCCGGATTTCCTCAATCGCCTGCCAGTCTGACGGTGACAGATTACGTCGCTTGCTCAGTCTGGTAAGAAGAGATTCAGCACCGGTGTCATCACCAGCCTTAATCATAACGATGATCTGCTGAAGAAAGTCACCGGCGGGCGCGGTTTCGTCCCCAAGTTGGGATTCCCGGATAAGCTGCATCGCCATTTCCGGTTCACCATAATCAAACAGCAAACTCGCTACGCTTCCAGTGCCCGACGCGTTTGCAGGAGGCTGATTGTACAAATCCAGCATCAGCTCCCGTGCTCCGGTTCTGTCTCCGGCTGCAAACCTGCGCTCAATTTCAGCAATCCGGGCATTCAGAGAGAGCTTTTCTGTCAGTGCCTTTTGTTCTTCACTTACCCGGTTTGCAGGAATTTTTTGCAACAACTTCATAGCAGAATCCCACCGTTCCTGGTCAGACGCAACCATGGCAGCGACATACAAGTCGTCGTCTGTACCATATCTGTCAGCAGCCCGTTGGACCATAAGCCAGGCAGCAATATCCCGTCCGGAACGGTTTAGTAAACGGGCAAGATCTAATCTTACCCACGGGTTTTCAGGTGATAGCTCCTGCGCACGTCGCAGCGTGACTTCTGCGACCTTATCCGGCTCTGCAGCGGCACGTTCACGTAGCGTCATCGCCTGACCACTGGCAATTTCGCTGAGTGTACCCCGAGCAGATTCAGGTAACAGTTGCGCCACTTGCCCGGCTTCCTGCCATCGTTGCTGCTGACGTAACACGTTAACCAGTCCGGCACGTGCGTCAGTATCTTTTGTGTTACCTTTCAGTAGTGATGAGTAAACAGTTTCAGCGGCATCCAATTTTTGCAGGCGCTGTAATAACTCAGCTTTCAAAAGCAATGCATCACGGCGCATAGTGCCTTGCGCATTGGTCAGAGGCTCAACCCGGGCTAATGCAGTTTGAAACTGGCGCTTGTCTGCCTGTTCACGGACGGCTTTAAGTTCTCCGTAAAACGACGCACTTTCCAGCGCATTTTGCCACTGCGCTCTTTTTGAAGGAGCCAGACGTACGGCCTGATTCAGATAATCTGAAGCAGACTGATAGCGGTTAAACTTCAGCTCGACAAGACCAAGACCAGCCACAGCCTCTGCATCGCTCTTATCCAGTTTCAATGCCTCACTGAAAGACTTTTTAGCCTTCGTCAATTGGCCCGAGTCCATTTCGCGATAGCCTCTAGCCCTCAGACGCGCAGCTTGCTGAGCACCGCTCAGCTTAGTTTTATCTTCAAAATATGCAGCGACTTCGTTGTCATCAGAATGCGTTTGCATGTAGGCATCATAGATTGGCTTATCCCCTTCGGTTGCACCTAACCATAACAGAGCATTCCGCCATGCTTTATCTGCCTCAGGCGCTCTTTGAGCATAATTGGAAAGCAGTTTAATTCCGGCCCGCCGGCTTGTCTCACGGTAGGTAAGGACTTCCCCGTAAGCTACAGCTGCATAAGTGTTGTCAGGGTTTTCACGGGCAAACTTTGCCAGCCCGTCTTTTGCCGTCTCCCATCCGTCATCCGTTGCAGACAGCACGCTATAATATTCAACTGTCAGATTAGCTGGCGGTACGTCTCCGGTAAAAAGTGTTTCATATTTTTGAATTGCCCGTTCCGGTTCACCATTCGCTGCCAGAAAGCGCGCTTCTTTCAAAGCACCATAATCCAGGTTGCTCTGGCGTGCGATAGATAAGTCCAGCAAATACTTATGTTCCGGTGCAACCTGAGCTAGCTTATCAATCAATTCATTAGCAGCTTCTTCGTCTTCTTCCTGAATAGCGATCAGGGCAAGACGGTACAAAGCCTCTATATTATCGGGAGACGTTAGTAGAATTCGTTTGAGAGAATCCTTTGCCATATCCTGACGTTGCTGACTCTGCCAGAATTCTGATTGCTTCAGAAGCAGCTGAATATCTGTCCCTGAAGCTGCGTCATCCTCCGCAGCAATAGCTGCAACGCACGTCGTAATTGCTAAAATAAATATCGGTATCTTAGTCATGATCATTTTTTTTCGTCCCTGAAAGTCTCTGATCGGCATGACGGCTTAATATGCGGTAGAGTAAAGTAGCAGCAAGTAATATGGCGCCGAGCATCAACACCAACAGAAGTAAAACATGATTGCCAAAATACCAGCGTATGCTCTTGTCCCAACTCATATTTCCACTTCCCCTCGTGGTTCCGACATGGAAAGCTCTGAGATATTGATTATTGAAAACAAGCAGATCGCCGATCGCCTCTTTAGCAACTTGTGAAGAGGCTAAGTCCGTCACCAGAGAAGCCCAGCTCTCAGACTGGCTGGCGGTCATTACAACCACCACATTGTCACTGTGTTGAGGTGATAAGAAACTCAGAATTCCGGCAAAATTATCCAGTGCATCTAATTGCCGTTTTGCCTGTTTAAGCTCTCTGGACCAGTCTCCGGCGATAATGGCCCGCCAGTTACTGACAAGGTTACCTTCGTCAAGAGAGATTTTGTGATCTGCGACATGGAAAACAGAACCGGCCAGCGCAGGTTCGAGCTGGTCAGGATACCCAAAAAGAAGGACATCTTTACCCGTGTTATGAACACCGCCGGTAATACCGAGTCTTACATCGACCTTATAAGCGGGTAATCCGGTGGACTGACCCATTCTGGCCATGACCGCAAGAAAAGTAGCTATTTCTTCAGTTGCCGGCTTCTCCGGCAACATTACCAGACTGTCAGAAAGATCTGCCATCCTGGTAAACGGAAATCCGGAACTGACGAAGTAGGAGAGATTCGGTAACGCAGTGAAATGTTCAGAATCAGAAAAATCGATGGTTGAGGTAGGAAGCACACGGGAAACAATATTACTGTCCATTACATTCTTGCAGTCACTTGCGGGATGAATTTGAAGATCGAAATAAAATTCGAGTTTGTTCTCCCCATATAACAACGAGGGAGGTATTTCGATAATCGCGCGCTGCTGACGAATATCGTCACCCAGCATCTGCATGACCGATGCTTTAACTCCCACTGCATTTACAGGTAAGGAAGTCAAATATTGTCCGTTGAGGGTAATATTGAGTCGTGAAGTCCTTTCGTTTAGCCACTCACCTTCAGGAAACAAATAATGCACATCCATTTTTATAGGCTTACTGCGCCATCTGAAAATATCGGGTGGCGCACGAAAATTGACTTCGTTGGCCTCGTGATAAATTCCTCTTGCAGTTAAAGCCTCTTTACTTGTCAATTCGCCAAGCGTCACAGGCATGCTGGTATCTATCCAGTTCGGTGCATCATAGGCATGCCTCTGAGGTAACATTAATACGCTGGCCAGTTGTCTCTTTCCGGTCAGTGGAGCTCCACTGACGAGATATTCTGACGCCTGCTTCAATTCCCGGCTGTTGCGCCCCATAACAAGCAAAAGTTTATTCAGCGGTGAAACCGGATTAGCAATCAACCGTATTTCAGGCCCTTCAAGGGGTGACAAGGTAATCCCTGCGATCTGATTACCAATAACAAATGCAATGGAATTCTCTGCCGGTATCCGGCCATGATGAACAGGGAAAGACACAGAACGGAAGCTGACGAGGCTGCCAAAATAAGATGCGACTATTGCACCACTTTCATAAACATCTCCATCAGCATTTTCAGGAATTACTACCGGAATTGAAACATGGCGCATAATTCCTTCATCAAAAAAAGGAGCCGGAAAATTCTCCAGACTGTCAGGTCTTGGCAGACGTAGCAGTTTTAAATTCAAAACAGAGTTCTGGTCTATTAACACCTTGTTTTGACGTTCAGTCATCAGTTGGCCTGCACTGCAAGTGATTGCTTGCTGGCTTCTTATGCGGAAATTGAGATCATTCTGACTGACGATAAACTCAGGTCTGATTTTAATATCAGTGGAAAAGCCATCTCCCCTGAACGCATCCAGCTCAATATCTTCAAGGTGCTGGCCATTTAGTGAAACCTCCAGCAATGCGCCACGTGGAAACGTAGAATCAGGGTAACTGAATGAGAGCTTAAAAGTGGCACCCCGAATTCAGATAATAAGTGCACCACTCATGGTTAATGGGTGACAGACGATCAA
>NZ_CFHOXV010000053.1:0-22199 GCF_984505615.1 Alteromonas sp. | reverse complement strand
CATGACCATGACCATGACCATGACCATGACCATGACCATAAAGATTGATTTGCGGAATTTAAGCAAACAAAAGGCGCTGATTAGCGCCTTTATTTGTTCTGTAGTTACATCAGCTTCTCAAGGGTGATGGGCAATTCCCTGACCCGTTTACCTGTTGCATGATAAACCGCGTTGGCTATTGCGGCAGCGAGGCCGGTGATGCCTATTTCTCCGAGGCCCTTTGCGCCCACTTCACTGAAGTTGTAGTCGGGCTTATCGAGGAATATTACCTCCAGCTCATCAGGCATATCACCGTGAACAGGCATCAGATACTCCGCGATATTGTTATTAATTGGGCGGCCGGTCCGCTCGTCATATTCGGTGTGTTCAAACATCGCCATGCCGATACCCATCACAATGGCACCTTCAACCTGGTTAGCTGCTGTCTTATGGTTAACAATTTTGCCTACATCAATGGCACTAACGACACGGGATACCCGTAAGTCGGCGATTTCAGGATCCCAGCGAATTTCCACAAAGTGAGCGCCGAATACCCGGCTGGAATACCCTTCTTTCATAGCGCCATCGGTACTGCCTTCGCCTTCCGCGCTTCCTGCCTTAATGGCCTTGAGGATGTCGCTGAACGACCGCGCGGTGCCTGATTGCGAAGAAAGTTGCCCGTTTCTAAATGTAAGGTCTTCTTCACTTTCACCGGCAAAAGGAGACTTGTCCATCACCGCATAGGTTTTCAGTTCAGATATGGCATTCTCACAGGCTTGCTTCACTGCCGGAAGCAAACTGGCTGTTGCCCATGAGCCACCGGAAAGCGGGCCGGCCACTAAGTCAGAATCACCGATTTTGACCTCTACTTTTTCCACCGGTATGCCTGTAGCGGCAGATACGGTCTGGGCCATGACATTGTACGTGCCGGTACCAATGTCCTGCACCGCACAAGACACGCGTACTTTACCATTAGCTAAGAAGGAAACCCTGGCTTTGCTGGATGATTTCATCGCATCCCAGGCACATGCTGCTACACCCCAGCCAAGGATGTCTTTACCATCGCGCATAGAACCCGGTTCCGGATTGCGTTTATCCCAGCCGAATTTAGCCGCGCCTTTGTCGTAGGCTTCTAAGATGTTGATATCAGACCAGGGTAAGTCTTCTACCTGATTACGGTCAGTGAAGTTTTTCCGGCGTAAGGTCAGCGGATCCATATTCATCGCCACAGCCAGTTCGTCCATGGCTGATTCCAGCGCAAAGATGCCCGGCGCGGCACCCGGCGCCCTCATGGCGGCAGGGCTGCCAGTGTTCATCTGAATTACGCTGTTGGCAATATCCACATTGGGGCATTTATAAAAAATCGGCGCGGTACGGCCGGCGGTTTCCACCCGTATATCAATTTCTGATGTGCTGTTAAGCGTATGCTGAGTCATAGACGTCAGATTACCCTCAGCATCGGCACTGATTTTAAAGGTTTGCTCTGTGGCAGACCGGTGGCCTGTGGTGGTAAACATCTGCGCTCTGGGGACCATGAAATGTACCGGCTTACCTACTTCCCGTGAGATTGCCGCTGTAGCTATACAATGGGGCCAGGTAAACAACTTACCACCGAATCCTGAGCCTAAAAACGGCGTACGCACCACGACATTCTCAGGAACCAGACCAAATACCCTTGCAAGGGTGTTACGGCTGAATGTCACGCCTTGTGTGGCTTCATAAACCACCAGTTTGCCGTCTTCCCATTGCGCCGCTGTGGCATGCATTTCCATAGGGTTGTGGGTTTCAAAAGGTGTGGTGTAAACCGCTTCATGCTTATACGCCGATTGGGTGTAGGCTGCCTCTGCGTCTCCACGGCTTTTCTCTGAAGGTTTCTGCTCTATGGGAGACACACCTGCCGTTCTGGCCTGTTTTATAGAGGTCACAGATTGAGCTTCTGAATAGGTGACTTTCACCTTCAATGCGGCTTCGCGGGCTTTCGCAAAGCTGTTCGCCACAACATAAGCGACAAGCTGACCGGCATAATAGATGGTGTCATCTTCAAATGGCAGACGGCTCTCATCGACTTTAAGCCCCTTGGCCATGTTCGCAGGCACATGGTAAAGCTTGTCTGTAAAGTGGTTGTGGTGAAACACATCTACGACTCCCGGCATTTGTCTGGCCGCCGAGGTATCGAGGGATGTGATTTTTCCCTTAGCGATAGTGCTGTACACACCGTAGCCGTAAAGCATGCCGGGCAGATGGTTATCGGCAGAATATTTTGCCCGTCCGGTCAGCTTATCCGGTCCGTCAACGCGGGGAAGGGCGGCGCCCATGATGTCGCTGGCATTTAAGTCAATAGTCATGGTGTCCTCCTACGCGGTGATGGTTTTAAGGCTGCGGACAATCGCTTGTTGTCCCAGTGGAATTTTAAACCCGTTCTGAGACTGGGGCTTGGCTGCCGCAAAGGCGATAGCTGCTGCCTTCTCAAACGCCGACTGAGACGGTGTTTTACCTTTCAACGATTGCTCTGCCTCATAGGCACGCCAGGGTTTTGTACCTACTCCGCCCATCGCAATGCGGGCGTCGCTGATGGTTGAGCCCGAGAGGGACACAATTACGGCACTGGATGCCAGCGCAAACTGATAAGACGCTCTGTCTCTCAGTTTCAGGTAGTGTGACCGGTTATCCGGCAAGGGCTTGTCTAAAATTACGTGGGTGATGAGTTCGCCCGGGGCCAGATCGTGCTCTTTGTCCGGACTGCTGCCCGGTAGCAAATGAAAGTCGGTAAAAGGAATTTCCCTCTCTCCTTCGGGGCCGGATACTAAAATCGTGGCACCAATGGCGGCCATCGCCACACACATGTCTGACGGATGGCTGGCAATACAGTGTTCGCTGGTGCCCAGCACTGCATGAACAGAACGGTTATTGCCTTCTATGGCTGAGCAACCGCTACCCGGCGCCCGCTTGTTACAGGGTGATACGCCGTCGCGGTAGTACGGGCAGCGTACTTTTTGCATCACGTTGCCGCCGGTAGTGGCTTTATTACGTAAAGATGTTGAAGCTCCGGAGAGCAAGGCTTCTGATAAAACAGCGTAATGCGATTTCACCTCAGGATGCCAGGCAAGGTCGTTGTTGGTGACCAGTGCGCCAATTTTAAGCCGCCTGTCTTTTAATTTTTCAATGTCGTACAGGGGCAGGCTGTTGATATCCACCAGGGTATCAGGCTGCATTACATCCAGCTTCACCAGGTCAATAAGGGTCGAGCCGCCGGCCAGAAACGCATTGGCTTGTGTCGCCTTTGCCTTCACTGCCTGTGCAGCATTTTCTGCTCTGATATAAGAAAATTGTCGCATGATGCCTCCTTACACGTGTTTGCTGGCTTGCTGCATAGCAGAAAGAATATTCTTGTACGCACCACACCGGCAGATGTTGCCACTCATGGCTTCCCGCCAGGCTTCAGGACTGGCCGGAATATCATCACTGCGAATCACATAATCTGCGGTCATCATCTGTCCGGCAGTACAGTAGCCGCACTGAAAGGCATCATTTTCGTGAAAGGCTTTTTGCACCGCACTCATCTCACCATTTTCTGATAATCCTTCGATGGTGGTGATGTCATCGCCATCGTGCATCACCGCCAGACTCAAACAGCTGTTAATGACTTTGCCGTTCACATGCAGGTTGCAGGCACCGCACTGACCGTGGTCACAGCCTTTCTTGGTACCAGTCAGTTGCAGGTCGTCACGAAGTACATCCAGCAACACTGCATTAGGTTGTACTTTCATTTTCCGGGTTTCACCGTTGATCTTAAGGGTGATAGCTACTTTCGACAGCGCTTCCGGGTCATTCTCTTCAATGGCTGATACCGGAGCTGAGGCACTTCTGGCTGCGCAGCCACTTGCCGCTACGGCAACGCCGGATACGCCAACGCCCTTAAGGAAGTTACGGCGTGAACGGGATGCCGTGCTGCTTTTAAAAACTTCTCCGTTTTTCTGATATGGCTTCAACTTATCTTGTGCCATGGATCACTCCTGTTCGGTCTGTGGTGAGGGTGGTGCATAAATGCCAGTGAAATTCAAAAGAAAAACTCAGTGTGGAATGGTGAACTGATGCATAAACTTTCACTGTAACGGTCCACATGCCTACGGGGACGGTGTATGGCTGAGATCAACCTGTGCAGATGGAAAGGGCGGGACAGACCCGCTCTCATTATTTTAGTTTATGAAAATCAGCTTGTTAGGAATTGATGAAGAGAACTAATAGGCGAAAGTTTAATGATTCATTGATCTTTATCCGCGTGATAATTCCGCAATTTGTGGTGCTTTTCATTCACAGAAACTGACGGTACTTGTGTCTGCTGTGATGTACAGAAACGGATGGTTTACTGATATTAGTTTTCAGTGTGCTCTTTAGCCGGCAGTGACGAACAGGTATGCTGGGTATGTTTCCTCAATACAACGACAGGACGAATAACGATGACAAAAACCGAACCTATGGAAACGACATTTGACGTACGCTTTTATGAAACCGACGGGCTTGGTCACGTGGGTAACACCGTGCATGTGGGATGGCTGGAAGCCGCAAGAGATCCTCTGTTCCGGCTGTTTGTACCAGATCTGGACTTAACCGCCTGGCCACTGATTCTGGCCAGCTACAAGGTCGACTTTCTGAAGCAAATTTATTACGGAAAATCCGTCACCGTGAAAACATGGGTAGGGCGTCTGGGGAGCAGTTCTTTTGATGTGTATCAGGAGATCTGGCAGGAGGGTGAGCACTGCGCAACGGGAACGACCACCATGGTGCATTTCAATTACAACACGCAAAAAGCCGAACCTGTTCCTGATGCAGTAAGGGAAAAGATGCAGAATTGGTTGAAGGACTAGCCGATGTACGGAAAAGACACAGATTTTATTACGGTAACAGACGATGTACTGTCACCGGAGCTATGTAAAGATATCATCGCTGCATTTGATGGCAGCGCCAACCTTGCTCCCGGCAAAACCGGCGGAGGGATTGATACTGATAAAAAGCGCAGCACAGATGTTTCCTTCACTCAGGATCCTGTATTCCAACCCTTTCACAAAGAGGTAATGACGAAGACGGGAAATGAACTGTTAAAGTATATTGATGAGTATTTCTTTGCGCTGGTGGGGCCCATTGGCCTTACAGTGAGACATCCGCAAACCGGGCAACCGGTGAAGCTTACCGGCGACAACTATGCGGAAGTGGGGCGCCCGAATCTGGCCAATATGGTGAATTATTTGTTCAGGATCGGGGATATCAATACCCAGCGCTATAAAGCCGCAGAAGGGGGTTACCCGTACTGGCATTCAGAAGTCTATCCGCAACTTCAACACAACGATGCCCTGCACCGCGTTATGCTGTTTATGTTTTACTTAAATGATGTAGAAGAAGGCGGGGAAACGGATTTTTACTATCAGGGAAAAAGTATCAAGCCAAAAGCGGGCAGAATGGTCATAGCACCCGCCCACTTTACTCACACTCACCGGGGCAATATTCCGGTGAGTAATGATAAGTACATACTCACTTCATGGATGTTGTTCAACCGCGCTGAACAAATCTATACGCAGTAATTTATCCGGCTTATTCTGTGATATCAGTACGCCGCCACTGAGACTCCTGTCATACGGTAACCTACTGAGGCGATGTCACCTTTCCAACCTTCGGTAGAAAGGGTGCCGGTTACCCAGATGGCGTCGTATAAATCTTCGATGGCGACGCCTTTTTCAAAGGTCACATGAACGATTTGGTTGGATGCCGGTGGCGGAACGTGAATACATGCACCGAAATAGGGAACCAGTAAAAATTCTGTGGTCAGTTCGTCAGTACCTTCAAGCGGCACCACAAATCCCGGAATTTTAACCAGCTTGTCATTGTACTTTTCAACCACAGGGGCATCGGGCTGCAATTGCGCCATGGTGCTTTCGTGGCTGGCAACCGGCGGCGGAGCGAGTTCGTTAAAGCCCGGCGGGACCAAATCTTCCCAGTAAACCTCTTCAGGTTCGTTTGCCAGTGCTGGCATTGCCATGACAGACATGATCAGGGTTAGCATTACGGTGATTTTGTGTGATAAAGCCATAGTTCACTCTTGTCGTTATTACTGTGTCGCCGGAGGCAGCATTTCAGGATACAGATACTATTATCGCACGGATCCCTGAAGGGGAAAGTGCCGTTCGGCGATGGCTGATGCCTGATAGACGAAAGATACAAAAAAGCGGCATGTCCTTAACGGATCACGCCGCTTTTGAGAGAAGCTGTTTTTTACAGCATCGGCTTCAGGAAACGGCCGGTATGAGACTGCTTCGCTTTAGCAATGTCTTCCGGTGTACCTTCTGCGATGATCTGACCGCCCCCTGAACCGCCTTCGGGGCCAAGGTCGACCAGCCAGTCAGCGGTTTTGATAACATCCAGATTGTGTTCAATTACCACGACTGTGTTGCCATGATCTCTCAAGCGGTGCAGTACAGCCAGCAACTGTTTAATATCATGGAAATGCAGACCGGTGGTCGGCTCATCCAGAATGTAAAGTGTCTGGCCGGTGTCCCGCTTCGACAATTCTTTTGCCAGCTTCACCCGTTGCGCTTCACCACCTGACAGCGTTGTTGCAGCCTGGCCTAAACGCACATATGACAAGCCTACATCAATCAGTGTTTGCAGCTTACGGGCTATGGCAGGAATGGCGTCAAAGAACTCTCTGGCCTCTTCCACCGTCATTTCCAGCACTTCGTGGATGTTCTTCGCCTTATACTGAATTTCCAGCGTTTCACGGTTGTACCGTTTGCCTTTACATACATCACATGGCACGTATACGTCTGGCAGGAAGTGCATTTCTACCTTAATGACACCGTCGCCCTGACAGGCTTCACAGCGGCCACCTTTTACGTTAAAGCTGAAGCGGCCCACTTTGTAACCCCGTGAACGGGCTTCCTGTGTACCGGCAAACAATTCACGGATGGACGTAAAAATGCCTGCATAAGTGGCCGGATTCGAGCGGGGCGTACGGCCAATCGGGCTCTGATCGATGTCGACCACTTTATCCATCATTTCCAGCCCTTCCATGGTTTTGTAAGGAGCCGGCTCAGATGTAGTGGCTTTGTTCAGTTCGCGGTGCGCAATTTTAAAGAAGGTATCATTAATCAGCGTCGATTTGCCTGAACCCGATACACCGGTAACACAGGTCATCACGCCAACCGGGATCTTCAGGGTTACATCTTTCAGGTTGTTGCCTGAGGCACCTTTCAGCGTTAACCATTTATCATCTTTCGCACTGTTGCGCTTTTCCGGTACTTCAATTTTCTCACGACCAGACAGATATTTGCCGGTAAGTGAGTCTTCACTGTCAAGAATGTCCTGCATGGTGCCGGCAGCAATGACCTGACCACCATGAACACCAGCGCCGGGGCCGATATCAACAATGTAATCCGCCTCGCGGATAGCATCTTCATCGTGCTCAACAACCAATACAGTGTTACCTAAATCCCGAAGGTGCGTGAGCGTCTTCAACAGACGTTCGTTATCACGTTGGTGCAGACCGATGGAAGGTTCATCGAGTACGTACATAACGCCGACAAGTCCGGCGCCAATCTGGCTGGCCAGACGGATACGTTGTGCTTCACCGCCTGAAAGGGTGTCGGCACTGCGGGACATAGACAGGTAATTCAGACCTACGTTTACCAGGAAGCCCAGGCGGTCGAGAATTTCTTTCAAAATCTTCTCGGCAATCTGCGCTTTCTGCCCGCTCAAACTCAGTGTTTCAAAGAAATTAAAGGCGTCGGCGATAGACATATCTGCGATTTTCGGCAGATTGGTGCCTTCAATAAATACGTTTCGCGCTTCCGTACGCAGTCGTGTTCCGCCGCAGCTGTTACAGGGTTGCTGACTCAGGTTTTTAGCCAGTTCTTCCCTGACTGCATTGGACTCAGTTTCACGGTAGCGACGTTCCATATTCGGGATGATGCCTTCGAACGGATGCTTGCGCTCCATCACATCGCCGCGCTCGTTAATGTACTTGAAATTCAGTGACTTACCTTTCGAACCGTACAGCACCACATCACGGGCCTCGTCAGAGAGCTCGCTGAAAGGCGCTGTAAGGCTGAATTTGTAGGCATCGGCGACAGCTTGCAGCATCTGAAAGTAGTAGTAGCTTCGTTTATCCCAGCCACGGATCGCGCCGCCGGATAAACTCAGTTCATCATTCGAGACCACCAGAACCGGATCGAAGAACTGTCTTGTTCCCAGTCCGTCACAAGTGGGGCACGCACCGGCAGGATTGTTAAATGAGAACAACCGTGGCTCCAGTTCACTTAAACTGTAACCACAGTGGGGACAGGCAAAATTTGCGGAGAACATGATTTCGTCCGCGTCCGGTTCATCCATATAAGCGACTTTGGCATTTCCGCCAGCCAGTTCCAGTGCTGTCTCAAAGGACTCTGCCAGACGAAGTTGCAGATCGTCCCGCACTTTAAACCGGTCGACCACCACTTCAATGGTGTGCTTCTTGCGCAAATCCAGTTCGGGTGGATCGGATAAATCACACACTTCGCCGTCGATGCGGGCCCGGATAAAGCCTTGCGCAGCAAGATTCTGCAATGTTTTGACGTGCTCACCTTTCCGTTCCTGAATCACCGGTGCCAGCAGCATCAGCTTGGTACCTTCAGGCATAGACAGCACTTTATCTACCATCTGACTGATAGTCTGGGCGTCCAGCGGTACATCGTGATCAGGACAACGTGGTGTACCGACCCGCGCAAACATTAAACGTAAGTAATCATAAATTTCTGTAATGGTACCAACGGTTGAGCGGGGGTTATGCGATGTCGACTTCTGTTCAATGGAAATGGCCGGTGACAACCCTTCGATATGATCCACGTCCGGTTTTTCCATCATTGATAAAAATTGACGGGCATACGCCGACAATGATTCAACATAACGTCGCTGACCTTCAGCGTACAGTGTGTCGAATGCTAATGAGGATTTACCGGAGCCAGACAGACCCGTAATCACAACAAGTTTGTCTCTGGGAAGGGTTAAATCGATGTTTTTAAGGTTGTGGGTGCGGGCACCGCGAATTTCGATTTTATCCATTGAAGCCTGAGAATTGCCAAAAGAGAAAGTATGCCACAACGGGCACGAAAATTAATCATTAACTACGTTTAAGTTATTAGTGGGATCACACCCGGAGCATTATCAGACACTGGGCGAATGTTGGATTTGTGTTACACTTCGCGGCCTGAGAAAGAGAAGCACGGGAACACACTTGAACGCACTTGAAGTTCGCGCCGCATTAGCACTGGCGCTGGTATATGTATTGCGCATGATGGGGCTGTTTATGGTCATGCCCGTGCTGGCCGTGGCGGCGATGGATTACCCTGATTATTCACCTTTGCTGGTGGGTCTGGCGATAGGTGGTTACGGACTGACTCAGGCAGCGCTGCAAATTCCCATGGGCATGATGTCAGACCGTTGGGGCCGCAAACCGGTTATTCTGCTCGGACTGTGTATTTTTGCTGCCGGCTCTTTTATTGCCGCATCAGCCGACAGCATGGTGATGATGATTGCAGGACGCATCTTGCAGGGGGCGGGTGCTATTGCCGGTGCAATTATGGCGCTGGCCACTGACGTGAGCCGGGAAACCCAGCGTGCCAAAGTCATGGCTGTCATTGGCATTGCCATTGGCTTCTCATTCTATCTCGCGGTACTGGTCGGTCCCTTAATTGCCCAGAACTGGGGACTGTCCGGCGTATTTGGTGTCACCGGTGTGCTTGCTATTTGTTGTATGCCGCTGGTCAAATGGGTGGTGCCTGATGTCAGTATCAGCGCCAGCGGAGATACCCTTCCGCATGTGTCTGAAATCAAATCTCTGTTTGTTTCACCCCAGCTCTGGCGACTGAATATCAGCGTGATGGCGTTACATATGATGATAACCCTGTTGTTTGTTCAATTGCCCATTACTCTGACTCAGTTTGATATGACACTGGAGAGCCACTGGACGATTTATTTACCGGTATTAGCCGTGTCGATTATCGGTCTGATAGTGCTGATGGGGATCAGCCGGGGACAAACGCCGAAATCCGTGGTGATTACCGCTGCAGCGTTGATGATGACCGCTTTTCTGATGCTGAATATGCAGGACCACCACATGTGGGTCGTGTTTGCCGCAGTCATCCTGTTTTTTACCGGGTTTAATTATCTGGAAGCCAGCCTGCCGGCACTGGTCTCTACTATTGCTCCGGCCGGTCAAAAGGGCAGTGCAATGGGCATTTATGCCAGCTTTCAGTTCTTCGGGGCGTTTCTGGGCGGTGTCTTGTCCGGCGTTGTGACTGACATCTGGACACCTAAAACCGCCTACCTCGCAGGCGCTATTGGTGCATGTGTCTGGATGGTCATATTGTTTGGCCTGAAAGAAGTGATGAAGCTGAAGCGGCTTTCCATGCAGGTATCATTCGATAAAGTTGATCCTGCGGTACTGGAAACTGAACTGCATAAACTGGAAGGTGTCCATGAAGTGGTGGCTTCCCGTGAGGAAAGTGCAGTTTATCTGAAAATCACCAAAGCATTTGATACGTCGGCCGCGCGGGCGCTGCTGGCAAAATACGCCTGATGTTTCAGGTGTTCCGGTATTCATCCTGATTTCCGTTGCTGCCGTATCCTGATTACTATGCGGCGGCAACGGATTACTGTAATGTATTCTGCTGTAATGTCCCTGATAGTTAAATGAGCGTAGAGTTAAGTGTTCAGATTGGTTCGTAATTTTCTTTTGCTGGCATGTGTTTTTCAGCTTTCGGGCTGTGCTATTGATGTCAGTTCCTCCAGTTTCCTGCATCAGGATGCGTCCGCGTCCGGCCTTGATACCACTGCACTGAGTCAGGCTGTGAATAAAGATGAAGCGGCGATGACCATTACTACGGTAGAAATCGTGAATGGTGAAGAGTTGACACTTAAAGGTGTGGCTGTGGCGTATCCGGACCCTATCGTCAACGTTGTATTGTTTGCTGACAATGGCATGACCATCAGTAAAAATTCAGCGCTGTTGCACGAGTTTGGAAAGCTGCCGGCGAATGTGTTGTGGGTAGATTATCAGGGCACGGGGGCCAGCGATAAGGCCAAAAGAGCAAGAATGTACAATCTCAAACGGGATTCTCTGCTGGTTTACGATTACGCTAAAGAAGTGTTCGCCAATGATTTACCCACGGTGGTACACGGCATTTCCATGGGGACCATTTTCGCCAGCTATGTAGCGGTGAAGCGGGACATCGACGGTCTGGTGCTCGATAGTGCAATTAACAAAGTGAATGATGTTGTGCAGAACATGGTGCCGGACTGGACTAAAACATTCACCTTTCTGAAAGTGTCTCCGGAACTGGCGATTATCGAAAACGATGATTTTATCCGTCAGTTTGATAAGCCGCTTTTCCTGGTGGTAGGAGACAAAGACCGTACTACGCCGATCACGTTCAGCCGGGAGTTGTATGAAGTGTCACCCAGCATGGATAAGTGGATTTACGTTGTACCGGGCGGTAAGCACAACAAGTCTATGACATATCCCGATGTGAAAGGGCAGTACCGGATGTTCGTGCGCTCGCTGAAGTCCGGCAGATAAAGACTACGCGGCGCAACAGGCAAAAGAGCGGCATGGCCGCTCTTTTTCGTTTCAGGCTATTTTCTGAAGTTGGTTTCTGAGGTTGCAGCCCAGAATGCGAAGGCGCTGAAGATCCCGGTAT
Source organism: Alteromonas sp. (assembly GCF_984505615.1). Lineage (NCBI taxonomy): Bacteria > Pseudomonadati > Pseudomonadota > Gammaproteobacteria > Alteromonadales > Alteromonadaceae > Alteromonas > Alteromonas sp. Next base: position 10,497 of record NZ_CFHOXV010000053.1, on the reverse strand, counting down.
TTACCTTCAGTGCTTCCGGCTCAACTTTATCCAGCGTATCGTTCTCAGTGTGGTGGTAGTCGAAATAATCACTGCCGTCCGGAGAGAAGTTAATCGCCGGCTGACCGGCTTCGCCCAGTGCGCTCATGTCCGACTGGCCCTTAGCGTCGTTTTTGTCTGACATTCCCACACCGTAAGGTGCAAGGTATTCAGCAAAGTCACGCACTTCAGACAGTGCCTGTGTGCCCACGCCCGGAGTCAGTTCGTAAATAGCGCCGTTACCAAAATCCCACTCTGCGCCAATGACGTGCTTATCCATATCATTCTTATGCTGCACAACATAATCTTTAGCTCCATAGAGTCCGATTTCTTCAGCAGCAAACAGAATTACCCGTACAGTGCGGGCCGGACGCTGTGGTAATTCAGCAATGTAATGGCCTGTCGCCAGCGTAATGCCAATGCCGATACCGTCATCAATGGCGCCGGTGCCCACATCCCAGCTGTCCAGGTGCGCACCCAGCGTGACAACTTCTTCAGGGTGTTCACTGCCGGTCACATCGCCGATAACATTGGCGATGGTCGCTACGCGGCCCGTAGGCCCGCTGGCAGACGTATTGAGGGAAAACATGACCGGCTCATCACGGGTCAGCATATTATCCAGTAAATCTGCGTCGGGATTTGAAATCGCCACAGCAGGAATGCGTTTAATGTTTTCTTCGTATTGCATCACCCCGGTGTGAGCCAGTCGGTTGTCATCGGTGCCCACCGAGCGTAACAGAAATGCTACAGCGCCTTTTTCAGCTGCAATAGATGCACCGGCTACTCTGGCACCAACGGCTTTACCGTAGCCGTGTCCGTCTTTGTGGCGTTCCATGCGGTAAGCTACATAGGCTATTTTGCCGTCAAGAGAACCGGGCTTGGCGGCTTTCAGTGCGTCCAGCGTAGCAAACCGGACAACTTCAGCTTCAAGGGGTTTACCGTCTGTTCCCACACTGCCGCCAAGTGCCAGCGCTGTGACTTTATGGGGGTAGGGGGCTGAAATTGACGCGGTTAAATCGCCGCGGGTCCACAGGGGAACCTTGCTTTCTTCAATCCATACTTTATCGAAACCCAGGCGCTTCATGGTGTCCTGAGCCCACACGACAGCCTTTTCAGAACCGGGTGTCCCGGCCAGTCTGGGGCCGACTTCTGTGGTCAGAGATTCGATGATCTGATAAGACAGATTGTCCTGTCTTGCATTGGTTTGTAATAAATCCAGAATGACTTTCTGATCGTCAGTGACTGCCTGACTTTGCAGAGGAAGCGCGAAACAGGCACCGGTTAGCAGTGCCAGCAGGGTTTTATTTTTCATTGTTGTTCCTGTTTAGCGGAAGCGGGTTGAGAACCCTACTTTAACGCCTGTTGTGTTCGCAATTCACGGCATTTACGACCGTTACGGCAATGCAAAGGATTAAAGGGCTCAGTTACCCTGCCAGGGAAACACCAGAGGGACAAACCAGTATGTGACTGCGAAAACTATCAGAAGAAGCGGTGTGCCCAGCTTAATGAAATCGATAAAACGGTAACGGCCCGGCTCAACCACAAGCGTGACCACCGGGGAGGCCACAGGGGTTAGAAATGCCGCAGAGGCAGCAAACAATACCGTCACTGCCAGCGGATAGGGAGATACTCCTGCCTGTTCTGCAGCAGTAATGGCAATCGGGGCCATCAGTACCGCTGATGCGGTATTAGAAAGAAAGTTGGTAAGTACCACGGTGATAAAAAATAGCATCACCAGCAGTACTTGCGGATCTTTTCCTCCCGCCAGTGTCATCAACATATCGACAATCATTTTCGTTCCGCCGCTGGTATCCAGGGCTGTGGCAAGGGGAAGCATGCCGGCAATCAGCACCAGAGACTGCCAGTGTATCGCCCTGTAAGCCTCTTCAGCAGATAAGCACCGCCCTGTTACTGCCACCGCTACCAGCATCAGAACGGCGATGACCAGTGGCATGACATCGAACAGCGAAATCAACACCATCGCGGCAACAATAGTGAGTGCCAGCGGCATTTTTTTATAAGCGGGTGCAACGTCATCTCCTTCTGATGCCCGTTCAAGGACAACGAAGTCGTGGTTCTGATCTTCCAACGCTTTAATGTTTTTCCAGGCGCCGGTCACCAGCAGGCTGTCAGACGGGACCAGCCGCACATCTTCTGCAGCAGGTATGGCTTGCTGATTGCGGCGAAGGCCAATGACATCCAGATGATAGCGGTCGCGGAACCGCACATCCTTAATTGTTTTCCCTGCCAGCCGGGAATTCGGGTGAATAAGCACTGCTGTTGCACCAAGCTCCCAGTTTTCCTGTTGTTTCTGCGTTGCCGACAGTGTTACCGGTTGTAGCTGAAGTGAAGTACAGGCTATGTGAAGTTGCTCAGGAGCGCCTGAAAGATGAAGAATATCTTTTTCCGATAGCACAAAACCGGCGTGGGGCGCTGTGAAATACTGATGTTGTCCGTTTTGATGGCGGGCAATGCCGATAATGCGGATGCCGTAACCGGTATAGAGTCCGCTCATCCCGACAGTCACGCCGTTCAGTGCGCTTTTGGCGCTTATCATCACATCAGTGATCTCGCGGTCGCTGCGGTAATCTTCCATCAGATGCGCCAATTTCCGGTGATAGATATCCGGAACCTGCGCAGCATCGTTCTGTGGCAGTAATTTACGGCCTGCAAAGACAACAAAAATAATGGTTGCAGCAAGAATGAGCAGGCCGGGTAACGAGAAGGAAAAGAACCCTAACGGCGCGTAGCCGGACTCACTGAGCCTGGCGCTGATCACCAGATTTGGCGGCGTGGCAATCAGTGTGAGCATTCCTGAGACCAGTGCGGCGAATGACATGGGCAGCAACAGTGACGACGCAGGCAGCTGATTGCGTTTTGCGATACCGAGAATGACAGGGATGAAAATCGCCACCACCGCAGTAGAGCTCATGATGGCACTCAGAAAGGCGCTGGCAAGCATAATAATGGCCAGCAGGCCGTGTTTGCTCTTCTTGCCGGCAGACTGAATGATGTCGCCAGTGATACTGGCTACGCCGGTTTTATCCAGCATTTCACCGATGACCAGCAGACCGGCAATCAGTACAACCACGCTGTTGCCAAAGCCGGATACCGCCTCGCGGGCAGACATGATGCCACTGAGGGTAAGGGCTGAAATGACTCCGATGGCAATAAAATCGTAGCGCACTTTATTGCTGAGCATGGCTGCTGCAGCCAGGGCTATCAGTCCGAATACAAACCAGGCATGAAGGGATGCGTCCAGTGCAAACACAGGCTTATTCCGTGTGAGAATGAAAGAATTCTCAGCTTACTCTGCCTGTGCCTGTCTGAACAGACCCTGATATGCGCAGGATCAATTAAACCCTGAGTTCATCCGGTACACGGCATACACGGGTGCCGGCAATATGATCATGAACACAGCGATGGTCTTTCCTGAAGATAAATGCAATGTTGATAAGGCCAAGTATGCCGCCAATAAAAGGTATGTTGGTGACAACCTGAACCGGCAGGAACCGCATCAGCAGAATACGGCCTAAACCAGCCTGACGGTCCTGTAAATCTTCTATCCGGATATTCAAAAAACGCTTTCCTACCGTTTGACCGAAATGAAACAACAGATATCCGTTAATCACGATATAAATCAGAATGCTGTAAACAAGGCCGGTGACCACTAATGTCATATCGGGGTTTTCGAGGGCTTCAAGGCCTGTGTAGAAGAAAAACGGAAGGGATGCGAGTATCGAAATCACTATATCAATGACAGCCGCAGCAAACCTTTCTCCCCGTGATGCCAGACGTTCTTCTGTTGCTGCCTGTGTGACTTCCTCAAATTCTGCCATGAATGCTCCTGATGTTTTCCCGCGTGATGCCAGGAGCACATAATGTCAGGGAATCGGAGAAAAAACAAAAAGCCCACAAAAAAAGGGCGCATGAAGCGCCCGAGGTATTCTCGCAAAGGAGAGCAGGAAACCATGAAAACGCTGGTAATGGGGTTACAGGGCTTCAGGTTTTCCCTGACAGCCACAATCCGGTGACTGTCGGAGTTATCATTTCACCCTTTTCAGCAGCTTTCGAGCGACTTTACCTATCTTGACTGATCTTTACCTTGAAGGCGGGCGTCCCACTGATTCCCGTTTAACAATAGTCGGGGTGTACTTATAAGTGTCTTCTGATGTTTTTGTATTCCCGCTGGCATAGCTCAAAGCCAGTTCGGCGGCGCGGGCTGCCATCATTTCTATCGGGTAGCGCAGAGTGGTAAGTTTCGGGCGACAGTATTTTGCCAGCAGAACGTCATCATATCCGATCACAGACACCTGCCCGGGAATCTCCAGGTTGTGATCCTGCAACATAGACATCGCGCCGGAAGCCATGGCGTCGTTGTAGGCCATTATGCCGGTAAACTCGATCCCCCTTGCCAGCAAATTCTGCACAGCCTGCTCGCCTCCTTCCTGATCCGGCGTACCATATTCAATATGACTGTCGGGAACAGAAAGGCCGAATTCTGCCATCGCATTGCGTATTCCCTGTAAGCGCATGGCGGGATCAGCAATTTGATAACGGCTTGAAATTACTGCCAGTTTGCTATGACCCTGTTTTATCATGTGTTCAGCCATGATCTGCCCGCCGGCTTCGTTATCCAGCCAGACGCAGCGGTTGGCGATTTCAGGAATATACCGGTTTATCAGCATGAACCCCGGGATCTGAGACGCAAACTGAATAATCTCTTCGTCCGGTAACGCTTTGCTGTGCACCACCATGGCTTCAACCCGGTGTTCCAGCAAAGTTTCAATTGCCCTGCGTTCTGTCGACTGCTCAATGGAACCGGCACTGAGCAGGATCTGGACTTCCTGTTTACGGGTAACGGTTTCAATACCATGAGCCAGGGTGGCGAAGAAGGGATCATGAAATTCGGGGATCACAACGCCCAAAGATGCACTGCGCTTTGTTACCAGTGCGCGGGCATTGGCATTCGGCCGGTAGCCCATTTCTTCCATGATTTTTTTCACACGTTCCCGTGTGGCGTCGCCTACTTTGGGGCCGTTATTGATAACCCGTGACACAGTTGCCAGCGACACGCCCGCGGCGGTAGCGATATCTTTTATAGTTGCCATTGTGTAGCCAGTGCGGCCCTTGTACAGGTTTGCTCAGCGGAATTGTTCTACCAAATCACGCTTAGCTCACCGGATTAAGGGTAAATGTTTTCATTTATTTGCCGTCTATCTTATGAATATTTCAACCGATTGCATTAAAAAAATCCTGACGAATGCTTTCACAAAGGCAAAAATCCTTTAACAGAGCCTTTTCAAAAAGAGGGAAAACGTATACCCTATTTGTTGCGTATGTGTTAATGTTTAACGTAAGCGTTGTGTGAATGACCGGATTTCAGGCACAGTAGGGCTTACAGAAACAATTTTCAGAGAATGTGATTTTGCCAAAGATAACTCAAGCCCCGTTCGGACAAGTAAATGACAAACCCGTCAGCTTGTTTACCCTGACAAATGACAACGGAATGACCGTGAAGATCACCAACTATGGCGGCATTGTCACGGCTATTCTGGCGCCAGACAGAGACGGTAACTTCGCAAATGTTGTCGCCGGTTTTGAAAGCATTGACGACTACGTTAAAGATGGCGCTTTTTTAGGGGCACTCGTCGGGCCTTACGCTAACCGCATTGCAAACGGACGTTTTGCTATTGGCGACACGGTGTACGAACTGGAGCAGAATTCAGGCACAAATAATTTACACAGCGCCAGCGCCGGTATTAACAAAAAGTGCTGGCAGGTGGTCACTGACAGTAATGATACGGTTGCTACGTTAACCCTGTCGCTGGATTGCGCTGACGGGGAAGGTGGTTTTCCGGGCACACGGCACATTGAAGCTGTCTATGCGCTGAATAACGACAACGAAGTGCTGCTGACGATGACAGTTAACAGTACGGCGAAATCGCCGTTAAGTCTTACCAGTCACAGCTACTTCAATCTGGCCGGAAGCGGTGATGTGCTTGCCCATAAAGTGATGATTAATGCCGGCAGATTTACCCCGGTGGGACCTGAATTTGTGCCAACCGGAGAATTACAGGAAGTCAGCGGTACACCTTTTGATTTCAGGAAATTAAAACCTGTTGGTCAGGATATCGGCGCAGATGATGCGCAAATACGCGCGGGCAGCGGGTACGACCATAATTTTGTGCTCGATACTTTTCCTGCGGATGAAGATGAGCCTGCAGCGCAGGTTGTCGATGAAACCAGCGGCCGTGTGATGACGGTATGGACTAACACGCCGGGCATTCAGTTTTACAGCGCCAACGGATTGAGTGGCGCATCCGGTGATACTGCAACGTTTACCGATGACGGTGCACTGTGTCTGGAACCGCAGGCATTTCCTGATACGCCTAATCAGCCGTCGTTTCCTCTGGGCTGGGTTGAGCCGGGGGAAGCCCATGTAACGCGCATAAAATACGGTTTTTCAACGCAATAATTACCCACTTTCCTGTGATTACACAGGAAAGATTTATTTTAAAAGGTTAAACGTTTACCTGATTTGTGCGGTCTTAAGGCACAAGAAGGTAGCAGAGTAATGAGAGAAGCAATGACAACAGCATTTGACCCGACCGACCATCCTCACCGCCGGTTTAATCCGCTGACAGGAGAGTGGGTGTTAGTGTCTCCCCACCGTGCAAAGCGTCCGTGGCAGGGCCAGAATGAACCGCCTTCAAATGAAGAGCGTCCGCAATACGACGAAACCTGCTATCTGTGTCCCGGCAATACCCGCGTGAACGGTGAATTGAACCCGGCGTATACCGGTACTTATGTATTCACGAACGATTTTGCTGCCCTGCAACAGGATACGCCGGATGCGTCATCCGATGATCCCCTTTTCACTTTTCAGGCTGAACAGGGCTGCAGCCGGGTTATTTGTTTCTCACCCGACCACAGTAAAACCCTGCCTGAGCTCAGCGACGCAGAGCGTCTTGACGTGGTGAAATGCTGGGTTAAACAAACTGAAGAACTGGGTGCAGATTACACCTGGGTCCAGGTGTTTGAAAACAAAGGTGCCCTGATGGGTTGTTCAAACCCCCATCCCCATGGTCAGGTGTGGGCACAGCATCATTTACCTACGCTGGCGGAAAAGAAACAAGCCCGCTTTACGGCGTATACCGAAAAATACGGCACCAGTTTATTGCTTGATTACGTGAAGCGTGAAACAGAGGCTGATGAACGGGTTGTCTGTAAAAATGATGACTGGGCTGTTGTAGTACCGTACTGGGCAGCGTGGCCGTTTGAAACACTGCTGTTACCCCGTTTTGAAGCCAATTCACTGCTTGCTTTAACCGCCGGCCAGCAACAGAGCCTGGCTGAAATCATTGGCAACATTACCACCCGTTACGACAACCTGTTCGAGACTTCTTTTCCTTACTCTATGGGCTGGCACAGTGCGCCATTCGATAATAAAGCCCATGGCGAATGGGGACTGCATGCGCATTTCTTCCCGCCGCTACTGCGTTCTGCATCGGTACGCAAATTCATGGTGGGTTATGAAATGATGGCTGAAGCCCAGCGGGATCTGACCCCGGAGCAGGCAGCGCAACGATTAAAAGATTTACCGGAAGTTCACTATAAAAAGGCACGAAGCCATGACTGATAACGCACAACTTATTTCCGCTTTTGAAGCGGCTTTCGGCAGCACCCCTGCGGTCACTGTACAGGCTCCCGGCCGGGTAAACCTGATAGGCGAACATACTGACTACAATGAAGGCTTTGTATTTCCGGCAGCAATTAACTTTGGTACCTGGATCACGGCGTCGCCCAGAAATGACCGTGTTATTGATGTGGTAGCGCTGGATTATGACGGTCAGCGTAATACTTTCTCTCTGGATAACATTGAGCATGTCAAAGAGGCGACCTGGTCGAACTATATTCGCGGTGTATGTAAGGTGCTGCTGACCCGTTATCCTGATTTAAAAGGGGCTGATGTGGTGGTGACAGGCAACGTACCACAAGGCGCCGGATTAAGTTCGTCGGCGTCATTTGAAGTCGCGATTGTGAAAATGTTCAAGGCACTTTACAACCTCGACGTAAACGGGGTCGAAGCTGCGTTACTCGGCCAGAAGGCGGAGAATACCTTTGTCGGTTGCTCCTGCGGCATCATGGACCAGTTAATTTCAGCCATGGGCAAGAAAGATTCTGCCATGTTGCTGGATTGCCGTTCTCTGGCTATTCAGCATACGCCAATCCCCGACAAGTACAGTATTGTCATCATTAACTCTAATGTGAAACGCGGGCTGGTAGACAGCGAATACAATGTGCGTCGTCAGCAGTGTGAAGCGGCTGCAGAAGCACTGGGTGTGAAAAGCCTGCGGGAAGCCGGTATGGCCATGCTGGACGCCGCGAAAGATAAAATGACAGACGTGGTATACCGCCGTGCACGGCATATCATCACAGAAAATATCCGTACTCTGGCTATGTTTGATGCGCTCAATGAAGATCGCACTGCTGACGTCAGTGAGTTGATGGCTGCCTCACATGCCTCCATGCGGGATGACTTTGAGATCACGGTAAAACCTATCGACACACTGGTAGAAATTGTCAGTGACGTTATCGGACAGCAGGGTGGTGTGCGGATGACCGGCGGCGGCTTCGGTGGTTGTGTTGTGGCACTGGTGCCAAAAAATCTGCTGAGTCAGGTAGAAGAAGCCGTTAATAAACATTATTATGCGCGGACCGGGTATAAACAAAACATTTACATTTGCTCGGCTGAACAGGGGGCGTTTGCCTGACTGTCATAAGACATTCTGATAAAAATAACATTCTGTTGGGAAATAATATGAACATTGAGACGTTGGATATCACAGTCTTTGTGATATATGTCATCGCGCTTATTGGGATCGCATGGTGGGTCTCCCGCGAGGAGAAAGGCCATGAGAAGGATACCAATGATTACTTCCTTGCTGGCTCAAGCCTGCCCTGGTGGGCGATTGGGGCATCATTGATCGCTGCTAACATTTCCGCTGAACAAATCATCGGAATGTCCGGCTCTGGTTATACCATCGGTTTAGCCATAGCTTCTTATGAGTGGATGGCAGCCATAACGTTGCTGATTGTAGGTAAGTTCTTCCTGCCAATCTTCCTGAAGCATAAAATTTACACCATGCCCCAGTTCCTGGAACAGCGCTATGACCACCGTGTGCGTGTCGTTATGGCGGTATTCTGGCTGGCAGTATACGTATTCGTGAACCTCACGGCTGTATTGTGGCTGGGTGCGCTGGCTATTAATACCATCGCCGGCGTAGACATGATGTACGGTATGTTGTTCCTTGGCGTGTTTTCACTGGCCTATTCACTGTACGGCGGCCTGAAGGCTGTGGCCATGACCGATATCATCCAGGTAGTGTTGTTAGTGCTGGGCGGTCTGTTCCTGTCATACACGGCGCTGAACCTGATCAGTGACGGTAACGGTGTGATTCAGGGATTTGTTGATATCACAAACCGTCTGCCGGAAAAATTCGATATGATTCTTTCTGAAGATAATCCGCACTATAAGAGCTTGCCGGGTATCTCTGTACTGATTGGCGGTATGTGGATCATGAACCTGTCTTACTGGGGCTTTAACCAGTACATCATTCAGCGTACTCTGGCTGCTAAAAGCGTTAAAGAAGCGCAGAAAGGGATCGCGTTTGCGGCATTCCTTAAACTGCTGATGCCTTTGATTGTGGTGTTACCGGGTATTGCTGCGGTCATGCTGGTGCCGGATCTGAACCGTGCTGATGAGGCTTACCCTTCTCTGATGACATTAATGCCGGTTGGTCTGAAAGGTTTGATCTTCGCCGCACTGGTAGCGGCTATCGTGTCTTCACTGGCATCAATGACCAACAGTGTTTCTACCATCTTCACCATGGATTTCTACAAGCCTAAAAATCCGGATAAACCACAAAATCACTATGTGAAAGTGGGCCGTATTGTCAGTCTGGTGTCGTTAATCATTGCTATGCTGGTGGCTAAACCGCTACTGGGTAACTTTGATCAGGCATTCCAGTATATTCAGGAATTCACCGGCTTCTTCACGCCGGGCATAGTTGCCCTGTTTGCACTGGGTATGTTCTGGAAGAAAACCACAGCAAATGGTGGTCTGGTTGCTGCGCTGGGGTCGTTCTTCTTCAGCCTTGCGGGCCGTATGTTCTTCCCTGACGTTCCCTTCATTGACCGTGTAGGCATTGTATTTTTGATGTGTGTGGGTCTGGCCGTGCTGATTTCTCTGTCTGAGAAAAAGGGCAACCACGACAATGCTATTGAACTGGGTGAAGTCAGCTTTGCGACGTCCTCCGGCTTCAATATCGCAGCCATTGCAATCACACTGGTAACTGCAGCGTTCTACATTACCTGGTGGTAATAAATCGCCGGTGAGTATGAATTGAAAACCGCCTCCGGGCGGTTTAATTAGATGGTCCGCCTCACCTCTAAGCTAGTCTTAGAGTTAGGCAA
>NZ_CFHOXV010000052.1:0-23524 GCF_984505615.1 Alteromonas sp. | reverse complement strand
CGCAGCTTCGTTATTGACTTCCACCGGTAAACGCTGCGCATAGAAGGCCACCAGCGCTTCTTCGTCAACCATGATGTCCCGGCGGCGGGTTTTCTGCTCAAGTTCATCGACCTGATCAAGCAATGCCTGGTTATCTGCCAGCACGCTGTTATTCAGTTTGGTATCACCTTCAATTAACGCGTGACGGATAAACAAATCCTGAGACACATGCGGATCAATCTGACTGTAAACCACAGCCCGCTTTGGGATGATGGGCAAGCCAAACAGGCTGACCTTTTCAAAAGCCACCACAGCGCCGCGCTTTTTAGACCAGTGAGGCTCTGAATAACTGGACTGGGTCACATGCTTTGCCAGAGGCTCCACCCATGCCGGGTCAATCTTCGCATTCATGCGGGCAAACAGGCGCGACGTTTCCACCAGCTCTGCCGCCATGATCCACTTAGGTTGTGATTTTGCCAGGCCGGAGCCCGGGAAGATCATAAATTTTGAATTACGTGAGCCGAGATATTCCCGCTCTTTGTCTTTCATGCCCAGGTGCGACAACAAACCGCTGCAAAGCGCCTGATGTACAGACTGAAAATCAGCATCCTGCTTGCTGATCCCCAAACCGATTTCCACTACAGATTTTTTAAGCTGACTGACAATGTCCTGCCATTCACGCATACGCAGATAATTGATGAACCGCGCTTTACACCACTTGCGCAACTGATTATTAGACAGCGCAGCTTGCTGTTCTCTGAACGACTGCCACAAATTAAACAAACTGATAAAGTCTGAGTCTTTGTCACGGTATTCATTATGCCTTTCATCTGCCTGCTGACGTTTTTCCTGTGGCCGCTCACGGGGATCCTGAATAGATAAACCGGCAGCAATCACCATGACTTCCCGCACCGCATTCGTGCGCCCGGCTTCGATGACCATTCGTGCATAGCGGGGATCAACCGGTAAGCGGGCAATTTTGCGGCCCATGTCCGTTAACTTTGGCTGGCCTTTACCCCGCTTAATCGCCTGAATTTCTTCAAGCAACCTGAAGCCATCGGTTATATTGCGGCTGTCCGGTGGCTGAACAAACGGGAATGCGCCGATATCCCCCAACCCCAGCGCCAGCATCTGCAGGATGACAGACGCGAGATTAGTACGCAGAATTTCCGGATCGGTAAATGCCGGACGACCAAGATAATCTTCTTCACTGTATAAGCGGATACAAATCCCGTCTGATACCCGGCCACAGCGTCCGGCCCGCTGATTGGCAGATGCCTGAGATACCGGTTCAATGGGTAAGCGCTGCACTTTGCTGCGGGCGCTGTAACGTGAAATACGCGCGGTCCCCGGGTCAATAACGTATTTAATGCCCGGCACCGTTAACGAGGTTTCCGCCACGTTGGTGGCCAGCACTATGCGCTGGCCGCTGTGAGACTGGAAAATACGGTTTTGTTCTGCTGCCGACAATCTGGCGTATAACGGGACGATTTCAGTGTTCCGGTATTGCTGCTTTTGCAGTGCATCCTGGGTATCGCGGATATCCCGCTCACCACTTAAAAACACCAGAATGTCACCGGGCGCTTCCCGTTTAAGTTCATCAACGGCCCGGACAATGGCATCAGTCTGATCGTTGTCATCTTCCCGTTCTTCAGGATCGTGATAACGAATTTCCACCGGATAGGTTCTGCCGCTTACTTCAACAATAGGCGCGTCATTAAAATGTCTGCTGAAGCGTTCAGGGTCGATGGTCGCCGATGTGATAATAAGTTTAAGTTCGGGACGCTTATCTAATAACTGACGTAGATACCCGAGGAGGAAGTCGATATTAAGACTCCGTTCGTGGGCTTCGTCGATAATGATGGTGTCGTAATGATTTAAAAAGCGGTCCTGCTGCATCTCTGCCAGCAACATACCGTCGGTCATCAGCTTGACGTAACTGCTGTCGCTGACCTGGTCTGAAAAGCGGATTTTGAAACCCACTTTTTCACCTAACGGCGTATTCAGTTCTTCAGCAATACGGCTTGCCACGCTGCGGGCAGCCAGTCGTCTTGGCTGGGTATGGGCAATCATGCCGTCCACGCCCCGGCCCAACTCCAGGCAAATCTTCGGAAGCTGGGTGGTTTTTCCCGAGCCGGTTTCCCCCGCCACAATGACCACCTGATGAGAGGCGATGGCCTGTTTGATGTCTTCTTTTTTATCACTGACAGGTAACGGCGGATATTCAATGGCCGGCAAATTCTCCGCCCGTAAAGCACGTTTCGCTTTTGACGCGTCAATGCGCTGCATAACATCACTGATGGCGTCAGCCGCCTGTTCAGACTGAGATTTAATCAACCCGCTGAGTTTTTGAATGCGACGGCGTAAAGGAAAACGATCGGCCAGCATACACAATGACAACTGGTCGTATAATGAAGAAACAGAAGGCGCGGCTGGCTCAGAAGACAAGACTCTTTCCTTACTACTCTGGGACATCGAAAAAGAGGAAGAGTCTACCATAAAGCCATTATGTTGTTTAACGGCTTCGCAATTCGCCGGGGGTTAAACCTGTCCAGCGTTTTACTGCGCGCCGGAAGTTTGTAAGGTCTGAAATGGCAAGCCGCAACGCACTCTCTTCGTTGGATAACCGGCAAATTTGTAACAGAAATATGGCCTGTTCCCGCCGTACATCATCAACCAGTGCTGAAAACGTGCAATGACAGGCTTTTAGTCTTCGCTTCAGTGTTGCCGGGCTGATATCCAGCGCTGACGCGAGGTCTGTAGCGCAAAGATGCGGGTTACGCATAACTGCATTACGGATAAAATCCGGCAGCTGTACACCGCTGATTAATTGCTTTTTATAGTGAGAAACCGATGCTTTCAGCAAATAACCATCATGATGCAAAAAAGGTTTCCGTAGTGATGCGTTATCTACCGTAATGTAAAAACAGGGAGAATCGAAATGCAGGCGCCGTCCGAGATGCATTTCGAATTCAGCAATATGACGGGGGCGGGAAAACGGAAAATGAAAACTCAGTGGCAGCCTCTGACCGCACCATTGTTTCGTTAACGCGATGAATGCGGAACAGACCATGAGTGATGCAACATCGAACGCTTTATGTTTGCCGGCACTGTCCCGCAGCGTGATCACTATACCCTGCGGCCGGGGGTAAACACCAAACGACACTAACGGCGATATGTGAGATGTAAAGCGACGCAAAATCAGTAAAGCCTGCCTCAGGTTTTTACTGTATCCCATGGCTTTAAGGACACCACTATATTGTGATGTTGCCAGTGCCTGTCCGGTCTGAAAGGCAAAATCCCGCACGCCGGCGTATTTATCTGCATTCAGCATCAGGGCTGCTATCTGTAGCGGCGAAAAAGCACGCTCCTGCATGAGATCTGCGTCGAAAATACCTGTTCCCCTGAGCACCTTGTTTTTATCTGCCCCTTTGGCACACGCCACATTAAGCAGCGTCTGGCAAAACGGCAATGCGCTGACGCACCGGGCTTCCGGATTCAGCAAAGGCGCTGAAGATAACTGATGTCCCGGCTGTTTCATGCTGCCTGCGTATCCTGATGATTTAACTGGTCCTGAAGGTCTGACAGCAACCTGTTACTGTCTTGGTGCGCATCGAACTCTGCAACAGCTGTACGGACAGACTGAAACAAGGCCGTTGTATTTGCGCCGCTTTTAAATGCCAGACAATGTACCGACGTTTGAATATCACCGGCAATCCGGCGGGCATCCTGATGTGCTGTATCAGGCATTAAGATCACGAAGCGGTCTCCCGCAAAACGGCAAACGAGGTCTGACTCACGCACATGCATCACCAGCAAGCGGGCTATTTCCTGTAAAAACCGGTCACCTTCGGCATAACCGTGGGCTTCGTTAAACCGAGAGAAGCCGTTTATGTCTATCATGATTGCACTGCCTCTGCCGCCGTGCTGCTTCAGGTCTGTGAGGCGTTCCTGCCAGTAATCCGCCAGATAGAGTTGCGTGACGCTGTCTATCTGCCCATGATTACGTAACGCCCACTCTCTGCGCTGCAATTGCCTGTTCAGGGCTTTCTGCTCGTCGTGCCAGCCCAGCAATCCGGCTGTCATGATCACCATACCAAAGGCAGCCGGCATAGACTCCAGCATGCTTAACCATTCTGAAGCTGCGGAATAAGTGAACATTTCATCAAGAAAATCGAGCAATGCGGTAAATGCAAAACAGTTCAGGCCTGCCACCAGCAAGGTAGTTACCCTTCCGGGTGGCCGGCTGGCAATAGCAGCAATAATCCAGGCAAATGCGAACAGCATAACGCTGCCCTCGCCGGTGACATCCAGCCAGGCAATCTGATCAAATGGCTTTAACTGTCCATGAGAAAAACTTAAATATAATGCAATGCACTGAGCGCCAATACTGGCACCAATGAGATGACTTTGCCGGTAACGATAAACCGCATTCATAACCTGTAAAAACCTTAAATCAGACGGGGAAGTGATGATTTACCCGTTTTATATCTGTGATAACAGGGTCATTTTGGCTCACCAATGTGACAGTCCGGTGATCGTTTGCTGCACCAAACTCCCTGTCATTGCAATAACTTTATTAACATCAATGAGTTAGTGGAGGGTCAAAATGGCTCACCATTTTATTTTTTACAATAATAAATAATAAAATCAGTTATTTATGACAGTCACTGTCATCATGCGGTCACAAAATTGTCATTAACTCTTTCTAGCGTAGCGGCCAGTCACTTAACACAACGTTATAAATTCAGGAATGCACTCATGCTTCGTCTTTCAAAATTGACCACTCATTGTTTAGCTGCGCTCAGTCTTTCTTCTGCTGCCTTGTCAGTGAATGCCGGAGAAATTGCCGGACAACTGACAAACGAAGACAACTCCCGTGTTTTTGCAGGAGCTCAAATCACACTTAAAGAATTGAATCTTATTACCGAATCACGCAGAGACGGCACCTTCCGGTTTCCCTCACTGCCCGCAGGTGCCTACACGCTTCAGGTTAGCTATCTGGGCGCGCAACCTGTCACAGAAGTGGTTAATGTAACGGAAACAGGCATTGTTTCTCCTGTCATTGCACTGTCTGATAATGGCAAAGCCATCGCCGATATTCTGGTGAAAGGACAACGCAGCGGCCAGGCAAGTGCCATTAACCAGCAGCGGGTATCTGATCGCATTTCATCTATTGTCTCTGCTGACGCCATTGGTCAGTTTCCTGATCAGAATGCCGCTGAAGCATTACAACGCTTACCGGGTTTGTCGATTGAACGGGACCAGGGTGAAGGTCGCTTTGTCGGGATCCGCGGTATCGATCCTAACTTAAATAACGTTACCATTAACGGACTTAACATCCCCTCTCCTGAAGCCGGTGTGCGCTCTGTCGCACTGGATGTTATCCCGTCAGAACTGATTCAGACTCTTGAAGTGTCAAAATCGGTCACAGCAGATATGGATGGTGACGCTATCGGTGGTGCCATCGAAGTGAAAAGTGTCAGTGCCTTTGATTATCAGCAGGACACAGCCAAACTTACTATGCAGGCCAGCCACAATGAGCTGGTAGATAAAACGAGCCCGAAATTGTCAGGCAGCCTGACACACAAGTTTAATGAATCCTTTGGTGTTGCCGCAGCGCTTTCATGGTTTGAACGTGATTTTGGTTCCGACAATATTGAAAGCAACGGCGATGATGAACTGGAACAGCGTGACTATACCATCACCCGTGAGCGTTTAGGTGCTGCGGTCAATTTCGATTTCCGTCCGGACTTCAACAATCAGTATTTCCTTCGCACCCTTTACAGCGAGTTTTCTGACAACGAGTATCGTCAGGCGAACATTTTCACCTTCGATGGCGAAGACTCTGAAATTGCCCGTGAAAGTAAAGACAGATACGAGACGCAAACCATTATGACCGTGGCGGCTGGCGGTGAACACCAACTGGATACCTGGGATATCAACTGGCAGCTGGGTTATGCAAAGTCTGAGGAAGACGAACCGGATGCCCTTTACTACACGTTCGTTCAGGATAATGCCAGCATCAGTGCAGACCTCGACACCCGCATTCCGCAGCTCACACAGAATACTGAAGCCATGCAACTGGCGAATTATGATTTAGACGAAATCAGCTTTGAAGATAACTACATGAAGGATACCGAGACGAGTGCAAAAATTGACTTTGTCCGCGGTATTACCTTAGGCGATTATCAGGGCGAGTTTAAATTTGGTAGCAAATACCGCAGCCGTGAAAAAGTGAATACAAGCCAGATATCCATTTATGATGGTGACTTTGATGGCATCACAGGTGAAGGATTTGAAACTGCTACTCCGGATTGGAATATTGGTGATTTTGGCGACGGACTGGACAGAAACGCACTGCGAAATAACTTCAACAGTAACCGCAGTGCTCTTGAGCTGGCCGAACTGGACTCAGAAGTTGAGTCTAACGGGGCGTCTTATGTCAACAATGAAGATATCTTCGCGGCCTACGCCATGGTAACAGCCAACATTGATGCCCTTCGTGTGGTTGCCGGTTTACGTTATGAGCGCACGGACTTCAGCACTGACGGTATGCGGGTTGAACTGGTCGAAAATGAAGAAACGGACGTTGAAGAAGTGATCAACACCGCCTGGAATGCGGATCGTGATTACGATAACTGGCTTCCAAGTGTTAACCTCAGATACGACCTGAATGACAAAGTCGTGTTGCGCGGTGCATTTACACAAACTATCGCCAGACCTAAGTTTGAAGATGTAGCGGCATACCAGATCATCGAGAGCAAAACAGAAGAAGACGGCGACAGCTTTGTCACCTCACGGGAAGCCGAAGTGGGTAACCCGCAACTTAAGCCTTACGAATCTACCAACGTAGACCTGTCTGTTGAGTATTATCCCGGCGCAATCGGTGTGCTCTCTGCCGGTTACTTCTATAAAGACATAGATAATTTTGTCGTATATGCAGACGTAGCCGGTACAGAAGACTGGCAGGGCTATGACGAAGTGGTACAGCCTGTTAATGGTGAGTCTGCCAGCTTACACGGCCTTGAGCTGTCGTGGGTGAAAGCCTTTGATAACGGCTTTTTAATGTCAGCGAACGGTACGTTCTCGTCTTCTGATGCTACTACCCTGCTTGACGGTGAAACATTTGAAACCAGTCTGCCTAACCAGTCAGACACGGTGGGTAACCTTACGTTAGGCTACGAAAACAACCTGGTCAGCCTGCGTCTTACTATGACGTACAAGAGCGAGAACCTGGAAGAAATCGATGGCGATATGCTTCGTATGGAAGACGACCACCACCAGCTTGATTTCTCAGGCAAGTATTACATCAATGATGACATGTTGATTTATTTCAACGGCATTAATCTGAGTGACGAGCCTTACTACCACTATTTCGACCAGCGAAACCGCAATGCGCAGTACGAAGAATACGGTCGTACATTTGAACTTGGATTTACCTGGCAAATGTAACCTGCAGGCACCGTGGTGCGGCTGATGCTGCACCTCGATTTTCTTCCCTCAGACTGCTAACGATTTCAATGAGATTTAATGTGAAAAAACAACATACTCCCCTGGCCTTTCTGTTTGCCTCTCTGCTTTTTGCGCCGGGAAAGCTGATGGCCGACCCTATCACCATCGATGCAACAGCCTTTTCAATTGAAGGTAATCAGTTAACTCCGCTGGTCTTTAACAATCAGTTGCATTATCTGGTTACCAGCGAAACCCGGGGCCTGATTCTGACCGGTAAAAATCAGAATATAATCAGCACACTGCCCGGTCACTTCAGTCAATCCGATATACTGCAGCATAACGGCACCCTGACGGTTGCAGCGCTTAACAACGATACCTATGGTGTTGAGCTGTACCGCTACAACACCGGTACTAAAGAGTTTGAAAAACAGCAATCGCTGCAGGCAGATCTGGCTGACATTGAAGCGCTGTGTTTATCTGTTTCCGGTGAAAATCTGACGCTGACTACAGCAGACGCCACAGGACAAATGAAGCAGCACTGGCTGACAGACGATCATTTTACAGAAGTACGGACCGTTAATACGGGTCCGGGCATTAAAAGTTGCCAGGCTGATGTTCAAAACGGCTATGTGTATCTGGCTGATGAAAACACCGGATTGTGGCAATACGACCATCATGCCGAAGCCGGTGATGGCCGCTCCCTTATTCTGACGCAACAGCGCGGCGTAACGAGCGAAGGCGTTGAAGGTGTCGGCCAGGCAGCTGGGCTGACAGTGTTCGTTTCCCCTGACGCTCCGGTGGTGAATGTTTTCCGCAATGACAATATCAGTGAATTTAAAATAAACGGAGAACATAAATGGGAAGCAGTCAGGGCTGCCCCGTTTAACAACAATACTGTGATCGGCCTTTATGACGATAACAGCGAAAGTCTGTTTACCGCTGTATTACCGGTTTCAGCACCGCAAACGGCGACCCGCCGCACACAATCAGCAGACGGACATTTAACTGCATTCGCCCAAACCGATCCCGTTGCCCGCTTTGGTGATGCTGCTGACGATCCGGCTATCTGGTACAACGACAAAACACCTGAATCCTCAGTGATTATCGGTACAGACAAAAAATCCGGGATGGATTTATATGATTTATCAGGCAATCGACTTCAACATCTGAATGCAGGCAGGCTAAATAACGTCGATGTGCGGTCCCGCTGGCAGGTAGCCGGACATGAACTTGCCATTGCTGCAGCCTCGAACCGCACTACCCGCACGGTTGACATATTCCTGCTGGACCCGGCAACCAGAAACGCTATACCTGCCGGCAAGCTGCCCTCGCAATTAAACGATCTTTATGGTCTGTGCCTGTACCAACATACAAACGGTGTTGACGTACTGGTGAACGATACGGATGGCAGTTACGAGCGGCATCGCCTGTCTTTTGAAGACAACAAAGTGACAGGCAAGATCATCGACCGGTTTACCGTTCCTTCACAGCCCGAGGGCTGTGTGGCAGATGATGAAAATGCCATGCTGTATTACGGCGAAGAAGATGCCGGCGTGTGGAAGCGCAGTCTGGATATCAGTAACCCTGAACCAGCGCTTATTGCAAAAGCAGAAGGTGCGGTAAAAGACGATATTGAAGGTATGGGCCTGTTTGATGTGGACGGGGAACGTTATCTGATAGTGTCCAGTCAGGGCAATCACCGCTACGCCGTTTACGCCACAGCGAATAACCATTTGCTGGGCACGTTTGATATTGTGCCTGATCTTAAAAAAGGCATCGACGGGGTTTCAGAAACAGACGGGCTGGAAACCATGTCTCTGCCCTTCGGTGAAAACCTGCCGGATGGCTTGCTGGTTGTCCAGGATGGACACAACGTGATGCCTTCACAGCAACAAAACTTCAAGCTGGTTTCCGGTTCACTGCTTGCAGAATTTATCCGCAAGTACCGCCGGAAATAACAGCTCACTGCAAAACGGAGAACGGGCCCTTGCTATGGTTAATAACAAGGGTTTCTTCTTTTGGATGTCTGCCGTTGTAAGCGGTAACTTAAACAGCCATTTTGTCGTAACCCGACTGAAGCTGCTTATCAATGGCTTTTAGTACAGCGGCACGGTTTATCACGCCAACGAGTACACCGTCATCGTCGATAACAGGAAAAACCCTCGGGCGTTCGTTAATCAGTCGCTGCGCCACTTCCAGTACAGAATTCCAGGGTTTCACTGCACTGACGGTAG
The DNA here is from genome assembly GCF_984505615.1 of Alteromonas sp. Classification (NCBI taxonomy): domain Bacteria; kingdom Pseudomonadati; phylum Pseudomonadota; class Gammaproteobacteria; order Alteromonadales; family Alteromonadaceae; genus Alteromonas; species Alteromonas sp. The sequence continues at coordinate 13,856 of NZ_CFHOXV010000052.1, read as the reverse complement.
TTTGCATAATGTCTTTCACCCGACACACTTGCTCACGATAATAACTCGACTCAATCATCATCTTCAGACAATCCTGTTCGGATAAGAATCCCGTCACCTGCCCCCGCGCGTTTTGAACAGCGCCACCGGTCTGGTTATTTGCCAGAAGTCTTTCAACGGCTTCGGCAACGGTCATGTCTTCGGTTAATTTCACCGGATGATGATTCATATAATCGCTTACTTGCAAAGATTCCATGTTTAGCCTCCAGTACGTCACCATGACGTGTCGTTACTTTCAGCCTAGACCCTCCGTGGCCCGGACGCGAATAAATTCAGCCGGATTTGTACATAATTTTTACAATGTTTCCCATTGCTCAAAAATGCCCACGGAAAGAACACCTTTACCGTCAATTTTCGCTCTGTACATGCCCGCTGAGTTAAACGGTGCTGCAATGTTACCTTCTTTATCAATGGCAATAATGCCGCCGTCACCACCCACCGGTTTGAGCACATCAAAAATAACTGTATCAGACGCCTCTTTTAACGTTGTGCCCTGATATTTCATACGGGTACAAATATCTGCAGCAACATGATAACGGATGAAAAACTCACCATGCCCCGTCGCCGACACCGCACAACTGTCGTTGTCAGCCCAGGTACCGGCACCAATCACAGGCGAATCGCCGATGCGGCCGTATCGCTTGGCAGTCATTCCGCCGGTTGAAGTACCTGCGACCAGGTTGCCTTCACTATCGAGCACGACTGCGCCCACTGTACCGAAACGTTCATTGCCTTTTTGATCGCCGTACAAACCAGCACTTTCCATACGGGCTTTCACCTTTTTGAGTGATTCAAAGCGTCTTTCAGTGTCAAAGATATGATTATCCACCAGCGTCAGTCCCTGCTCTTCTGCAAAAGCTTCTGCCCCTTCACCGGATAGCATGACATGGGGTGATAAGTGCATGACGGCCGACGCTGCAGCGATAGGACTGCGGATGGTTTTTACTCCGGCCACCGCACCGGCATTATGGGTGCCGCCGTGCATTAATGAGGCATCCAGTTCGTGTTCACCTTCCCAGGTATACACAGCTCCGATGCCGGCATTAAACAACGGTGAGGTTTCCAGAATTTGAATTGCAGCAATCACTGCCTTTTCACCGGGCTCGCCCTGTTCAAGCAACGCATAGCCTGCTTTTGCTGCTTCACTGAGGGTATCTTTGTAGGCTTTTTCCAGTTCCGGCGTGAAATTCTTCTTTAGTATGGTTCCGGCGCCGCCGTGGATAACAATAGCCACCGGTTTATCTTCAGCCGCCACTACCTGCGAACTTAATGTCAAAGCGCTGCACATCACAGCCGCGAGAAACTTTTTCATTCCTTTTCCTTGTTGTTGTTCATGTTTAACGTCGTCCGGAGGATCAGTTCATCAGCCGCAAACTGGCTTGCACCCTGCTGCGCTGGTATAGTGCCCCGCGTAACGTTTTTCTAATGGATTTTATTTACCAATGACACAATATGCGCCATCAATGCTATGGCACGTTCTCTGTACATCATTGCTATACCTGAGATACAGCCGTATTTTGTAAAATTTCGCACCAATATCGACACAATTTTATTTTGTTCAGATAAGGCTAACTGCCTTGGCCGATATAGTCCCACCGGTCGATCTCAAACGGGCGCACAGTTTTTATCGCCCAGTGGTCGTGAATTTTGTACACTTCACCGCACCATGTAGCCTTCAAAATCATCGCAGGATGCTTGGTAACGAGCACCACTTGGGTGTCAATCTCAGGCAGATCTGCATCATCCATCGGCCAGCCCCATCTTCAAAATTTAAAACAGACTCAGTTTAAAATGCATCTTAAAACAGTTCAAAACAACTCATTTTAAACTGCATTTCTCATTTTCAAAATGTGTTTTCTCAATCTCTTGTTTTAATCGGCAGGAGTGATTTTAAAGTATCACCAAGATTTGAAAATGTCATTTTCCAATTTAATTTAGTGAGCCTGTGGTGCGGTTTAGCGGCATTTTTAGTGTCATATTATGACTTTCAAAACAAGATATCTAAAATAGACAATCTATTATATCCAGCACGCGAAAGACGTGCTTCAAACCCATTTAAAATGGCGTTTTTGAAAATTTAAATTAAAACAGCGGGTTTGTTTTTTTGAAAATTTAAAACGGTTTTTGAAGGTGTTTTGTATGTCATTGCTTACATAAATCGTGCGCACGATATTATTTTTTAATGAACGACTCAAAAATGAAAATTTAGATTTCCGGAGGTCTTGACGAATTAATTTATTTCGCTAAAGTGAGGATGACTGGACGGACATACATATTTATTTTCGGACGGACAGCAGCGTCTGCACATAAAGCACTTTGGTCGGGGCGGTATGTACAGACACCACTTATTAACGTGAGGATATTAACATGCAGAAATGCGAAGTAAAAGAGTTGCGGCGGGCAGTGCTGCTGGGCGAGGCAAGTATTCAGAACATTAAAAGCCTGCCTTTACACGCTGCCAGCAAGGGAGGGCTATCAGGTGAATACATCGAAAAGATGTTATTCAAAGTACTCGAGGATTGTAAAGAGGCGGTGCTGCTCACTACTACAGTATTAGAATCCATGACTGAAAAGAGCGATACGGGTTCAAACTAGCAACATGGCAGGGCGCTCACCTACTTCTAATAGAGTGATTTTTGTACTACACTATCTGTTCTATTAAATGCGGTGAGCGACCACCTTTGACACCATATGAAAAATACGCGCTACGCAAAAAGATAAAATACCTTCTGGTGATAGCGCTCATGCTATTTCAGGCCTACATAGGCTTTACGGATGGCCTGGCGGGATAGTTAATCCCCCGCCTCATTGTACTGCTTATTGAATCGGTCAATGATCAGTTCCATTCTCTCATCAATTTTATCGACCTGTTCACTGTTGTTTTGCTGCTCCGCCCTCTCCTTCTGCTTACGCAAATTACTTAGCATCTTCGAAGTGGCCTTTGCACGCGGTGCCAGGCGTAGTTTTGCTAAGTACTCATCACGGAACGCTTTCCGGTCTGGCCCGCGTAAAGAGCGTAATTCTTTATCCAGCGTTTCCACTTCATCAAGTCGGTTATAGAACGTCTCCTGATCGCCGTAATCATTCGTCTTACCGTAGAACCGGCGAACGAATGGCGTGCGGTCCGGCTCCATCTCGCCTTTGGCCGCCTTGCTCGTACTGTCAAAAGTATTCGCTACGAACCGACCGGCACCGCCGGCGATGTACTCAACCAGATAACGAATCGTTTCTGGATGAACATCAATGACACCGCTGCGGTATTCACTGCCGCCAGTAGCTTCGTTCAGGCCCATCGCTGCAGACTTATAGAACTGATTGGTGGATTTGAACGGTGTGGCCGCGTCGGATTTCTTCGTATCGAAGCGGTCATTGTTGTCATTATAAATATTGGCGCCGAAGAAGTTGGTGTTATCCACAAGCTCAAATCCGGGCTTCATGATTTGTGGGGCGCCTGTTTTAATTGTAGTGGCAAGTGCATCACTGCCATCACCTAAACCCAGTGGTAGGAACGAAGCAAGAAAGGCCTTAGCTAGCCAGCCGGTGTTCTCAGCTACATCACCTTCACCGAAGGTTACATCTTCGAATGCAGTACCGATATTGGCAAAGATGTTATAGCCGTACGGCATAGGCAGCGTCACATAGTCGTTACTGCCCGGCATCATCAGCACGAAGTTTCGTTCTTTTACATGCTGCGGCACTTTATCCCAGTAACTCTCACCGTCATCATCTTCACCGGCGATCAGGCGGTTGAGTGCAGCCATGCCGAAACCGATACCGGCCATGACTATGCCTGCCTTCTGTGCAAGGTTGAGCTTTTTCTTACCGTCGACAACTTTAAAATTACCAATAGCACGGGCAAAGTTGGCCGTTCCCTGAATACCGGCATTCGCGAACAGATAAAGCGAGTTCAGCCACGTTCCTGCCTCACCCTTGCGATTAAAGTTAACCGTGAGATCTTTTGCCAGCAGTGCCGCCTGGCGTTCAGTGACACCGGCGTCGATAGCGTTTTTATAAACTGACAACCGGATCGCGTTTTCTACCGATGAGTTGTAATCGTCAATGAATTTCAGCGCCTTCTTACCGTACTGCAGCATGCCTTTTTTGCTCTGCAATTGCATCATGGCCTGCAGTGCACTGGTTTGCTGGTCCAAGTCCTTCATGTCAAAGTAGCCAGTTTTTGCACCATTCTTCCTAAACTGGTCAAAGTGCTGTGACCATTCGCTCGATAAGTCGTCATCGCGCAGCGCTTTGCGGATCCCGTTGAATGATTTCGGCAAGTCTTTAAGTACATTGGCTGAGAACTGCTTAATGTCGACGCCTTTAATACGGCCGTCATTCAGATCAGATTCTGCCGCCAGATTGAACAGTGCGGTCTGAATATCCCGCGAAGCGTTGGTAAACAGGAACTCAGGGTTGGCGGATGTGGACATGGTAGCAAGGTAGCGGTTAATTGAACCCAGTACCCGGGTAACAAAATTGCCGTTATCGACACCCACGTTTTTCAGCTGCTGCGCGAGCACCGGATCAGCAAAGTGCAGGAAGTATTGTTTGCCATCCCGCTTTGTTGCGAACCAGGGCTCATTTGGGTTGCGTGCAGCTGCGGCCATTTCGATGTGATTCATTGGCCGGGTGATTTTCTTGCCGTCCTTGTCTTGCGCAACTTTCATCGGGCCCTGGGTGGTATACGCATTCCAGTAGTCTTCATTCGGCACTTCTTCAATCAGATTTAACATTGCGTTACCGACCTGATTTTTTTGACCCCTGACAATGGCCTGTTGCGTATCCAGGTAAGCATGTACCAGCGGGCTTTCTGCTTTCGACTTCCGGCCCATAGCTTTCATGCTTTCTTTACCCGTGATATTGAAACCGGCGCCCGTGCCTTTCGGCTTGCCACCTTCATCACCGGCCTGCCCTTTCAGTGGCACATAGAACTTATAGCCGTTCTGATAAGAACTGAATGTCTCATCATCAATCAAACCCTGGCGCTTCATTTCCGCTGTGCGATCGTCAATCATCTTCCGGACACTGCGGGCCAGTTCGTTAAACTGTTGACGACGAGGATCCCGGTTAACGCTGTCGATAATCGCTTTTGCTTCTGCATCGCTCATACCGGAGCCGGATTGCGTTGACTCATCCACGTTTTCGTAAATGTGCTTGTTACGCTCCGGGGCATGCAGGGCATACAGGTAAAGGTCCAACTCCTGCTGCGAGATGTCGGCCGCGGCCATTTTTTTCGCCATTGGCTCGATAAATTTCTCATCCAGTTGTCTGAAGTCTTCCTCTACTTTCCCGTAATACAGCGCTTCGGTGCCATACACATCGGAAGATTCAGAGATATTACGGCCGCTATCCTTAATGGCTTTCTGGGTTTGTTTTACCCGGCTGAACTTATCCTGCAGGCGCCGGATGATGTATTTCTGAATCATGGTTTCATCGGGTACACGGAAAGCGGGTGATTCAGATTCATCCGTCCTGCGGAACAGCGGCACATCGTTATCAACAGTATCACCGTTCTGTGAAGCTTTGCGGGCCTGCCGGAGAATATAAAACAAGTCGCTATCGCTGACATTCGACAGATTCATTAATCCCAGCTTCTTCAGGCCCTGACGAACCGCGCCGACGAGTTCCCGGGCCATACGTTTAACAGACGGCTTATTATCTTGCTGCAGATGCGCAAGTAATTCGTCCATTAATACCCGGTGTTTCACATCCTGCGGCCAGTCTGTGCCTTTAATGCCAGAGATATAACCTTCCAGATTAATGCCGTGACGAGCTGCGGTTTCACGCAAGCCTTTCATGCCACCAATGGCGGTAAACAGCTTATTGAGTTTCTGGGTAATGTCTTTGCCGAACAGATTGCTAATGCCCTGGTGACCATACGCTTCATGAAAAAGCGTTGTTTCCAGATCGACGGGGCTGGTATGCTGGTCTAAAACCACAAAGACCTTACCTTTATGGAATACGCCTTTTACATCGCCCTCTGCGCCTTGCTGCTTGGCATGCTCTTTTATATCGTCAGGAAGTTGATCATAAGACGACGCCACAACAAAGTTGTCGCCAGCGCCGTCACTGAGCCCAGCACGGAAGTCGCTGATGACTTTATCTGCATCCGCCGCGCTGACAACAGGACGACTGTTGTTAGTCGGGGTGTCGGGGTTACTGGCCCGCTTGAATAGTGCGACGTTGCCGTTATCAGTTTCCCTGTGTTCGATAGTTCGGAAGAACCGATCAAAAGCGGCATTAATCTTTTTCGCCTCGGCTTCTGTGGGGTATGGGTAGGTTGTGCCTTCCGTTTCCGTTTCAGCCCACGCGCTTTCGCTGACCACATTAGCCAGGTAATCATTTTGCTGGGCATTGCCGTCGAGCTTATCAATGATGTATCGCTCAAATGCCCGAGCCGCCATTTCTAATTTCGTATCCCAGTAACGCTTGCTCTGGCGCTTGTCCAGTTGCCCGCTTCGCGCTGGCATCTGAGTGTCTTCAATGGCGTTAATCACATTCAAAAACGCTTCACGCATTTCCGGCCGGATCCCTTCAATTCGCTTATAACGATTTTCTTCAGTCATGTACGACTGCTTACTTGTCGAGCCATTAGCAAAGTAATTATCCAGTGCATGGAACCACTCATGAGCAAGTGAGCCGGAACCGTTTTTCTTTGTCAGGTTTATGACGGCATTACCTGTTTCATAATGCGCAGCTGCTGGGTTCTTCCCACCGTTCCCACGCGCACCAAAGGCAATACCCAGCTTGCCATCAAGAGATAGCGCCCGAGGGGGCACGCCAATCGCTTCAGATAAATCAATTAGCCCATCGTAAGCCTGATTAAGATCCTGCTGCCGTTTTTTGTTCTCGACATAATTGCCGAACTGCACGCCACGGAAACCAAACTCTTCAGAGAAGTAATCAGGGCTTACATTGCCTTCAAACCGTGCTTGCCCGACGCGCTTTCTGTTTTCTGGTCGCCGCATTGATGGCGTTTCTTTCAGTTTTGCCAGCTTGGCCTCTACTGCATCACGGTTATCGCGCAGCTCTTTGCGAGCATCCACAATGTTGTCGTGGGAACTGATCCGCAGAACGCCGTTAGCACCCTTCCAGCCTAAGAAATACTCTTTGGTATATCTGTCCTGATAGACAGAGATTTTACTTTGCCGTTTTCCTGCCTCCGCTTTTTCGCCTTTTAACTGCTTACGAAGGAATGCGGTGGCCTCTTCCTGTGTATCAAACGACTGGTTATAGTCCGGGCGTCCGTCTTTCGTGATGAAAAATTTATTTCTCGGCTTGTCGAAACGCTCACCGTTGAACATGGAAAAACTGCCGGAATCAATACGCCAGCGCTTACCGGCCTGTTTAAGCGCTTCAGCGCTGACACTATCAAAGGCATCAACAGATTCAGCAATCCCGCTAAACCGGATCCCCATACCGCGCACTTTTCGTTTTGCTTCATCCAGCGTAATAGTGCCATCAGTCAAATCGCTTGAAATTTTACGTGCACGGTTAACCGTATCTGACCACGAGGACACTTTGTATTTGGTGCGCGGCTTTGTCGGAATACTGGCTTTCAGCATTGAGATGAAACCTAGCACCTTTTTATCAGCGCCTTCATCCGACATTTTTTTATAGTCCGGATCAGGGAATGACTTGCTTAGCGGCACAGCTGAAACATCTATTTCTTCTTTTACCGTTTCACTGAAACCACCCCAAGTGTGTTTTTTTGCCCCCTCAAGCTTTTCACCAAAGTCGCTAATCGTATCGATTTTTTGCTGATCACGGGGAGTGCTGTTTTTAGGCTTTAACGTAGGACTGGCGGGGCTTTCAGGCTGGTCTGCTGCACCATTTTTGTTCCGTCTGATTTTCAACATCTCATCGAAAGATGCAGGGTCGCGGGCTGATTTACTTAACGCATAGCGCACTGCCATATCATGATCCGCTCCGGCTTCTCTTGCCCGAGCGTAAGCACTCTTCACATAATTCTCATCACTCGCCATCAGGTTAATATCCTGATAGTTTTCGGGCTCAGTCTGTTTCAGTTTGCCGAGAATATCCGTATAAGTCTTTTTACCCTGCAGTGATGCGTCACGCATGCCGCCCATAACCATCTTACCGGTTCGCTTACCCTGCCCGCGCAAGTCACCCCAGTCTTCGGTAGTTGATTGCATGAATGAGTTCCCTTTTTGGGAATCAAACAATGTAGTGAGTTCTTCAGAGCTTGCAGTATCAAAATCCGTTTTTGGCTGAAGCTTCGCAAACGCCTGCTTCGATTTACGCGGCTTTTTCAGCCACGTTTTGAAATCATCGACTGACGTTTCAGTGATATTGCCCAGGCCTTGCCAGTTCTCGTCATAGTTGGCACGATAGGCGGCTTCTGCCTCTTCAACAGTATCAAAGCCCATCATTGCCTTGGCTTCGTCAAATTCTCCTGTTTTCGGGTCCACTTGATCAACGACAAACACTTTTTGACTATCCGGCTTGTCACCCACAAATACATCAATAGCATCACCATCAGCACCAGTAGTTGCTTTAATGTCTCCATAGTGGTGCTGCATTTGGGTTTGCCATTCGTTTCCGTCTGCATCGGTGCCGCTCCGGGTTGAACCCTTGGGGTTTTCGATTGAGATATTCAGGCCATGCAGTTTGATGCGGCCTTTCTTATAGTTGCCTGCATCTTTCTGCGCCTGAGTGGGTTCGGGCAAATCATTGGTCGGGCTGGTTGCGGCTTCGTTCGCTCGAATATCGATATCCGTTAATGCGTCGGCATTGGTTAATGCGCTGTCATTTCCGATTCGTCCATCAGCCAGAGTTCCAGCCTGTCCATCAGTGGCTGTAGGTAATCCGGGATCGGTTTGCACTCCGTTTCCGCCAGACTGTTCAGCCAGTTGTGGAATTCCAGCGCTTCCGCTTTGGTCAATATTTCCCACTCTACCGCTGTATTCAGTTCCTGTATCAATTCCGCTGAGGTCATTATTTCCTGCATTGGGGTCTCCAATATCCGGTAAATCAGCAAACGGATCTGACTGCGAACTGGTTACCCAGCCATAGCCACCATTGACGCGCACAACTTCGGGGTTTAACCCTTGATCCCGGGCGCGTTTGAATTCCTGGGTAAGTTCTGCAGCGCGACGACCACCGAAGGGCTTGCCGTCTTTTTTCATCTGCACGCCACGGTTATCGCCGGCAAAGATGATGTCTTTCTGGGGCAGTAGCTGTTGCTGATTCTGCGCGTCCTGTGCACGCTGACGGCGTTGCAGTTCTGCACCGGACTGTTGCTGTTGCTGGTTCCAATAAGCATCACCGGCGGCATTCGGGTTCGCAGGTTCCGGCGTCGGGCCGGATGCATAAATCACATCGTTGTAACCCAGTTGTCTACCGGACCGGTCAAATACCTGACCGGCAAATTCCTGCGCTTGCTGTTGCGGGCGACCATCGGTGCCGTAAATGACATCAGAACGGTCAGGCAAACCATACGGTGAACGGTATTCACCATCAATCACCGGCGCTTCAAGGACATTACCAACAGGCACAGAGTTCGGGGTTTCCCGGTATTGTTCGTATTCACCTTCGTACTGGTACGGCTGCATCTGGCCGCGGTATGGCATGTCGTTCTGACCGAATTGCCAGTTTGGCTCCCAGTCTTTTGCCTTATCATTACCCGGTATAACAGCTATATCTGCGGCATTGGCCGGCTGGTCTGATTCTGGTGTCACATTAGCGAATGGATCAAGATCAGGGTCTGCTGCCGGCGCGGCGGTTAAATCCAGTTCCTCATCATTGTTCAGCTCTTGTTGCGGGCGGAAACGATTCAGGCCAAACTGGCCGGCTTCAGTGGCGCCACGAATTGAGCCGCCGACTGCTGCGCCCCCAACAAATGCTTCATCAAGATTTTCCAGTTCATCAATTGATTTACCACCACCCCACTGTGCCAGTGCTTCCTGACCGGTTTCAGTCGCACCTTCACCCAGCATTGACTGTCCGATACGCTTGCCAATATTGCCGCCTTCACCACCAAATACTCTTCCTATAGCAGTTTCAGCACCAAGACGTTCAAGCCCCATCTGTCCAAAGCCGGAGGCCACGGCACGCCATGGCTGCTTGTCTTCCTGTTCTTCATAAGCCTCATTCGCTAAACCGCCACCCATTGCAAATGCGGTAACAGGGTTAAAGGCGGCAGCCATCATGGGAATAGACTGTGCAGTCATTTCGCCCACATAACTTGCCGCATCGCTTACGGAACCGATATCTTTGTAAGAGGAAACGGCAGGCTGATATTGTGCCGCCTCTTCCTGATTACGCTGAATGCCTTCATCGGCCCAGCGTGAGAGTGCACCGCCCTGACCTATCGCGCTGGCGATGCCACGCCCGACACTGCCGGGGGCATAATCATTCGGGTTTTCGCCGACTTCGGTAAAGCCCTTTACAGCCCGATATCCGGTTTCCTGCAGTTGGTCGATACCGGAACCAAGCGCAGCAAGCAGGCCGGACTTCTTTGCGTCCGGTAAATCAGCAAACGGATCCGACTGTGCATCAGGTAAATCGGCAAACGGGTTGTTATCAATAGCCATTTATCACCTACAGATTAATTTGGTTTTCGGGTATGCCACGCTCTATGAGGAGATTACGTACAGCCTGCGGATCTTTCCCATTCTTAATGGCATCAGCTGCTTGCTGTAGAAGTTTTTGCTGACTTTCAGTGAGTTCTTTTGGGTTCGGAGCTGGCGCAGCATTCGGGTCGTAGTTTTGCGAAAAGTTGTAAGCATCAGAGGCAAGCTTTCTGGCTCTTGCATCCATTTCTTCAGGCGTAATATCGATATACCCGTTAGCCTGCATAGTCTGAAGCTTATCGATGGCTTCCCTATACCCGCGCTGCAATGCATCATCTTGTGACATCTGGCGAGAATCGAAGACGTACTGTTTAAGTCCCTTATCTCCGAATATTTGCTGAATAGTCGCCCACTCTTTCTGTTTGGCTGTTGGTCCGTTCGCTGAGTCAGTAGGCATATTTGAAGTCATGAAACGGCCCACTCCCTGCCCCACCTGATCATAGACACCGGATGATTTTAAAATGGTCGCCAGTTGCCCCATTGCGCCGACTTTGCCGATCAACTCTTCAGGAGTGAAAACCTTTTCAGGATCATCAGGGTCAATGCCTCGCATTTCGCTGATATAAGAGGTGTACTGGCCCTTGTCCGTTGTTACACGTACTGGTATTTTAATGCGGGAATTGCCGTTTTCATCGGTTACTTCCTCATAATCAATGGCTTCAATGTCTTTGATAATACCATCGTCACGACCGGTCATATTGCCGACATTGCGGTTAAGCTTCGATTTGTACAAGCTGTTGAAATTACTCACTACGCTCTGACGATCGCCTTTCTGGAATGCCTGGTTTAAAGCAATAGCTTTATCCGCACCGAACGCACTTTGTAACAATTCTATGTCGGTGCCTTTGAATGTAGGATCAGTGACAAATCCTGCCCAGTCACCGGTGGTGGTATAGGTATTAATCCGCTGCAGGCCCTGGGCTCTCTTATCTGCTTTATTTTGCTGATTCACCGCTGTGGTCCGAGCCTTTTGCAGCTCCATTTCAGAGTTGTGCTTCTCGGTTTGCTGGTCGAGGCCGGTTTGAAAGTTCCCAATTTGTAGCTTGTTGAGTTCGTTTTGCAATCCGTAGCCAGTCATTCGCGCTGCAGATTCTGCTGCCGCCCGTTCGTCGGCACTTTTCTGTAACGCAAGCTGATCTTGTCGATACTGATTATTCAGCCCCATCTGCTGCTGCTGCGCCTGAAACTGCCGTTCGCGCATATCGTTATTTTCGCGACGCTGAATAGCGCCTTCCATGGCGTTAAAGCCACCAAGAAAACCCTGTGCTAAACCCGACATTTAAAATAACTCCGTAAGTAATAAGCCTGCAGCCAGACCTATACCGCCAGTAGCAAGACCTGAGGCCAGTAACGTTCCTGTTCCGGCGGCGGCTGCACCACTTGAAATTGCCGTAGAAGCGGCTGTCACCCCTGCCGTAGCTCCGACACTTGCACCGGTAGCCGCATTCGTTTTCTTTGCGGCATCTTCTGCGGCTTCAATGTTGTCGTTAGCGATATTGCGTTGCTGTTCAGCCTGAGCATTTTGCTCCATTCCTGATAAAGCCTGGTCTTTCGTAGATGTACCTGAATTCAATAAGCCGTAACCCATGTCATTAACCTCTTATCATGTCTTCAGTAACCATTGAGCGAGTAGTATTCGCACCGGTGATAATCCCGGTTTGCTGGTCATAGTTAGCGATGCGTGTGTTGTTGCGTGCGCGTGCGGTTGAAATTGCCCGCTGCAAATCGTTCTGGCGCTGTGATGACGCCTGGCCCTGTGCAGTTTGTGTCAGACCATAGCGCTGCTGCATGATGTTGCCGGCGCTCATGCCCGGATTGTTATAAGCTGCGCCGACATTGGCGGTAATCCGTGCCAGTTGCTGGTCAAGCAGGTCTGTTCCGCTGGCATAGTCCAGCAACTTCTGCTCGTAGGGCCGGAACCGGTCCTGATAGTCTGCGTATTCACTTTTAATGATGTTGGCATATGTTTTCGACGCATAGTCATCATCATTCGGGCTGACGTAACTCATGTTCTGAGGATCGGCCAGCGTTGTATTCAGGGTGTTTAAATTGGTGTAGTAGTCGGGAAAATAATCATTCTGGACATAACTGCCTTTGGCAATGCTCATTACGACTGCCCTCCGGCGCTGTTTTTATCGTACTGGCTGAGGCCGTAACTGGTGGCCATACCCAGACCGCTGCCAACGAGTCCCCGCGTTTCATTGGTGCTGCGCATCGCATTATTTGCAGAGTTATAGGCATTCTCTGCGCTCATACTGGAAATCGTACCCATACCGTCAATGGCTGTGGTAGCCTGACCCTGACCGATGGCGGCGACATTTTGCAGACCGCCGATATAGCGGTTTTGCTGCGACATCTGCCCCTGATTCATCATGTCCGCTTTCACGCTTCGTTTGTTACGGTCAAGCTTTTCCAGTTCTGCTTTGAATAATCCAGAATTGGGGTTAATGCCTGAACCGAGCATGCCGGTAGCGCTTTGATTAACTGCCTGCGAATACTGCGCCTCGACGGGTACCGCTGCCATGTTGGCAGCCTGCTGATATTGAGAATCAGAGTTCATGGCATCTACCTGGCGCATGTAGTTATTTTCAACCGGCCGGTAATTATCCAGATAATCATTCCAGCGCTTCATGCTGACGCTTGCCAGTGCCTGCTGCTGATCTGTTTCTTCTACTTTGTTGCTTCCGCCACCGCCGCCCATGGTTAAACCTCTTTCTGATAAATGGTGTAATCTTCACGCATACCGACAGGCCGGTAGCCATAACGGGCTGCCAGCTTTACGAAGCCTTTGCGCTTAGTTTCGAACCGGATGAATTGCATACCGGTCGCCTTTGCCATCCGGTAAATGAAGGTGAAATCTTCAGCCATTGACTGGCCGTCAGTGTGAATACCGACCCATGCGAGAATGCCGGGCCGGCCAATGCCGTCGAACACGGGCTTTAAGATAAGCAGCATGTTCATGTGATAAACGGGAATAGCATTGCCGGTCTGTAGTGCTTCTGTTACCACGGTCAACAGCTCAGGCTCACCGAAACGCTGACCAAGCCTTTCAATGAGGGGAATGAATTTTTCAGGGAGCATATTTTGCGGGCGCAACAACAGAAAAACCCCGCATAGAGCGAGGTTTGGCATCGTGGTAATACTAGCGTAAAAAGTGGTCTATTGCTTAATGCCAGTCAGTTAAGCTGACTGGCATTTTTCTTTTTATGGGGGTAGCGGCTC
>NZ_CFHOXV010000051.1:0-23546 GCF_984505615.1 Alteromonas sp. | reverse complement strand
TGGTCATGGTCATGGTCATGGTCATGGTCATGGTCATGGTCATGGTCATGGTCATCAGTATCGCGGCAGACCTCGCCGGGCATTTCAAGTTCGATGGTGGTATGTGCCAGATTAAACCCCGAAAGCTTGTCGTCTATTTGCTTTTTAAGGGCCCGGGCTGTGGCGGCATCCACGTCGCAGGCCAGCTCAATGTGAGCAGTCAGCACATGCTGTTCGCCGTCAAGAGACCAGAAATGGACATGGTGAAGGTTGCGGACGTGTTCAACAGATAATAGTGCTGAGTGAATTTCCTGCTGTTGTTTCGCATCCGGACTGCCCTGTAAAAATAAGCGTACCGTCTGATAAACGTAGCGGCCTACATTGAATAAAATAAACAGGGTAAATAGCACCGAGAGGAGAGGGTCGAGCACCGGCCAATTTACGAATTGAAGCACAATTCCCACAATCAGTACGGCGACCCACCCGAGTACATCTTCCAGTAGGTGCCAGTTCAGTACTTTTTCATTAAGCGTGTTTCCGCCAGACAGCTTGTAAGCGGCCACACCATTGACCACGATCCCCAAAATAGCCAGCGCAATCATGCCTTCAGTTACAGGCATTTCAGGTGCCCACAAACGGGGAATGGCTTCCGATAACACCCAAACGGAACCCACAATCAGGATCAGGCCATTGATCATCGCGCCCAGCAAACTTAAGCGCTTGTAACCATAAGTGTATTGTTCGTCGGCTTTTTTATGCCCTACTTTGCTGAGATACCAGGCCAGGCCTATGGATAGCGAATCCCCTAAGTCGTGAACGGCATCAGCCATAATTGCCACGGAGTTAGTGAGCCAGCCGCCGATAAATTCGATGATCGTGAAGATAAAGTTAAGCCAGAACGCCCAGCCGATACGCTGCCCGTCGCTGACATGATGATGCCCGTGGTGGTGTCCGTGATGATGATCGTGGGAATGCAAAAGTGGCTCCGGCGGTTTTATTAAAAGCTGCCCTCAGTTTGCTGGCAAACCTGTTACATTTCAATCCATTGGTCTGCAGATCGCCGGATATCTTCCGGTGTGACATGGGTAGCTATGATCACCAGCGCATTTTCCGCCGCCGCAGTCAGCCCGGCAGCGACATATTGCTGATTGCCGGTATCCAGCCCTTCGAACGGCTCATCAACCAGCCAGACCTTAGGCGAAGCGAGCAAAGTCCGGCTTAACGATAAGCGTCTTGCCTCACCACCGGAAAGTGCTCTGCCCCCCTGTCCCAGCCACTCGTCCAGTGGTGAGAAGTGCCCCAGACCGAATTGAGAAAGCGCATTATTCAGTGCCCGGTCGCTATGCACAGACTCATCCGGCACCAGATTCATTCTTAATGTGGCCTCCAGCAATACCGGCGACTGCTCAGCATACACCCAACCCTTGCGTCTGCCGGCCGGCACAATATCGCCATCGAAACGCAAATCACCTTTCGCCTGCACCAGACCGGCCAGTGCTTTGAGTAACGATGACTTACCGCAGCCGGAGGGCCCGGATAACACAACCAGACCTTTAACTGGCAAGGTTGCTTCGATACCCGACAAGACATTTACAGCCTGAAAGCTATCCAGCTGAATTTGTCCCCGAGGTTGGTTGTCATGAATGGCCGGTAGGGCTATGGCACCGGATTGACCCAACGCACTTTTCGCCTGGCGGTAGCGCCCGAGGTGTGCGGCAGTCGTCACTGACCGTCCGAGCCAGTCGGTAATACTCAGTAGCAACATGGGAACAATCAGCGATGCCGGGTTGCCAAATCCCTTATCCTGATTGAAAGCAAACAAGGCCACCAGCGCCAGGATAGCACAGCCATGCAGCAACCATAATGCCCATTGTCCGGCAACATCCGTGGAAAACTGATAACGCCACACTTTATCCAGCCCGGGGGCAGAGGCAAAATGAGGATTGCGGCGGTTAACAGACAAGTGCCATAAACTGCTGCTGTTAAAGAAATGCTCTGAACCGAACCGGAAACGCTTTTCTTCAACGGTTTGTTTCGCTGACTGATTAAGTCCGTACACTACAAGCCACATTGTTAGTACGAGCCAGAGGCCCGCCATGACCCACATTGCCAACGTGCCGGGCAGCGCCAGTTGCGTAACAATACCCGTTGCCAGAATAACCAGCACAACCGCGCTTGCCTGATGGGCAACCCATCCTACCCATACCGACGACAACAGTTCGGTTTGGGCGGCAAGCTTTTCCACATCGCCTGCTTTTTCATGCAAAACATGGTCTTTCAGCTTGCTGAACAGTTCACTGCGAAGCACCGTGGTACGTCCCAGCAAATCGTGATGCGCCAGCCACATGTGTCCGTAGCCGGCACCGATACGCACCAGCGCCAGGGCGCGGATGATGACTGCCGGCAGCATATAATTGAAGTTAACCGGCATCAGTGCGCAGGCCGCAATGAACCAGCTTGAGAATATAAGAATGAGCAGTCCGGCACTGGTGTGAGCAATGGCAAGCAATAAGCTGACTACAGGGATTTGCTTCATTCGCCTGCTCCTGTTGTTTTACCTTCTGTTCCGGATAACTCTGCGCTTTCGGTATCGCAGACACGACCATCTTTTATCAGCCAGTGCGCGCTGAACCAGTCAGATGGCAGTGGCTTGTGCGACGCCCAGATGACAGTTGCATGCTGACAGTTACGATGAATAATCTGACAAATCGCTTCATGCTGAGACTGAGGCAAATGGGCAGTAGGTTCATCCAGAAACCACACCGGTGCTTGCCGGAGTAACAACCGGGCAATGGCCAGCCGCTGCGCCTGACCACCGGATAAAGGCGGATGCTCCCCCATAGGCGTATCCAGTCCCGCAGGTAACATAGAAAGCCAGGCCCCCAGTTCCACACTGTCCAGTACCGCAAGTAACTGCGTGTCAGAACAGGTCATGGCCAGACACAGGTTTTCTCTTACCGTACCCGGCAGAATAACCGGCGTTTGCGTGAGCAGAACGTAATCAGATACCGGCTTTGCTAATCCCGGGCGCTGACCGCTCAGTAACTCCATCAGTACGGTTTTTCCTGCACCGGATGCACCATTTAACCGGATCCAGTCACCGGTGTTGATGGTAAGCATACTTGTGCTTAACGCAGGTGACCGGGTGAGCTCTCCGGTTAGAGTAATTGGTGCCACTTCGTCCCTGATCGCGGGCGCTTCGTCCGGCGGGGAATCCTGTAATAAATCCTGAATCGCCTCCATGGCAGACTCAGCCTGCGCTTTTTGATGATAAAACTGGCCCAGCTTCTTCATCTCAGAAAGCAGTAAAGGAGCCGTTAATAAGAGCCACAGACCTTGTTGAAAGTCTATTGTCTCTCCTAAATTAAACTCACCAAGCAACGTAAACCCGATATACACAGCAATTAACGCTACGGCGAGGGTGGAAAAAAAATCCAGTACGGTAGTAGACAAAAACGCCACCGACACTACCTTCATGGTGCGTTCTCTTAAGCTCTGGCCCGCAGTGTCTAAACGTCTGGCCTGTGCGTCATGGGCGTTAAACATGGCTAACAGCGGCAACGCGGATATCCGGTCTGTAAACAGGCGCCCAAGCCGCTCAAGAGCAATAAAATGTTTGCGGTGCAATGCCGCGGCACCCTTACCAACCAGGATCATAAACAGCGGCACAATGGGTAAAGTGATTAACAAACTCCCGCCCACAACTATGCTGACACTAAAAATGGCCGCAAGAGCAAAAAGCGGCACTAATACGGCCACCAGTTGCTGAACACGGTAATCAAAATGCCAGTTCACTACAGCAGGGATGTGCATTTGCCACAAGGTTTGCCAGTGAAAGGTTGAATGCTGTCGCACTAAAGCATGTTGCTGATGGCCAAATGTGCGCAATAGCTGTTGCTGTAAGCGAAAGAGCAGTTTTAGCCTGCCATGATGATTCAACCAGATGCTGCAACCCTGACTCAGCCACACGCCGGTAAGACAAATTGCAGTAAACCATAACAGTGAGGACGAAGCGGCAACGCCGTCAATGATCCACTGCGACACCATGGCAGCAAAACCCCAGTATGCCGCAATGAGCGCAGCATCACGTAAAACGTGGAGGACGGTAAGCGCCACCAGAGCCCTGCGGGGAGCAGAGTTTCCGGTGGCGACAGATTGCTGAAACCAGCGGGTAAGTGAGAGGGAACGACTCAAATTATCCCTTATTCTTCAGTATCAGGGCGGTCCATGTTCTCAGTAGACTCCAGCCACATGGCGTTGATAATGCCAAATGAACAAGCCAGTAAAATGCCAAGGATCCAGGTGAAATACCACATAATGCCTCCTAGTAAATCGCGTGAGATTTATCTAAATCAGATTGTTTAACTCTTCCACGCATCACGTAGAACCCGTAGATGGTGTAAGACAGTACGATGGGCACAAATACACAGGCTACGAAGAACATCACACGTAATGTCATTTCACTGGATGTAGCATCCCACATTGTCAGACTTGCATCCGGCATTGTGCTGCTTGGCATCAGGAACGGGAACATTGAGAACCCCGCCGTTAAAATAACGCCGGCTATCATGGCAGAACTGGACACAAATGCCCATCCCGCACGGCCTGCTTTTGAAAAGGCTGCGCAAGCCAGGCCACCAGCAATACCCAGTGCAGGTGCAATGATCATCCAGGGGTAAGTCCCATAGTTGTTCATCCACGCGCCGGTTTCAGTGACAACGGTTTTGTGCAACGGATTTGAGACGGCATAAGTGTCTGCTACAGAGCTCATCACATAACCATCTATGCCGAAGGCTACAACCACGCCGGCCAGAATAAATAACGCCACAGTCACCAAAGACAGGATCACTGAGGTGGCACGGGCACGCACTTCAACAAAACCGTCTGTTTTCATTTGCAACCAGGTGGCACCGTGATTAAGCAGTAATGCAACGGATACCAGACCGGTCAGGATGGCAAAGGGATTCAATAACCCGAAGAAAGAACCGGTGTAGGTGGATTTCAACGTGTTATCAAATTCATAGGGTACGCCCTGCAACAGGTTTCCGAACGCAACACCAAAGATAAGTGCCGGAACAAATCCGCCGGCAAACAACGCCCAGTCCCAACGCTGACGCCACTTTGCTCCGGGCAGTTTACTACGGTAATCGAAGCCGATGGGGCGCATCCATAACGCAGCAAGCGTAAGAAATAACGCGATGTAAAAGCCGGAAAACGCAGTAGCATAAATCATTGGCCAGGCAGCAAAAATAGCGCCACCGGCCGTGATGAACCACACCTGGTTGCCGTCCCAGTGCGGGCCGATGGTATTAATCATCACCCGTCGCTCTTCGTCGGTACGCCCGATAATAGTAAGCAGCGAACCTACACCTAAATCAAAGCCGTCGGTAATGGCAAAGCCAATCAGTAACACACCGACAAGCACCCACCAGATCACCCGCAACACTTCATAATCGATCATGCGTTTGCTCCTTTTTCAGTTAAACCAATTACGCTTGCTCCATCCTGTTCGTCGCCGGGAGGAACCGGTCCTTTTTTGGCGAATTTCTTCATCAGGTAGAAGCTGATAATGAACATCACGGTGTAGAACAAGGTGTAGCCCACCATGGTGAATACCACATCACCCACACTCAGATTGGAAACAGACACGTGGACCGGCAGTACTTCTGCAATAGACCATGGCTGACGACCAAACTCGGCGACGAACCAGCCTGCTTCACAGGCAATCCAGGGCAGAGGTAAGCCGTAGAGGGCTGATTTCAGTAGCCAGCGGGGCTGAGTAATGCGATGTTTAGTGCTGTACCAGAACGCTGCCGCGAACAGAGCCAGCATTAAAAAGCCTGCCAGTACCATTAAGCGGAAGGAATAAAACAGCGGTGCAACAGGCGGAATACTGTAATCCACGGCACGCTCAAGCGCTTCAGGTGTAGGCCGTGTAATGTCCTGCGTAAAGGGTTGCAGCAGCATGGCGTAACCCAAATTTTCTTTATTCGCATCAAACAGCGCCTGCTCTGCCGGCGTGGCTGAACCGTCACGCACTGCATCCATGTGCTTGTATGCCTGCACACCGGATAAAATGCGAACACGGTGCTGCTCTTTCAAATCTTTAATGCCGGTAACTTCCTCATCAAAGCTGCGGGTGGCGATGATACCCATGGCGTAGGGGATTTGAATGGCGTAGTCCATACGCTCTTCTTCGTCATTCGGAATACCAAAGATGGTGAATGGCGCAGGCGCAGGATGGGTTTCGTACTCTGCTTCTACAGCGGCGAGTTTCACTTTCTGCACATCACCGATTTCATATCCGCTTTCATCGCCCAGAATAATCACTGATAACACAGACGCCAGACCGAAGCTTGCAGCGATGGCAAAAGAGCGGCGGGCAAACGCAACATGCTTGTGTTTCAGTAAGTAATAACTGGAGATAGCCAGCACGAACATTGCGCCTGTGGTATAGCCTGCAGAGACAGTGTGTACAAACTTCACTTGTGCCACCGGATTAAAAATAACGTCAGCGAAGCTGGTCATTTCCATCCGCATAGATTCAACATTGAAGTCGGCGCCCACAGGGTTTTGCATCCAGCCATTGGCGATAAGGATCCAAAGCGCCGAAAAGTTAGAACCGATAGCCACCAGCCAGGTAGCCATAAGGTGCTTCACTTTTGACATGCGGTCCCAGCCAAAGAAGAACAGTCCGACGAAGGTTGATTCAAGGAAAAACGCCATCAGGCCTTCAATAGCCAATGGTGCGCCAAAAATGTCACCCACGTAATGTGAATAATAAGACCAGTTCATACCGAACTGGAACTCCATGGTGAGGCCGGTAGCCACACCAATCGCAAAGTTTATCCCGAACAACTTACCCCAGAATTTGGTCATCTGTTTGTAGATTTCCTTGCCGGTCATCACGTAAACCGATTCCATGATGGCAAGCAGGAAAGTCATACCTAAGGTAAGGGGTACAAAGATAAAGTGGAACATAGCAGTCAATGCAAACTGCCAGCGCGATAACTCCAGTAATGTATCGCTCATTAGGAACATCTCCCGATTAATTAGTAATTTGGCGAAATGTCGACGATGTAGCCGAATTTAATATCACTGGCAGAGCAGAAGTCGTGCCACAGAGTAACGTTGGCAATCACAGAAGCGTGAGATAAATCAAAAACCGCAATTATTGTGCGCAGAAAGCGTGAATAACGAACACAACAGGGATGTTTGAGCCACCGGACGACTTCGGATACATCGCAAATTTCATAGCCGCTACCTTACACCCTTCGAACAGGCCGCTATTTGATCCAACGCAAGCTTTCTCACCGGAAAAATAAAGTCATTTTTGACATACCTTGTGACATAATTGTCACAATTCACCAGGGGGGATGAACGTGAACATTTCTATTATTCAGTCGATGATCAATGCGATTGATAAACCGGCGATTTTTATCACGCCGGATTATGTGGTGCATGCGGTTAATCAGCTCTACCGCGACACCTACGAAGAGCACATCATCACCGGTAAAAGCACCTGCTTCAGCGTGTCTCACAACAATGCTGTACCCTGTGATCAAGCCGGAGAAGACTGCCCCCTTGCTGAATGCAAAAGCACACAAAGACCAAGCTCAGTGGTACACAATCACAAAACCCGCACAGGCGATTCTCATTGCCAGATCACAATGAAGCCGGTGGAGGACGAAGATGGCATGGTGCTTGGCTACCTGGAGGTGCTGGAGCAGATCACCTTTGCTTCTCCCGGGGCCGGTAATGCGAAACTCATTGGCAGTGCGCCGTCTTTCAGGAATATGCTGCATCAAATCAGCCGCGCTGCACCGGCAGACATTGCCGTGTTATTGCAGGGAGAAACAGGCACCGGAAAAGAACTTGTCGCCCACGCTATTCACGAAAGCAGCTCACGGAAAGACAAACCGTTTGTGGTCATTGAATGCACCGGACTGACTGAGTCATTATTTGAATCAGAGCTGTTCGGTCACGAGAAAGGAGCATTTACCGGCGCATCATCGTCAAAAAAAGGGCTCATTGATGTGGCCAGTGGCGGTACGGTGTTTTTCGATGAAATTGGCGATGTGCCAATGAGTATGCAGGTCAAGCTGCTGCGATTGCTGGAGTCAGGAACTTACCGTCCTGTCGGCAGCCTGAAGCTGAAGCATTCTGATTTCAGGCTGGTCTGCGCCACGCACAAAAACCTTAAACAGCTGGTTGAGAAGGGCGAATTCAGACAAGATCTCTATTACCGGATTGCCGGCTTTCCCATCGCCCTGCCTTCTCTACGCCAGCGCAGGGAAGACATTCCTGCGCTATGCGGGCAATTCCTTACGCAAGCCGGGCACACGAAGAAGACCTTTAACAAAGATGCCCTGTCCGTACTCAGCCGTTATGCATTTCCCGGCAATATCAGAGAATTGCGCAACGTCACCGAACAAGCCGCCCTCTTATCGGTAGATGAACACATTACGCCGGCGGACTTACCGTCACATCTGACTGTACCGGAAAGCGAACAGGAGTCCGGCCCGCTCAGATTAAAAACACTGGAAGAAGCAGAGGAAGCGTACCTGTCTGAAATCATCTCTGCCTTCGACGGTACGCCGGAAGCGCTGGCAGACGTGCTTGGCATAAGCACCAGAACACTTTACAGAAAACTCCGGCGATACGGCCTGACGCTCAGCAGGCGTTAGAGCGACATCACTGCCTGCCAGATAAGGCGCAGGGCCAGTATGGTAACGATAACTTTAAACAGCAGGGCAAAGCGCTCGTCAGACACTTTTTTCAGCACTTTCAACCCCAGCCAGGTGCCGGTAAAGCCGCTGACTACCATAGCAACTACCAGTGGCAACCACTGAAAAAAAGCAAATCCGGCAAAGCTGAAAACAAAGGCTTTAAGCAGATGCTGAAATGTCATACAGGTTGCGAACGTACTGGTGAGGGTCATCTTGTTGTCGGTATTCCGGTGCACAAACCCGGCGACCAGCGGCCCTGTCGCGCCCACAAACATAGTCGCAACCGTCGTCAGCGCACCGGCAATGCAACGGCCGGTTTTGCTCAGCTCCCTTTTCGCCGGTTTTGGTCCCCACACTAAAAATAAGATAAAACCCGCTACAGTAAACTGAATGGTGATTAGCGGCAGTTGCACCACAATGAAAGACGCAGCAACAGCCCCGGCCAGCGCACCGCCACTAAACCACTTCACCATGGCCCAGTCGATGTGCGAACGGGTCAGCCACGAACGGCTCCCGTTAGAACCCAGCTGTACAAGTCCGTGCACAGGGATCAACGCGGCTACCGGCACAACCGTTGCCATGGTCGCCAGCAACATAACACCGCCACCGACACCGAATGAAGCTGTTATCATTGACGTAAGGCCTGCAAGAATAATCAGTCCCAGCGCTACAGCAGCTGACACTGCCCCGCCTCCGGTGAATAAATCTGTAAAGCTTACTACTTCCAAGGTTGCTGCTTTCCTTCAATAAATTATCACTGCATCATACATTTCGCGTAATCGCGAATCGATTTAAAAAACCATCCAGCAGCCATGCCAGGCTCATAAGAAGTGACAGTGCGACGACGACAGAGGAAAAGCGGTACATACTGCTGTACAGCATGTCTGAATTGGGCTGAAGATACTGCCCGAACAAAATGCCGATAGTGGTTAAGGCACCAAAGCCCATACCTGAACCGGTGCGTTCAATCAAATGCAGCCGGGCCGTGAGCATGACGGTGATAAACATCGCAATCACGACCAGGGGAAGATAGCGGATCAGATCGTACATCAATAATTGCACTGTAATACCCAGCGCGCATCCTAGGGCAACGCCTTTTGCCCGCTTCATGGAGTTTTCCAGCGAGCCGCGGAAGGTCATAGGAAACAGCACGAGTACGGTTGCTACCTGTGCAGACAGGGAATCTTTCAAATCGAAAATTTGAAAGACAACGAATGACAGCGTAGCCAGAATCGCACCCATCAGCGTGCGGTGATTAATCTGTGCAAACGTCACGTTATGCTGTGGTGGCGGTGCGATAGGATCAGTCTCCGGAATCAGCCAGTAAAGCACCGCTGCGGAAATAACGGATATCAGCGTGGCGAGGAATGCCGCCATAGTCATATCGGTTAGTGATGCATCCGGATAGCTTGAAAAATGGAGCAACACTGAGAGAGTGACTATCCCGGAGGCCCATAGCAGGAAGTGCGAACCTTTGGCCATCAACCTGAAATGAACAAAAAATACCGCAAACACACCCATAATCATTAAAGCCGGATGATGTTTGAAAAACACATTCAGCAGATAGATTTCCACCACATTCACCGCCACACCTACCATAAACTGCCAGGCAATCAGGCGGTCGAACTTAGGCAACATACCCAGCAATAACATGGGATAGACAGCGAAAAAGACGCCGTAAGGCCAGTTCATGTATTTACTGATGAGAAATCCGGCACAGCTGCCAAGGGCTATGCGCAACACCCGACGCTGATCCTGCGGGGAATAATCCCCGGCCGAATTAATAAAGTGATGGTCACGCTGCTTTTTCAGTATAAGACCGGACAACTTACTGACACCCATCTTAATAAATATAGTGCAACAGACTGACAACCTTCATCTGCGCTGCGCCCATCCAGTTAAAGATGCCGTCCTCATGACGTTGCAGCAACACCGTCGCCCGTGCGCCGCTCACCATATCTGCGGGCAGAGCCTGGTCGGTTAATGCAACATAAACACGGACACGCTGGGCATCACGTACCCAACGGTCGGATACGTCCGGTTCGGCCAGCTTCCCGTCCGGTAAAAGTTGTCCTGTAGCCACACCCAAATCTTTACTGACTACTGAAGCGTGAAAGACTTCCCCCGGAAGGGCATCAAATACCA
Source organism: Alteromonas sp. (assembly GCF_984505615.1). Classification (NCBI taxonomy): domain Bacteria; kingdom Pseudomonadati; phylum Pseudomonadota; class Gammaproteobacteria; order Alteromonadales; family Alteromonadaceae; genus Alteromonas; species Alteromonas sp. The sequence goes on along the minus strand of NZ_CFHOXV010000051.1, from coordinate 12,693 downwards.
CCAGAGCATCTGCGCTATTACCAATTTTACTCAGGCTCTTTTCGCGAAAATCGGCAACGACACGTTCTTCACCGGTAACCACCAGCGAGAGCAAAGATTGATTTGCCTGAGCCTGAATGCCCGGCGAAAGTTGCAGATTCGAAATGACACCATCTTCAGGTGCTACGACAGTTGTTCGCGCCAGATCCAGTTCAGCCTGTTTAAGCGTATTTGAAGCAATACGAAGGCGCAGGTTATCTTCTCCTTCCTCACCAAGCTCAACCTCTAGCGCTTTTTTGCGCTCCTGTGCAGCCTGCAGTCTCGCCCCGGCGGCTTCAACTTCAGCCATTTTTTGATCAACAAGTTGGGTACTGACCAGATTCTTAGCAGCTAATGAGGCTAAACGCTTATGTTCACGTTTGTCTTCAGCAAGGGTAACTTGTGTTTCGATAATACTTGCCTGTGCTTCGGCCAGCTGGGCGTGCAAATTGTCGTTAGTCTGCTGCGCTTCCCGCAGTGCCAGGCGGGCTTTTTCCACCGCCAGTTCGTAGTCAGTGCCGTCAATTTTAAACAGTACGTCGCCTTTACGGACCTGCTGGTTATTTTGCACGGCAACGCTGATCACTTCACCCGACACTCTGGGTGCCACAGTCACAACAGGACGCTGCACCATGGAATGAGGTGTCATGGGAATATTGAAATCGGCAATAAAAATGTAAGCACAAATGGCAATGAACAGCACTAATGCGCCGCGCATCCATCGGTTAAATTGTGCATCTGCGGTCATGAATTCTCCGGAGTAGAAATATGGTTTGCGTTATCGATGACTTTACTCAGCAGAACGTAAAAGACTGACCGTTCTTCATCAGACAGGCCACGCAGCATCTGCTGGCGGCCCTCAAATGCTCTGGCCTCAACGGCCTGCATGAGTTCTCTGCCCTTTTCGGTAAACCAGAGGGTTTTTCGTCTGGCGTCATCGGGACAAGGCTTTCTTAGTATCAGCCCGGCCTCTTCTAACAAATTCAGCGTGCGTAGCAGCGAAGGTTGTTCAATGCCTATATCACCGGCCAGCTCCTTCTGGCTGCATCCTTCACCGGTGCGGTCGAGATGGAGCATGGCGATCCAGCGGGACTGAGTCAGGCCAAGATCCGCCATGTAGTGGTCTACGGCGTGCCGCCAGGCAAACGCCGCACGACTCAGTAACCATCCGATATTGTTTTCCATTTGCACTGCACACCCAATTAGTTAGCATGCTAATCATTTAAACATATAGTTAGCATGCTAAGCAATATCACGATGGGTAATTTTCGTCAGACAGGGGATTAACAGAGACAGGAGGGCGGATAATTCAAAAAACACCATGCAAAGGCATGGTGCTTTAAAGCTGCGGGAAATCAGTGCCGGCTATTTGCTATGACCGCAAGAAAATGCGAGCTCTTTCTCCGTTTTGAAACCGAAGAATTTTCTTAACACAATAGTTGCAGGGCAAAAGCCGGTGAAGCTCTGCTGAAACAGGTTTGCACCGATAAAAACCGTAAACCACACAAAATAGCTGCTGACGAAGTACGTGAGTGCAACACTTAACAACACCATAAAGCCTGCGAAAGCCGTAATAGCACGTTCTGCTGACATAATTATTCTCCGAAATAGTAGCGAAATGAGACATAGACGTTAGAGGCATCTCTGAACTGACTGTAAAACGTATGTGGTTCGTCACCATAAAACAGGTTCAGCCCGCCGCCCAGTTGCCAGGTATCTACCGGTGACCAGGTTGCTTTCAGACGCAGGTAGCCATCTCCATCAGTGGGTGAATAGAAGTTGAAAGCCTGCAACGATAAAGTTTGCCGCCAGGCCTGATAGCGTAATTGGGTGGTGAACACATGACGCCTTTGTGACGGTTCATATTGTGGCCAGAGCGAATTGGTCATCAGTGCTTCATGGTCATGAGTCAGCTCTGTGTACCACTGAATCCCCCCGGTCAGATTCGCTATCAGCTCCTGCTCATACCCCACCAGAAAGCGGCTTTGATCATTGGGCAAACGGGGATCATTACCCGATGTATCTTCACCATCGTGAAAAGCGTATTCCAGTTTACCCAGCCCCGGTCCGACGGCACGTACTGCACTGAAACCGGTCACTGACAGTTCGCTGTAACGGGGCATGCCATTCACATCAGCAGCTTGCGGCAATTTACTGAAACCTTTGTATCCGTATACCGCAAGTTCAGTACCGGCGAGGGTCCGGTAAAGGCGCAGTGCATATTCCGGCTTATCCGGTGTATTTTCATTACTGACTGAAAGTCTGTCTGATGTGTTTCCACCGGTTTGCGGATTAAAGTAAGAAAAAATATCACCGTTGATGCCATTGTCAGGTTTAAACTCAGGCGTTATCACCACATCTACATTCAGAATATTGAAGTAACCACTCACTTTCATCGAGAGCGACGGATACTTCAAATAGTCGTCGTCACGCCCGGAAAAGAAGGACTGGTAATCTTTCGGGAATAAATCATTGAGAAATAAATAGTCGCCGGTTCCCCAGGTAAGGATCTGCTGACCAGCTTTTACGTCGACAGATTTGCCGGCTTCTCCCAAAAATCCTAAGTTACCCTGCCAGTACAATTCCCTGATTTGAGACTGCCAGCTATCTTGCGCACCGTTGTACAACGCATCGCCGCGAAAACTGATTTTTGATTCAGAAAACGTGTACGCCCCCTGCAACTGCATTCTCACATCGGCCAGCGTTGTATTGTCCGGATGGTAAGGATCGCTCTGCAACCGGGTACCGCCGGCAACATCGAGAAAGCCGGACCAGTTGAATGGCGATACTGTTTCATCCCAATCCCCCATGTCTTCCCACAGATCATCCTGACCGTTTTGCTCTTCCACGAACTGCCGGGCGTAACCCGTTGTGGTTAACCCGGACATCAGGCACAGTGCCAGTGCTACGGTAGCTTGCCTGTTCATACTATTTCAGCCACTGAACAGGAGGTGTACGAAGACTCCGTTCACTGAAAATATTATCATCCAGTCCCAGGTCATAACTCACATTTCTGAATTCCATCAGGGTGTAACCGCCTGATGCCAGATCCGTTACCTTAGAGCGGGTAACGGTGGGCTTTCCCTGTATTGTCTCCACAGACACAGCTTCAACGCGGCGATAATTCTCACCGTTTTCACGATAAAAATTAATCAACACAGGTAACGTGGTTTGTTTATCAATTTCAACGACGTAATAGCTGAATTCCACAGAATCAGGTGTTTTCGGACTTGCCTTTAAGATATAACGCTCAGTGGTTTCGCTTTGCAGTGTGAAGTTATCTTCACTGACTGCCCGTCCGGATACATCTTCATAGAAGAAATGGGAACCAGTGAAAGAGGTTCGCTTGTCTCCGGCGGAAATCCGCTTGACCAGATCCAGGGCCGGCAGATATAACCACCGGTCATCTTCCTGCTGCAGGCTGGCATGTTTCTCAACACGAAAAACCGTGTCTTTGACATCTGCCGGGCGACTGAAGAACACCATCATTTTCTGATCGCCATTGTCGGCAACATCTTTTCGCAAAATAGTGAACTGACGCATTTGCTTCCGTCCCTGCCCGTCCACAATCAGCATTCTGGCGTCTGACCGTCCGTCATCTCCCGCATAATAGGCTGCTTTTTCCGATGCCGTTATTAAGGCGGTGACATCCACAGACTCAGCGGTGGCAAAAGCAGCCGGCAAGGTGAACATAATAGCGAACGATAACACCCTGACGTGTTTAAAATACTGTTGACCAATAAACATAATATCTCTCCGTTATCCGGGGAACACAAAACGACGCAGCAGGCTCATGGCGGACGGCAGCACCAGTAAAGTGACCAGTGCTGAAATTGCCATAATAGCCGCCAGGAAAATACCTACCGTGATGTAGGGCACAAGTGGTGCAAACAGAAGCGGGGTAAATCCAAGTGCAATTACCAGCGCATTGCGGGTGATTGCGCTGGCGGGTTCGCCAAACATTGCCTGTAAGGTGGTATCGACGTTCCCGGTTTCGTCATAAATTGCCCGGGCACGTTCCAGAAAGTGAATAGCGAAATCAACAGACAACCCCAGTGTCAGCGCTGATAAAACAGCGATTGGCATATCGTAGTCTTTTCCAATAAAGCCAATCATGCCGTAAATCAATGAAATGGTGATGGTAAGCGGCAGCATGGCAAGCATGCCGAATACCAGAGAGCGGAACAATACCACCATCATAATGAACACCATTACAAACGCACCGGTCAGGCTTTCTGTCATGCCTTTTACCATATTGTCCTGCCAGACTACATTCAGATAAGCTTTGCCCGCCCAGTGGTATTCAATGCCCTCAGGCAACGGGTTGTCTGCAAACCAGGCTGCAACTTTCTCTGTTACTGCTGTCATTGCCTGATTATCACCACTGGTGAGTTGCAACCAAAGCAGGGATTGCCTGAAATCAGGGGTCACAAAATGCCAGAGATCACCGGGCCGGTGTGACGACTGATATTGCAACAATGTTTGCGCCACAGCCTGTTCAGAATCAGGCAGAGTGTAGTCTGTGTCTTCACCGCTTCTCAGTTCACGGTTCACCACTTTCACCACATCAGCGAGTGAATTTGATTTACCGGTCAAACCGGTTTGACTCAGGTACCCTTGCAGTTCACTGATTTGATTTAATAAGTCAGGAGACTGAAACGTCTTGCTGGCAGACAGAGCCAGTTCAGTTTTACTCATTGCCCCCTCAAGCCATTCAATGGCCTCATCGTCTTCTGCGGCAAACAACGCATCATCAATGGCAAAGACCAGCGCTTCAAGAGCAGCGGCGCTATCAGAAGAAGCGACCTTTTTCAGCGTGTCTTCGCGCCAGGTGCTCAATGACGCCGGTACAGGAGTACTCAGCAGGGAATCGGCGTCCGGTACCGGACGGTTATCTGTCAATACAAGGTAAGCATTATAGGTACCGGCAAACTGTTCGTTCAGTACGCGATCTGCCACACGAATTTCATGATCTTCTTTAAACCAGCGTACCGGATTATCGTTTATCTGAATGGTTGTCATTCCCCAAACAGAAAAAACGAACAGAACTGCAAATAAGAGAATCCAGCCACGACGCCATGCCATAGCCGCCCGTCCGATATTTGCAGCAAACCGGGCGACTCCGGTCTGAGACTGACCATCACCGTGGAGAGCCTGCTGAAGCCTGGCTAAAGATGATTCACTCATCCGCGACACGTAAGCCGGCATAAAAATAAGTGTCAGCAGAAACGCCAGCAGGATACCGCTGCCTACAAAGGCGCCAAAAATCTGTACCGGCGGGATTGGCGTTAACATCAGCGAAAAGAAGCCGGCAGATGAGGTCACAGAGGTATATAGCATCGGCGTAAACAAATGGGACACAACCCGGCTAATGACATCGCCTGCATCCTCGCCGGGCTTATAACGGTCAGAAAACTCCGACAAAATATGAACTGAATCCACCACAGCAATGGGCATGAGAAAAATAGCAATCATTGACGACATGATATGAACAGTAAATCCCATACCAATCATCACGCCCATGGTCACAATGACCGTGACCATGGCAACAATCATTGGCGCAATGATTAGTGGCAGGTTGCGGAAGAAAAGGAATAGCAGGAAGAATATTGTGGCGCCTGCCAGCGGCGCAGAAATCCCCATCTGCACAAACATTTCGACACCGAACTGGTCCTCAGCAACAGGTAAGCCGGTGATATACCATGACTGCTCCGACCCCGTTTTATCAATTTCAGTACGGATAGCCGTTGCGATGCGGTAGCTTTCATTTTTATCTGCGATGGGTACGTAAATCGCCGCAGCCTTGCCAGTTTCAGCCACCAGCGTGTCGTAAAGTAACGGCAACCTTTCGATATGTTCCTTAATTCGCTCAGCACCGGCTGTATCTTCAGGTGCCTTATCCATCAACCATTCAAACCGGATTGTCCCGGGCCCGGCCTGAGTGATGTTATCCACGGTGGATAAGGACATAAGATCCGCATCAATGACCCCGTCAATAGCCAGTATTGCACCGGTAACCTGTTTAATTTCTGCCAGTGTTTTCGGTGTGTAAATACTCTCTCCATTTTGCGGAACTACGCCCACCACGATGGCATCATGCATTGCGAAATCTTGCTTTACCTGATTGTGAAAAGCTCTTTGAGGATGACTGGCAGGCAGCATATTTTCAGGATCGGTATCGACCTGAAGGTACGGGATCATGGCAGCAGCCGCTAATGTGATCAGCCCGACAAGCGCATAAACCCACAGAGCATGGTTGACAGAAAAATTAAGAAAACGTGCTGACAGCTTTTTCACAGGATCACCAAAACAAACATAAGAATTTCATTATATAAATATTTTCTTATATTGCAACTATTGCTTGCGCGGGGAAGTGGCCACTCAGATATGAAAGCTGGCTGAAGGGTGCACCGGACGTCCGGAACAGGACGGGATAAAACGGGACAAGACAGGAGAATGAGGCAGCGGATTTACAACGCTGCCGGTTATGCAGGGACAAAAAAACGCAGCCGGCTAAAGTGCGGGCTGCGCTCTTAGTAAAACAAACAGATATGAGATTATTTTGTCAAGTGATTGGCAAACTGACCGACGGCATCAACAACGGCACGGGCACCTTCCTGTATCTCGTCAATGACCGCACCGGCCTCTTCTGCGAAAGCCAGTCCGGTTTGTGCCCGTTCATCACCTTTATTCACCAGTTCTACGGCGTCTGCGGCCAGTGTCTGGTTGTGTTTCACCACGTTCACAATTTCTTCTGTGGCTTCAGACGTACGGGAAGCCAACTGACGCACTTCATCAGCAACAACGGCGAAGCCACGTCCCTGATCACCCGCACGGGCCGCCTCAATAGCAGCGTTCAGTGCCAGCAGGTTAGTTTGATCCGCAATAGCACTGATACTGCTGATAATAGTCGCGATTTGCTGGGACTGAGAGTCCAGTGCGTGGATCCCCTCTTTCGCCTTGTCCATTTGCTCTGACAGTGTAGACATTTCTTCCAGCACTTTATTGATCACATCTTTACCTTTGCGGGCAACAGCATCGGTATTGTTAGAGGTGTGATAGGCAATATCAGCAGCATTCGCTACTGCTTGTTCCTGCTGGACCTGAGCGGTTATTTCTGTGGCAAACTTCACCACTTTATACAAACGGCCGTGGGTATCGTGAATGGGGTTATACGTTGCTTCCAACCACAACGCATTCCCTTGAGCATCTACACGTTGGAAACGTCCGGCCACGAACTCGCCGCGATCTAGCTTGCTCCAGAATTGTTTGTATTTCTCTGAACTTGCTTCTTCATCAGTACAAAACATGCGGTGATGCTTACCCTTGATATCTTTAAGACTGTATTTTACTGCCCCAAGAAAAGCGGCATTTGCATCCAAAATATGACCATTCAGGTCAAATTCGATTACCGCCGTGGATTTATGTAATGCCTCGACTAAGTCTTCATGCTCTTTCGACATGGTAATCGTTCTGGTGAGATCGTTCAGGTTAACGGAGAAGTGATGCACTCTGCCGTTATTATCTAAAATGGGCTGCATCACGCCGCGAAGCCAGGCTTCCTCACCATTTTTACGGGTAAACTCAATGGCCCCGCTGTAATGATGATTACTTTCCATCGCCTGATGCAGTTTCTTGTAATAATCTGTGCCTTTCGCAATAGACGGAACAAAATCGAGAAAATGTTTACCTTCCACTTCTGACCCGCGGTAGCCTAACTCTTCCTCGAACAGGCGGTTCACTTTTTCAATGCGACCTGCGTGATCAAGTTTCACGAAAATCATCTCATCACGAAGACTTTCACGAACCTGTTTAAGCATGTTCAGTTCTTCCCGAAGCGCTTCGTTTTCTTTGACGAGGTGACGATTAAACATAAAATTTATTTCCAGTCGTTAATGAGTTTATGACTGCCGCACGTGTCTTTGATCCCGTGGTTAGCAGTAAATATAAATTTACGTGATCTTTATCGGCAGAGTGGTCTAATTTCTTGATTTATAAAATTAACCATTTTTATATGTCAGTTTCAGGACATTGAAAAAGCACCTAATAATAGCTAGGCTAAAAACGGGCAAAAATCAAACAACAGGGCAATTATGTCTACACTTCACCGACGCCAGTTCGTCAAGCTCGCCAGTTCCGGTTTGCTCATCGCATCAGCAGTACCGGTTTCTTCTGCGCTTGCTCTTCCCCGCCCTTCGAAAGACAAAGTGGGTGTAGCCCTGCTGGGATTGGGTAACTACAGCACACGTCTGCTTGCCCCGGCGCTGCAGGCCACCCGCCACTGTGAACTACGGGGTATTATTACCGGCAGTCCGGAGAAAATACCAGAGTGGCAGTCAAAGTATGGTATCCCTGATAAAAATACGTACACCTACGGGACAATGAACGACATTGCCAATAACGATAACATCGACGTGATTTATGTGGTCACCCCCACGGGTACGCATAAAGATTTCTCCGTTATGGCTGCCAACACTGGCAAGCATGTGTGGTGTGAAAAGCCTTTTGCTATGGATGAGGCCGAATGTCAGGCTGTGATTGATGCCTGCAGCCGCAACAAAGTGATGCTTTCTATCGGTTATCGCATGCAGCATGAGCCGAATACCCGTCATTTTGCGGAGTATCATTTACGACAGCCCTTTGGTGCTTTCACCGGTTTTGAAAGTTATGCAGGCTATGCCGGTTCCGGCCGTGAAGCAAGCAACTGGCGAATGCAGAAAGCGATGGGTGGTGGTGCGTTATACGATATGGGAGTGTATGCCATTAATGGCACCCGCTTCATCAGCGGCAAAGAACCTGTAGCTGTGAGCGGGTATCACGAAAAGTCTCATCCTGACATATTCAAAGAAGTGGACGAAACCACCATTTTCACTATGGAATTTGCCGATGGTAGCCGTGCTGACTGTGGTGCCAGTGTTGTGCGGGGCTTCAATTATTTCAAAGCTAACTGCAAGGAGGGCTGGTATCAGCTTAAACCTATGCAAAGTTACTCAGGCGTTACGGGTACGGCCAGTAACGGCGAAACCTTACCTGCGATCAGTGCCATGCAACAAACGCTGCAAATGGACAATGATGCCAAAGCAATTCTGGGCACCGGCCCCGCACTGGTTACGGCCGGGGATGCATTGCGTGACGTGAAGATCATCAACGCCATCTTTAAGTCCGCTGAGACCGGGGAGCAAGTGCTTCTGGACTAATGTTTGCGCAGAGCGTCTATAAGTTCTGCTTTACTCATCCGGGAGCGGCCACTGATTCCAATTTTTTTAGCCTGCCCGTACAGGTCTTTCTTCGTCCGGTCTTCATATTTTTTACTTGTGCCACCTTTCTCAGACGGATGCAGGCTGTCATTGGCCTGTGCATTAGAAATTCTTGCAGCCTTTTCTTTGCTGAAGCCTTTATCCCTAAGCGCTTCGTACTGTTCGTCGTCTTTAATCTGGCTACCGTGATTTTTTGTCATCGATTTATCCTCAACATATAAGTTTCCGGCACACATACCTCATTTGCGTACATCACTCGTTGATACCCGAAGACTTGCTCACTGGTTTAATCCCGGACTGACAAGACCTGTCACGCATCTTTACGGATCAAAATACGGTGATGCTGCGTAGCAATACTGAATCCTGACCGGATCGCCTATTGAAAACTGCTTATTGAACAAGGGAGGAAACATGGCAAAAGTTGCACAGCTCTATCGCATGGTTACAGATGAACATATTTGTCCCTTCGGCCTGCGCTCAAAAGATTTACTTGAGCGGGAAGGGTTTCACATTGAAGACCACAAACTGACCTCGCGGGAAGAAACCGATAAATTTAAGCAGAAGCATGATGTAAAAACCACGCCGCAAACCTTCATCGATGGTCAGCGTATTGGCGGCTATGATGATTTGCAGGCATACTTCGGCAAAGGCGACACACCGCAATCCGGTACAACCTACACACCGGTTCTGGTGATTTTTGCTGTTGCATTATTACTGGCTTTCGCCGTACAGAGCCTGCTGATGACACACTTTTTCAGCGTTCGTACACTTATGCTGTTTATTGCCTTTTCCATGACCTTACTGGCGGTACAGAAGTTACGGGACCTCTTCAGCTTTACTAACTCATTTATCACCTATGATTTACTGGCGATGAAGCACTTACGCTACGCCTACCTCTACCCCTTTCTGGAAGCTTTCGCCGGCATAGGCATGATTGCGATGTTGCCCGTGTGGCTGATTGCCCCCATCTCACTTTTCATAGGGTCGGTTGGCGCGGTTTCAGTTTATAAAGCCGTTTACGTGGACAAGCGTGAATTGAAATGCGCTTGTGTTGGCGGTGAAAGCAATGTGCCCTTAGGCTTTGTATCCTTGTCTGAAAATCTGTTCATGATTTTCGGTGCACTGTTGATGATTTTACTCTGACGCAGAGGGCGGGTCTGACTCTGTGCGACAAGGTTGATACGAGGGGTCAGCAGATTTATCGGCGGCCTCTTTTATCAGGGCAGAAATAGCGTCTTCTTCACTGGATTGCTGCAATGCATTAAGCCAGGTGTAGAAAAGTGCATGGTCATGCATCATCAAATCCAGAGCATCCGCAAGACGAGGATGCTCCGGTGTTACATCAGCTTCCATTTCTTCTCTGACAGCATCAACCATCGCCATGTTGCCCTGCTTCGTATGAATATCGAGCTCTATATCATGACCAATTAATTTTTCTAACTCTAGTGGCGCTCTTGCCACCATATCTTTTGCAGCCGCAATGCATGCACTGGCGACAGCAGGCTCGTCAGCCCTGCGCCCGCACCATGTTTTGAGCAGATTATATTTGTACGTACCGGCGGCCCATTTACCCATCGCATAAATCACAGCACCTTCAAGAGAAGCCACCTGCTCAGCTACCACGGAATCCAGCGCCAGGGAGACAAACCGGGCATAATGATTAGAATAGTTTTTGGCCTGCACCATATTTTCAAGGGATGCCAGTACAGCCTCATGATCATTCTGCTCTATATGAAATAACACGAGGTTCAGCCAGGTTTCGCCATCATCACGGCCAGCCTCTTCAGCCTGACGCACCAGTTGATGGTTACACACGGAGTGGGAACCGTTCACACTGCAAAGTCGTAATGTTTCCCGGACAGCATCTGTATTACGGGGATATTCAGACAAAAATGATTGCCACGCATTCATCGCAGCCTCACCTTCAACGCTGGTCATCATGAGTGCGGTCAGGCGTGATTGCTCATTCTCTGAACTGAGGTTTTCTGCATAAAAGGCTTTTATTTTCTTTTCAATCAGCGTGTAGTCGTCGGGACTCAACCGCGGACAGGAAGGAAAACGATCAAATACAGGTTCAGGCTTTTCAGTGCCTTCATCTTGTTCAGCGGTGACCGGAGGTTGCGGCTCTTCCGCAGGCATGTTTACAACTTTTGTTTGTGGAAGCCGGGCCGTGCTATAAGCCGGTTTATCAGGTTTTGGAAAGAAGACAACACCGGCAAGAATGGCTAAAGCAAGTGTCAGTATTAATATTCCGTATTTTTTCACCAACCGGTTCCATGGCAGCAAACTGTTTAACACAGCTTACTGAATGACAGGAAAGGGATAAAGCAAAAACAGTTACAGCAAGACGGGCGGGCCGTTTTTGACCCGCCACCTTTTATTCACCTTCAGGTTTATACATTTCCAGCACGGTCAGCAGCTCTTCTGCATCCACAGGTTTAGAGACATAATTTGAAAATCCGGCTTTCAGCGCTTTAACTCTGTCTGCGGTGTAAGCATAAGCGGTAAGCGCAACGGCGTTGAACTCTCTGATTTCCTTATGCTCACTGCCCCGGATTTTGGTGATATAACCAATACCATCCAGCTCCGGCATGCCAATATCTGACAACAGCAAATTAAACGCCCGTGGTGTTTCGTTGAGAATGCGCCAGGCAACCAGACCATTTTTGGCCAGCGTGACTTGTGCACCATGACTTTCGAGGAACAGACGCAGGAATTTTCTAGCGTCTTCTTCATCCTCAGCCACCAGAATTCGCAGTCCGCTGAGCCTGTCACTGTGCGCCGCACTGCCTTCTACTACATCAGTTGATTGGGTTTTCGGCAGCGGACTGGCAACCGGCGCGATTGGAATAGTGACATAAAACGTAGTCCCCATACCTTCGCCGTCGCTACTGACCCATATATCACCACCGTGCATTTCTACGATGCTTTTCACTATGGACAAACCGAGGCCCAGGCCTTGCTTATTGTGAGATGCTTTGCCCTGGTAGAACCGCTCGAAAACGTGCGCTTGCTGTTCCTCAGACAATCCTTTCCCCGTATCGCGGACGAAAAGCTTGTAATTGGAATGCTCTCTGGCACCGCTGATAGTGACACATCCCCCCTTGGGCGTGAATTTCAGGGCATTAGATAACAGATTATGCACCACCTGCTTTATGCGCACTTTATCCGCCAGAATGGTAGTGTGTTCGTCCTGATAATAACCGCTCAGCTTAATATTCTTGGCTGCAAAACCGGCTTCGAACTGTTTCGCCACGTCCTGTACCGCTTCACTCACTGAAACGGACTGCACACTCAGCTTCATCGTGCCGGATATAATCCGCGACATATCCAGAATATCGTTGATCAAGTCAGCCTGTGTACTGGATGCCCGCTTTACAACATTAAGTGCTTCCACCAGCCTTTCATGATTGGATGT
>NZ_CFHOXV010000050.1:0-24259 GCF_984505615.1 Alteromonas sp. | reverse complement strand
AGCACGAAGTGATCAAAACGACGTTACCAAAAGCGAAAGAATTACGTCGCGTAATCGAGCCTTTAATCACACTGGCTAAACAAGACAGCGTTGCAAACCGCCGTCTGGCTATGGCCCGTACAGGTGATAAAGAGGTAGTAGGTAAACTGTTCAACGAGCTTGGTCCTCGTTACGAAGCTCGCCCAGGCGGTTACACACGCATTCTGAAATGCGGTTTCCGTACAGGCGACAACGCTCCTATGGCGTTTGTTGAACTGGTAGACCGTCCTGAAGTTGAAGTTTCTGAAGAAGCTGAAGCGACAGAAGAGTAAGAGATTACTTCATCGATTTATCGATATTAAAAAACCCCGCGAAAGCGGGGTTTTTTTTCGAGACAACGGCCTACATATGCGACTTTAAACGATACCTAGTGTAAGATTGCTTTGTAATGTGCATAGTTAATGAATCTTAATAATTATGGGTTAAAATTGCTATGAAAAATTAGCAACTATGATAGTTTCTTAGATAAAAATCCAAATGAGCTATAAAATGAAATGTACAACATCGAATTCGTCATCTATTGGAGATAGTAAACTTAGTGAAATTAACCTCCTTCAAGAGATTCAACTTCTGCAAATCGAGTTAGAAAAGGCTTACTTGAAAGGTTCTAGTAGTAGTGTAGCCAAGGTAAATTCAGAAGAGTCACGTCCAATAGTTGATGAGAAATGGTGTATCGAATTTAACAATGCATACTTCATTAAAGTTGAGTTTAATTTGATGCTCGATGATGTTAAGAAGTTTAGAATTAACAAAAAGAACTTAAAGCGCTTAAAGATGATAACGCAAGTCGCACGTCAAAAAAGCGATATTAATTTATTATTAAATTCTGCAATGTTTGATACACGTTGGTACTTAGATACTTATGATGATGTAAAGAAATCCAACGCAAATCCTGTCTTGCATTATCTTGCATTCGGTAATTTAGAAGGTAGGGATCCTAGTTCAATGTTCAATACCAGCAGATATTTAACTCTAAATCCTGATGTGAAAAATTGTAATATGAATGCTTTAGTGCACTACCTAAAGTTTGGCTCTTCCGAAGGAAGAAGAACATAAAGCTTGGGTTGGAATTTAGAAAATAATATGTTGTATATAAGTAAAATAATTTCATTATTCGAACATGGTAATTACGATGAAGTAATTTCTTTGTGCCGTAACGCCATCTCTATTCATCCATCGCTTTATATCTACCATGAGTATTTGGTTCGTGCGTTAGTTGCAGTAGCTAAGTATCAAGATGCGATAGTCGCTACTCGAGATGGTCTGAAAATAAACCCACATTCGATTCATCTTAAAGCCGCAAAGATGCAGTTACAGCAACATGTGTTGAGTAATGACTACGCGAGTGTCGGTGCGTTTGAGCGCTTACCTTTGACTGAGCATGGTCGGAATTTAGAAATGGGCATTCGAACTAGCGCAAATGGTTTAAAGGTTAAAACTGCAGATATTCCAAGGGTATCTGTCATTACAGCTCTATATAATAACCCTATATCTATCGAGCGTTGTATTAATTCCATTCTATCGCAAACTTATACGAATATAGAGCATATTATAATTGATGGCGGAAGCGATGAGTCAACCTTAGAAATCATTCGAAGATATGCAGAAAATATAGATTACATAGTGTCTGAACCTGATAAAGGTATCTATGATGCAATGAACAAAGGAATCCGTGCTGCACAGGGTGATTATGTCTGTTTGTTAAATTCAGATGATGCATATGATGTTACTCACATAGCGAAGCTAGTTGAAGCAACTGCGGGAAGTAGTTCTCAAGTAATATACACAAATTTTAAAGTGGATGGGAAAAAGGTATTAAGTTCAAATGAGATTGGACAAGGAATATACCTTGGTAACCTTAATTGCAATCACGCAACATTTTTGGTACCAAAGCAAGTCTATAATGCCGTAGGACTGTATGACTTAAGATATAATATTATTTCTGATATCGACTGGATTAAAAGAGCTTTCGAGCTTGGCATAAAATTCAAAAAGATAGAAGAATACACTTTTAATTTTTACTCAGGAGGTGCATCAAGTGGAGTGTCTCAGCTCTGGAAAGAAAGAATGCATCGTGAAATATCTGAATTTTACCAAATTGAATTTCCATTTTTAACTTTTAATGACTGTCTGAACATTTATAATTTTAGATTTAATGCAAGATTTGCTGAGCCACTATTTGAAATTGCCGTGAAATTCAGCGGTTACGAAAACTTTATACATAGTTTGACTAAATATATTAATGACTGTGTAACTTTGCGTGATAACTTTAAACTATCTTACGATGAAATTAATAATTTTAAGTTGCTTGTTAAGCTATATGAACGGTTAGGACTAAGTGTTACAAATATTAGGATAGAAACTAGCAAAGGTTGCTTTTCAGATATCACCAAGTCATTTTATAAGATAATTTCTACTGCGAATAGAAGAAAGCAAAATAATGCAAAAGTTCTCCTGAATTATGTTTTTCAGTTTTCAACACCATCTGAAACATTCATTTATGACTTTATAAATCGATATAATCAAGAAGGGGTTATATCTATTGTCCTGTGTGATGTCCGTATTCTTGAAAAAGAACGACCTTCAGAGAATGTTATCGTTATTGATTGGGCCAGCTTTCGTCCTGAAATAAGAAATGAACTCTATAAGTTTATATTCTCAAATTTAGATATAGATTTGGTTGTCAGTCATTTTGCAATCAATGATAGAAAGCTAAAGCAGCGTATAAATCCATTGGGAATTAATCCTCCTACAATTGCAATGACACACGGAATAGACGTTTTCACTCTTAAAGAAAATAGAGATTATAGAGACTTTGTAGCAAAGCATTATGGTAAACATTCTCCTAATCGACTCACCACTGTATCAAATTATCTTTACTCTAAGTTGTTAGAGAATGGCATACCTAGTTATAAAATCGATTTGATTCATAATGTTGCAAATTGTCGCTTTCTCGAGCGTCATAAAACTATTCGTAATTTTGACAAACTTAACATACTGTCCATCGGACGATGTATCGAATGGAAAGGTCACGACGATTTGATAAATGCCGTATCCCTATTAAATCAACACTACAATATAGATACCCAAGCTACGATTGTTTATGGTAGCCAAGACGGTTGCCTTAGCAGTCTGCAAGACTTAGTTACTGAATTAGGTCTAGAAAATCATATTTCATTTATTGATTTTATTGATTTTAACGAGCACCCAGACTTTCATTCAAACTTCAACTTTTATGTACAAGCTTCAAAATATAGTTCTGATGTAGAACCAAGAACTGAAACATTTGGGGTTGCAGTTTTGGAAGCTATCTATGCAGGGCTCCCTGTAGTAGTAACCGATGCAGGTGGGCTTCCAGAGGTAGTTGGAAACAACTTAACGTTTGCTAGAATTGCTAAGGCAGACGATCCTAGTGATTTAGCCAAAAATATAGCTTGTTTGTTTAGTGAACAAGTGCCTCCGGTTAATAATTTTGAGTACGCCAGCTCTAGGGCTGAATTCTTTAGCGAAGAAAGACAAAGAGTATTATTTACACGTAGTATTTCAAAAGTCATTGAGCCAAAATGTCGCGTAGCAATATTTTCTTCAAATACTACTAAAGGGGCTGGATACGCAGCTTATCGTGTATTGCAGAGCTTAAGATTCCATAGTTTAATTGAACCTGCATTGTTTACTCATGATAAAAGTCATAGAGCAAACGCATGGGTCAAGGTCCTCGAACATCCCAATAGTAAGAAAAATAATTGGAGATTTTTTCAAAGTACTAAAAACAGCCATGAAGGCTTGACAATTTTCACTAACAATGAGCCTATACTTGAAAATAAAGACTTAGAAGCTTTAGTCGCAGATTACGATATTATTAATTTACATTGGACAGCTAGATTTATTTCTGTTGAAAATTTGGCCTATCTATCTTGGTTAGACAAGCCTGTCGTCCTCACTATTAGGGACATGTTTTATCTAACCGGTGGCTGTCACTATTTTCACGGTTGTGAAAATTGGCAATCAACATGTAAAAATTGCCCTCAGCTAATCGATGATATATCTGGTTTTCCATCAAAAGTTCTCGATTACAAAAAGAGTCAAATTAATTTTTCCAACATTACGATTGTAGTGTTAAGTAACCACTCAAGAAAAATTGTTGAGAAATCTATTTTTAAGCAATGTCGCATCGAGTTGATACCAAACTCGATTGAGGTAAGTGTTTTCAAACAGGATAAAATGGCAAAAGTTCGTACTGAGAATAGTATTTCAGAAACAACTAAAGTAATTGGTTTTGTTCCCTCATTTCAGAGCGATGTAAAGGGCTTCGAGGAAGCTATAGAGGTGTTGAATCGACTCTATGATGATAATGATTATGACAAAGATACACTAATTCTTCTGTTAGGAGATTCAAAGGTTGCAGCGGAAAGAATTAAATTTCCGAGTTTAAGTGCTGGTTTTATAAACGATAATGCAGAACTTGCGAAGCATTATAGTGCAATGGATATTCTTCTTGTCCCATCAAAAGAGGAAACTTTTTCAAATACTACTGCTGAGTCCATAAGTTGCGGAACCCCTGTCCTAGGTTTTGCTACTGGTGCGATCCCTGACTTAGCTATTGAGGGACTTTCAGGTTGTAGCGTACCTATAGGTGATATAGATGCAATGTTTCAAAAACTTAAAGACTATCTCCTAGGTGTTCCGTTAGACAGAGTGAAAATACGGAAGTTCGCGACAGATATGTTAAGAATGGAAAATCAGGGAAAAGCTTATCAGGAACTTTTTTACGAACTAAGGGATAAAGCTAAAGTTTCCTTACCTATAGCGTCTGCACGAAGTAAATCATTATCAATTGATTATAGTGTTTTGAACAGCTTACTTTCAGATCATTCTAAGGATGATGCGTGAAATTTATTTTTTTTGGCGCATCAGTATGTGAGCAAAGTGTGAGTCATAGTACTCAGGAAGTAACTGGCTTTATTAATGTACTTCAGTCACTCATAGAAAGAACAAATGTTGACATAAGTGTTGATCGTGTCGCTGCAGCTTCCTGTAGCATATCTGATGCGGGTTTAGCACTCGTTGATGATGTAGTAAATCTTAGGCCGGACGTTTGTTTTCTAGAGTGGTGTACACCTGTCGAGCAAGGCTGTAGACGACGAGACGTTGAATCGATTTTCCAGCGATTACTAAGTGAAGGGATCTTACCAGTTCCACTAATTTTTCCTCGCAAAGATCGCAAGCAAAGTCTCACTGATATATATAAAGAGATGGCTTTAGCTTCAGAAAAATATTGTACGCCATTTCTGGATCTTAGTATGAAGTATTCTTCAGCTATTCTAGATAATATTCTTAGAGATGTAGTTCATACAAATATATTTGGTGCCTCACTTTATGCTTATGATCTTTTGAATTGGATAATTAACTTTAGGAAGGTTAATCCATCGCGGCCAAAGCTCTCATATTACGAGCTTTATAGTCGCGTTCAAGTTGATTTAAAACAATTTAAGGGTAGAACCACAGCAATAGATTTAAACATTGAGTTACCGAGCCGTTCAGGTAATTTTATCGTTTTTCTCGAACAACGGATTGGCCCTTGGAGCAGAATACTTAAAACTGAATCCAATCTTTTTGCTCAACCAGTTCTTACGCCTTTATTCGATCCTTGGACATGGAGGGAGCGCCAATGTATCAAGCCTTTAACAACCTGGCTGGAGTCTTCAGGTAAGGAGTGCAGAGTTAATTTTATTTTTCGTGTACAGGATTGTGAGCTGACTGGCTATACTCCAGAACAACGTGAGATAGCAAATTTCTCTCGGGTTAAGCCAGAAATACGCCCTTACGGTCGCTTGATAATCATCAGTGATATGCCTGAGTTATCGATTAAGAATATCAAGGTTCTATAACTAGCTAATTAGGACAAGTTTGATGAAAGATGTTTATCTACACATTGGTGGAGGTTTATCAGGTACATCGTATGTGCAGAATATTCTTTATCCGCATCGGGAGATGTTGTTAAAACACGGGTATTGCTATCCATATGATTTATTACCAAACAATATTTCTGGTGGTGATAATCAAAAGATACTAGCATTTATTTCAAAAGGCGGTGCCTATAAAAAGGCCTTTATGAGGCCTTATGCTGTTGATTCTTCGGGGAATTTTGAAGAGTTTAAAATTTTAGTGCGGGAGCATTTCCGTAAACAAACTATGCAACTGCCTAACAATACTAAGGTCATTTTATCCGCTGAGCAACTTTGGTCAGAACTTGTTGATTATACGGACCTCATGCGTTTAAAAGAGAACTTATTAGCTTCAGGTATGAAAGTTAAGCGCATCTTATTTTATGTTAGAGAGCAGGCAGAATGGTTAAACGCTTTTTATTTACAAAAGGCTTATGAAGGTAGGAAAACAGATTTTTCGTTACCTTTTGGATATAAATCATTATTTCAACGTTTGGATTATTTTCAGACCGCTATGTTATGGGAGAGAGTCTTCGATGATGCTGAAATTAAAATAAGAATTTATCGGCGAGAATATTTTAGTTTACAGAAATTCTTGGATGATCTTTTAGATTCACATGAACAAGCGGTAGAATTATCATGTGCATTTGGTCCGCAAGCTAGTGCTACGGAAAATTCAGGACTGCCAGATTTAAATACCTTCAAAGCAATACTCTACTGGAATCGGGCCATTGAGCACAGTACTCCTCTTTCGAGATTGTCGCTTCCCGGCAAGGCATTTGAGAAAAAAATCACTAATTTGCGAAAAATGGATAAAAATTCAGATCTTTATATTCAACGAGATCAGGCAAAAGATATAAGAAGTATTTTTGAAGGCTCCAATAGCCTTCTTACACAAAAATATCTTAAAAATGGAGAAAACTTTAGTATGTCTTCATTGCATAGCTTTCCAGAAGGTATGTTAAAGCAATTTAGTGAGGTTGATTTTTTAGAGTTTTTGTTTTTCAGTAACGAAACTTAGCAGCATAACTTCCCTGGAGCAATTCTTGGCCAAGGCAATCATCAGCTTAACAACGATCAGTTCTCGTATTTCTCGTATTTATGAAGTTATCAATTCATTATTGTCTCAGAAATCGCATGTTGAGGTTGAGGTAAGACTTTATGTAAGTAGAGAAGGGTTCATGCTTGATCAGGGCATTAAGAACATCCCAGATACACTTTCAATTTTATCAATGCAATCTAATCAATTTAAGATATTTTTTGTCGAAAATTCAGGTCCGTATCGAAAAATAATTCCCGTTTTGAAAGACAGTTATCTGGGTCTAATCGAATGTGATTACGTAGTTACCGCAGATGATGATACTCTTTATCCTGATTATTGGTTACAAAGTTTAGTAAACATAAACAATAAGTTCGACTGTGTTGTAGCATACCGCGGAAGGCGGATATCGACTAACTCTCGAGGATTTACTCCTTACGAGACTTGGCAACATTCAGATGAGTCGCTACTACGTCCTTCATACAACACGCTGGGTACGGGAAAAGACGGCATACTTTACAAACCTAATTATTTTCATGATGACGTGCTTGATTTGGAAGCCGCCTTAAAAATTGCTCCGAATGCAGACGATTTGTGGCTCAAATATTATACAACCATCAATGGTGTGCGCTCGGTTCTAGTGTCTTCGACTTTAACAAATAGCTTCTACGATCTGGGACGTTATGACGACAACACACTTTATAGAAAGATTAATAAAGATGGTGGCAATGATAAAGTTATGTGTAGTTTACAGAACTATTCAATGGAACGATACTCAAAGAGCTATTTGGATTTCTTTAATGCGGACAACATTCCTAATATCGATGATGCTTAAATTTTGCAAGCTGAGAGAGTTGAAAAACTTTTAATTCAAAATGCTTTTCAAAGTAAGAAAATAGGTCTAAATTGTGAATAGTAGGTCTAGACGACGAAAAAATAAACTTTCCGCTAGTCAAATATCACTATCCTGCATGACTATGGGAAGTAAACGTGAATTCTCTGAGGCAAAACGCCTTGGATATATGTTGCCGAGAAATTCTCTAAATTTCGCACGTTACGTATATAAACAAAAAATTTACTTTATAAATCGTTATGATCTTTCCCACCGTGTTTCCATGGAGTATAAGTGCTACTTATTTAATCCGCTTTTATTTAACTTATGTGGTTTTATTCCGCCTATTATTGATACTTTTGCAAGGGAGATTAGATCCAAACCGAAATCGCCAAAGGACTTAAATTTTTGGCAATATCCTTGCGCTACAGAACAGCAGGCATATTATAACCACTTGCATATTGAGTTCGGAAGGCACGTAGATATTGATCTAAAAACCGTGCATGTGTACTTACCTTTACCCTGGGCAACATATATTGATAAGAAAGCATTTCCCAATGTGTATCTACAACGTGTAAAGTGTACTGTTGATCATTATAGGTCGCTTGCAAAAAAAAATGGCTTCGCCCTTAGGGTTCATAGTGTGTGCCAACACATTCATTGGGACCTTATACTTAGAAAGGCACAATGGGTAGGCGTCAACGATATTTATCTTTCTCACAAAGATTCCAACAGTAAACAGAAGCAAGAGAAGGTAGGTACAAATCTCGATTTACGAGGTTGGCCCCTAATTGCTGTAAATTATGAAACTCCAGATCTAAATGTAGGTATGGCCTATAAAGCAATATCTGATCGCAGCCTCCTAGCATCATTTATTGGTGCTCACATGAAGCACTATCTTGATAATACTCGAAGAGAATTATTTGATGCTGCTAAAGCGTATGGTAGAGATGATGTTCTTGTTGACATATCTACAGAGTGGCATTTTAACAAAGTTGTATATGAAGAGCAGGTCTTAAATAAAGTTCTTGAAGCGGATTATATCGACAAACACCATGCTCGCACTTTGCGCTACAATACGATTATGTCGGATTCCAAGTTTTCGTTATGTCCGGTAGGAGCAGGCCCGAATACTTTGAGATTTTGGGAGGCAATCGCAGTAGGGAGTGTCCCTGTTATATTCTCTGACGACTTGGCTATATTAAAGGAAATGGGCTTCAGTGATAACATACTTGAACTCTGTCTGGTCTGGAATGGTAAGATTGACGTTGCCTTTTTTTCCCATCTTGCATCATTCTCTTCGCAACAGGTAGCTCGCAGGTCAGAAAAATTAATTGATATGTACAAGAGAATATCGAAAATTGTATTTTTCGATATAAAACCATGATGATATAAAGAATTTCATCATCATTTTAGTCTGATTACAATGGTGAATTTTATGGTTTAATTTTTTATTAAACCATAAGATGATTTACAAAATCTGATATGCTTAGATTTACTGATTTGATTGATAAAATATTGAAAACTTAAAGTATCAATTGAGTATTTATTTTAATCATTATAAATGAAAGATAGTTTATGAAAAAAGCACTTATAACCGGTGTAACCGGCCAGGATGGTTCTTATCTAGCGGAATTTCTGTTAGAAAAAGGGTATGAAGTTCACGGTATTAAACGTAGAGCTTCACTTTTCAATACTGAACGGGTAGATCATATCTACGAAGATCCTCACAACGATAATCCGAAGTTTCACCTGCATTACGGGGATTTGACAGATTCGTCTAACCTGACCCGTATAATCTCTGAAGTACAACCAGATGAAGTTTACAACTTAGGTGCCCAATCCCACGTAGCAGTCTCCTTCGAATCTCCGGAATACACCGCTGATGTAGATGCCATGGGTACGCTGCGTTTACTTGAGGCAATTCGTTTCCTTGGTTTAGAGAAAAAGACAAAGTTTTACCAGGCTTCCACTTCTGAGCTGTATGGTTTAGTGCAGGAAATCCCGCAGAAAGAAACTACACCTTTCTATCCGCGCTCACCATATGCTGTAGCGAAGATGTATGCGTACTGGATTACGGTTAACTACCGTGAGTCATACGGCATGTATGCTTGTAATGGCGTTCTGTTCAACCATGAATCTCCGCGCCGTGGTGAGACGTTTGTTACCCGTAAAATTACCCGTGCGATTGCAAATATTGCACAAGGTCTGGAGAAGTGTCTTTTCTTAGGAAACATGGATGCACTTCGTGACTGGGGCCATGCTAAAGATTATGTTCGCATGCAATGGATGATGTTGCAGCAGGAGCAGCCTGAAGATTTCGTTATTGCTACAGGGAAGCAGATTTCTGTGCGCGAATTCGTACGTATGTCAGCTAAAGAAGCCGGTATTACTCTGGAATTCAGTGGTGAAGGTGTAGATGAAATAGCTACGGTAACAGCAGTGGATGGCGATAACGCCCCGGGCGTTAAATCCGGCGATGTAATTGTAAAAGTTGACCCGCGCTATTTCCGTCCTGCAGAAGTCGAAACATTACTGGGCGACCCGTCCAAAGCCAAAGAAAAACTGGGTTGGGTACCTGAAATCACCGTTGAAGAAATGTGTTCAGAAATGGTTCAGAGTGACCTTGAAAAAGCTAAACAACACGCATTACTTAAATCGCACGGCTACAGTGTCGCCGTAGCTAAGGAGTAATGCGTGAAGCGTGTATTTGTTGCCGGCCACAACGGTATGGTCGGTTCAGCAATTGTCAGGGCACTCAGTGCCCGTGACAATGTTGAAATCATTACCCGCAGCAGAAAAGAACTGAATTTACTTTCACAACACGATGTGAATACGTTTTTTGCTGAGAACAAAATTAATGAAGTATACCTTGCTGCTGCAAAGGTTGGCGGTATTCACGCAAACAATGAATATCCGGCAGACTTCATTTATGAAAACCTGATGATTGAGTCGAACATCATTCATGCAGCTCACACTAACGGTGTACAAAAGCTGTTGTTCCTGGGCTCATCCTGTATCTATCCCAAAATGGCTGAACAGCCAATGACAGAGTCAGCGTTGTTGACCGGTACACTCGAGTCGACCAATGAACCTTATGCTGTTGCTAAAATAGCCGGTATCAAGTTGTGTGAAAGCTATAACCGTCAGTTTGGACGGGACTACCGCTCTGTAATGCCTACAAATTTATATGGCCCTAACGATAATTTTCATCCTGAGAATTCTCACGTTATCCCGGCATTGTTACGTCGTTTCCATGAAGCCGCGCAAAGCAACGCGGAAGAAGTTGTTGCCTGGGGCAGTGGCAAACCAATGCGTGAGTTTCTGCACGTCGACGATATGGCAGCAGCCAGTATTCACGTGATGGAACTTGATAAAGAAACCTATGAAGCAAATACTCAGCCAATGCTCAGCCATATCAATGTAGGAACGGGTGTGGACTGTACCATCAGGGAGCTGGTTGAGACGGTTGCCAAAGTTACAGGCTTTAAGGGTGCCATTAAATGGGATACTTCAAAGCCTGACGGTACACCCAGGAAGCTGATGGATGTATCACGACTTAAAGCGCTGGGGTGGCAATATTCCGTTTCGCTTGAAGATGGTCTCGCCCAGTCTTATCAATGGTTTCTCGAAAATCAGGACAGCTTCAGAGGTTAGTATGTTTCTGCCGGATGATACATTCAGGACTGTTGTCGATAGTACACCACTGGTGTCTATCGACCTTATCGTCAAAAATTCCGAAGGTCAGGTTTTGCTCGGAAAGCGAAACAACAAGCCTGCTAAGGATTTTTGGTTTGTGCCGGGCGGTCGCATTCAGAAAAATGAAACGATGTCTGATGCTTTTACACGGCTCTGTAAAGAAGAGCTGGGTTTAGAGAAACGGATATCCGATGCTGTTTTCCTTGGACCCTATGAGCATTTCTACAATGACAGTATCTTCGGCGATGACGTTAGCACGCACTATGTGGTGCTGGGGTATGAGGTGAAGTCAAACATAGCGCTTACAAACTTACCTAATGCCCAACATAATGAGTATGCTTGGTACGGCATTGATAAAATAGTAGATGCTGAAAATGTACATAAACATTCCAAATGGTATATGCCTGCGGTTGTTGCATCAATTGCAAACGCTAATTGATTAGTGATGCACTTAATTCTTTAGCGATAATCTCTTTTCCAAATTTTTCCTTTACTATTTTCGCCGCGTTTTCTTTCTTTTTTCTGATTTTATCGGTATCGAAGAGCAGAGAATTTAGTATCGGTATAATACGGTTATACTGTTTTAACGGAACGAGATATCCTGCTCTGCTATCAATAACTTCCTCTAAGGCTCCCCATGCATAACCTACAGGAACACACCCAGATGCCATTCCCTCAACAATTGTTCGACCAAATGATTCCTGAAAATGAGACAGATTTAGTACTACATCCATTTCTTTGTACGCATTTATCGGGTCTGTTGTATATCCGCGATATGTGATATTGGGTAGATTATGTAATTCCAGTCTTTTTGTAAGGTCTGAAGTGCTGGGACCGTAGATATAAAAATGTATATTGGATGTTAGCCGAATAGTGGCTTCAGCAAGTTTAAATAAATCATCAATACCTTTCTTCACAGTGTTACTGCTCAGCATAACCACATTTAGCGTTGATGACGTTTTAAGTGGTCGCTTGTTCGAAAATTGCTCTGAATCTATGGAATTATAAATAACTGTAGTTTTGTTATTCAGATCGATGTATCCACTTGTAACATTAGAATTGGCAATTATCAGATCGCTATTTTCGTCTACATGTTCACGAATTTGTTTTGGCGTGGCGTTCATTCTCATACACAAATCCTGATCATGATTAGGAAGTTCTCTCACGTGCATTACGGATTTTGCATTGCTACGCTTGGCTGCTATGTGAGGTTCCCACAAGGTCAGAGTATTAACGTAAACTATTGACGCATTACACTCTTTAATTATTGCTGAAATTTGTGCAGTTACTTCGGCAATTTCGGTTCTTTCAAAGCGCCACCAAGGTATAGGGGTGAAGTAGATCCTTTCACAGTAATGACTGATATCATAAATGTATTCATGATTAACTCCACTTGGTAGAATTACTGAGATAGCAGCCCCTTCAGTGCATAACATACGAATGCAATCTAGGAAACTTCGTTCTGCACCAAAAAGTTCTTTACCAGCCAGATGGGCAATCATCAGTATTTTTTTGGCGCTTGCATGTTTTGCAGAACCCTTAACAGACAATAATCTTGACTTCAGCATAGGTTCTGAAGCCCAAGCACTAAGGGCTTCAAAATGGGAAGTCTTGTTGATATAGGCAAGGCCACTGATACTTAATGTTGGATTTGGATCTCTACCTTCTTCTAGGCCATGGTTTATAAAGTGTTTTAATGGGTCAACTCCTGCGGCCGCGATGTCGGGATATGCCGCCAGATACCATGATGCATCGAATATGCATTTAGCTTTTATGACGTTTTTCAAGTTCTCTTTTCTCGACTCAATACTTCCACGGCATATCAAAGGCGGAGCTATGAACTTTCTTAAACCAGTTTCTGGCATATACAAACTGCGTGCGCTGCTATGCCATTCGTTTGCTGCATCGTTGTATTCTTTTCTTATTCCTGAAAATTGAGTTCGAATGTGTGTTGCACTCATTTGTGTAAGAGATCCGTCCGCTACTCGTCCAAAAGCAAGAGGGACGCCAGGTAGGACTTCCATAATGGCGTTACTTCCAAATTTGGACAAAATTCTGAAATAGTATTCAGTATCTGCATTTACTGAAACAGAATCCCAGTAGCCTAATTTTCGAAAGACAGAGCGATGAAACAAAAGACTGGAAACATTCCTGTAAATCCAGCCATCCTCTATTCTCCAGCGCTCGAAATTCAGATTCGCTGTAGTTCTTACCCAGTGACTGACAGAAGCTTTTGCTTTTCTATTTTCCTTTAGCGCCTGAAGCTGTTTTTCGATTTTCTGTGGGTGAGACCAATCATCCGCATCATGGGTAGTGACAAACTGGCCTTTTGATAGTTTAAGACCACTGTTTCGAGCCACATAAGCTCCTTTGTTATCTTTAAGTTGCAGATACTTAACTCTTGAGTCTTTTTCACAAAAGCCTTCAACTACGTCCTTACTACCATCGGAAGATGCATCATCAACGACGATCACTTCGATTTTTGGGTAGGTTTGCTCAAGCAAGCTACTAATAGCAACAGAGATAGTCTTTTCAGCGTTGTAACAAGGAATAATAATAGAAACCAAAGGGCTGGTATAACCCACTTTGATTTGTTCTGCAGTCAAAGAAATTAGGTTGTCCAAACCTTCACTGCTTTTTTCGGTCAATTGAATTATCTCTGAATGCTTAAATATTTCATTAATGCAAGCTATTTTTTTCTCACCCTTTTCCAACATTGAAGCAGCAAGTGACTTGTTGCTTGTCGCCGCCCAGCGCGAGTTGTTCAGTACCGACAGGGCACTTTCTATCTCTTCACAGTGATAATATACAGTGAAAGCTAGTGTAAAAAGCCCATCATGCGGTATCAGCTTAAGTAATATCTCGTGGTTTAGCAGGTCTTCAATATAATCCTTCGCAGTTTGCCATTCACCATAGCTGGCCAGCCATCGACATAGAAACCAGGTAGCAAGTCCTTGCTCGGAATTCTTGTTGTCTTCTGATATTTCCTTTAAACGTGCCGCAATTTCGTCTGCGTTATCTTTCATCCATAATTGATTGTCGAGTGCTACAGATTCAAAGGCGCATGGCCAGCGACCTTCTTTCCATCCATAGTTTTGAAAATGATGCAGGGGATCGACCTTAGCGGCAGCAACATCAGGATAAAATTCGGAATACCATTTAGCATCGAAAAGTTTAAGGATATCACTAGGAATTTGTGCTGGCATAACAACTTTCTAATCAAATGAATGTGCTCATGGTATGTTTGAAGCAGTGAACTTGTCCACTCGATTTCACATGCAGCTAATGCTGATTTAATCCGTCAGGAGAATATGATGTAATACGACGTTAGTCGCCAAGAATAGTAGAAATAGTATGTTCGCTACAGCAATGGCAATAAACCCTAGCGTTTTATTATACTAGTTCAATTAGAATTGACACTTCATTATTAGTACTGAAGCTAGCAAACCAGGCGGAGAAATCGATATAAGCGGAATCTTCAGCATCAGTTAAAACGTATCAACGCTAACGCAGTATATGGTATAGCCAACATAGTAAAGACTGGTTGTGCTGAATTTAAAGGTTTTTATGAAAGTTGTTTTTCACTTTGGTCCACCGAAGTCTGGCACGTCAGCCATACAAAACTGGATGTTATCTAATCGCCAATGGCTTTTGAGTCAAAATATTTATTACCCAGATCATGATTTGGATATTAATGGGGTTAGTTCTGGTAATTTAAGAAAGATTTTTGTTGAAAGCGAGAGCAAACTTGAGCTATCTGCTTTGCTTCTTGCCGAAGAAGTTGAATACGCAAAACAAGCGCACTGCCACACTATCGTATTTTCATCTGAATTTTTCTTTCGCAAGCTAGAGCAAATTGCTGCACAAGTGCCTGAAGCTGTATTTATAGGTTATGTAAGGTTTGGACTAGAGATGATGCAGTCGTCTTATAATCAGGCTGTTAAGAGGCATGGTAGAACGGAGCCTTTTAGACAAGGGGGCTATCTACAATCTACCCTTAATGTTTTATCAGCGTCCATTAGCCGGATTGGTGAGGGGCGTTTCCTACTTCGTCCTTACTCTAAAGCCCTTTTTATAGATAATAATATTGTCTCCGACTTTTTGAAAGTTCTGGAGGTTAAGTGCGATAGTATTGACATACAAGTTGGGCGTATCAATTCCTCTTACTGTTTAGAAAGTATTGAGGTGAAGCGCTGGATTAACCAGTTGGAATCCAAAACGCTTCAGACTCAATTCGATTTGGCGTTACAGAGCTATGGCAATAATGAACCGTTCTCTTTATTTTCTGATACCGATTTCGAAAAAAGCAAAGTCGCATACCTTGGACAACTGAAGGAATTTTTAAGTATGCATAAAGTTGCACGCTCGAACGATTTCTATGAATTGTGTGCAAACCAGGTTAATGAGGCGTTTAGGAAGCAAGAGCTATCGGAGTCTGAATTTAGAAAAGTACTTGTGACTCTGCTCAAAGAGCGAAAGCTTTCCTATACAACTATTTATATAACTTATAAAAATGCCCAAAAAATTAAAGGGCAGCTGTCACATCCTGAAAGAGTCGATGTATTGAAGCACCTAATTCCAATTTGGACTAAAGTGGTTCACAAGGTCAAAAATGCACTCAGAGTTCATTGCTAAATGGGAAACTGATGTTTTGAGAAGATTACTATTGACATTGCAAACAGAGAGATATTCATGGTGAGAAAAGGAATAATACTGGCCGGTGGCTCAGGCACACGCCTTCACCCGCTAACTAAAGTCGTCAGCAAGCAACTGATGCCGGTTTACGACAAGCCGATGATCTTCTATCCGCTGGCGACACTGATGATGTCCGGTATACGCGACATTCTTATCATAACCACGCCGCAGGAGCAGGCCCGGTTCATCGAACTGATTGGTGATGGCTCAGCATTAGGTATCAATGTGCAGTATGCGGCACAACCTTCCCCGGACGGTCTTGCTCAAGCTTTTCTCATTGGTGAAGAGTTCATCGGGAAAGATGCCTGTACACTTATTCTCGGTGATAACATCTATTATGGTCACGATTTAAAAGTTTCCCTGAAGAATGCCTATGAGCAAGATTCTGGTGCTACAGTTTTCGGCTACCACGTGAATGACCCAGAACGTTACGGCGTAGTTGATTTCGACGATGACTGGAATGCACTGTCTATTGAAGAGAAGCCTGCCAAGCCTAAATCAAACTATGCGGTCACCGGTCTTTATTATTACGACAACCGCGTGGTGGATTTTGCTAAGGCTGTTAAGCCGTCTCCCCGTGGTGAGCTTGAAATTACCGACCTGAATAACCTCTATCTGCAAGATGGTTCGCTTAAAGTTGAACTGATGGGGCGTGGCTCTGCGTGGCTGGATACCGGTACGCTGGACAGCCTGCTGGATGCTGCCAACTTTGTGGCTGCTATCGAAAAACGTCAGGGCCTGAAAGTATGCTGCCCCGAAGAAGTGGCATTCCGAATGGGGTATATTGATGCTGCTCAGGTTGAGAAGCTGGCCAGACCTTTGATTAAAAGTGGCTACGGTGAGTATTTAATGAAGATCATCAGTGGTCGGGTTAAGAGCTAAGCGCGTATCTTCAACGTTCGATTTTTGGGAATAGCATTTCATGCAAGTAGTATCGACAGACATCCCGGATGTCAAAATCATTGAGCCCCGCGTCTTTGGTGATGAGCGTGGCTTTTTCCTGGAAACCTTCCGCACTGACTGGTTCAAACAGGAATGTGCCGATGTGGATTTCGTACAGGATAACCATTCAAAATCTAAGCAGGGCATTCTCCGTGGTCTGCATTATCAGCTGGAACAGACTCAGGGCAAGTTAGTCCGGGTGGTTAGCGGCGAAGTGTTCGACGTAGCGGTAGATATGCGTAAAGACTCGCCCACGTTTGGCAAATGGGTTGGCGTAATGCTGTCTGCTGAAAACAAACGTCAGCTGTGGGTGCCGGCAGGTTTTGCGCACGGCTTCTATGTCACCAGTGAATCGGCTGAGTTCGTGTACAAGTGTACCGATTACTATCATCCAGAAAGTGAAGTGTCCGTGAAGTTTGATGATCCGACTATCGGCATCGACTGGCCTCTGGTAAATGGTGAGGCACCGTCGCTGTCTGCAAAAGATGCGGATGGCCTCGCCTTTACCGACGCACCTACATTCTGAGGAAAGCCCATGGCGATAGTTGTAATAGGGAAGTCCGGTCAGTTAGCGTATGAGCTGCAGCAGGTGGGCGGTGATAACATCGTGTGCCTGGGCCGTGACAATATCGATATTACTGATAAAGGTGTGCTTGCTGACACCCTTGATGCCATCAAGCCGGATGCGATTATCAATGCGTCAGCGTATACAGCGGTAGATAAAGCCGAATCTGAACCGGAAGCGGCAGCGCTGATTAACACGCAGGGCGTGGCCAATCTCGCTGACTACTGCAAAGCTAACGGCATTTTCCTGGTACACGTGTCTACCGACTATGTGTTTAACGGTAAGAAAGGTTCTCCCTACACCATAGATGACACCATTGAGCCTCAAGGCGTCTACGGCAAAACCAAAGCCGATGGTGAAAAAGCACTGCTTAATACCATTCCGGCTTCAAGCTGCTTAATCCGCACCGCCTGGGTGTACTCCACGCATGGCAATAACTTCGTGAAAACCATGCTGCGCCTGATGGCAGATAAACCACAGCTTACTGTGATTGATGACCAGATTGGCTCGCCCACGCTGGCAAGCGGACTGGCACAGGCGTGCCTGTACGCCGCACAAAACAAAACAGCGGGTGTATTCCACTGGACTGACGAAGGCGTTACCAGTTGGTATGACTTTGCACTGGCCATACAGCAACTGGCTGTTGAAAAAGGCCTGCTGGAAAGCAGAATTCCTGTACTGCCCATCCCGTCGTCTCAATATCCAACACCGGCTAAGCGACCGCACTACAGTGTGCTGGATAAAACCCTGACCCGTGAGACTTTTTCTTCACTGCGTCCCACACACTGGCGTGAGCAACTGAATGCCATGCTGGATGCACTGAAAGCACAACAGAGCAACGAACAATGAGCAAAACCATTTTAGTCACCGGCGGTGCCGGCTTTATCGGTTCGGCGGTGGTCCGTCACCTGATTAACGATACCGACCATACGGTAATCAACTTGGATAAACTGACGTACGCCGGTAACCTGGAGTCACTGACTGCCGTCTCTGATAGCGACCGTTACTTCTTCGAGAAAGTGGATATCTGCGATGCCGAGGAAGTAAAGCGTGTCTTCACTACTCACCAGCCAGACGTTGTGATGCATCTGGCAGCAGAATCCCATGTTGACCGCTCTATCGACGGCCCGGGTGAATTCATTCAGACCAATGTAGTGGGAACTTACACATTGCTGGAACAAGCCCGTGCTTACTGGTCACAGCTGGAAGGTGATAAGAAAGACGCCTTCAAATTCCACCACATCTCTACCGATGAAGTGTACGGCGACCTGCCACATCCGGATGAAGTTGAGCCAGGCACAGAACTGCCACTCTTCACTGAAACCACGCCGTATGCACCGAGCTCACCCTATTCCGCGAGTAAAGCGTCTTCAGACCAGCTGGTCCGTGCCTGGCTGCGTACCTACAAGCTGCCTACACTGGTGACCAACTGCTCGAATAACTACGGCCCGTATCACTTCCCGGAAAAACTCATTCCGCTTGTTATTCTGAATGCCCTGGCCGGCAAGCCGCTGCCTGTATACGGCAAAGGCAATCAAATCCGTGACTGGCTGTATGTGGAAGACCATGCGCGAGCACTGGTTGTGGTAGCCCTGAACGGTGAAATCGGTGAAACCTATAACATTGGCGGCCATAACGAGAAACAGAATATCGACGTGGTGAAAACCATCTGTACCATTCTGGATGATGTTAAGCCAAAAAGTACCAGGTACGCAGAGCAAATCACATACGTCACAGACCGTCCCGGCCACGATATGCGCTATGCTATTGACGCCTCAAAGATTCAGAAAGAACTGGGCTGGACCCCGCAGGAAACCTTCGAAAGCGGTATCCGTAAAACTGTCGAGTGGTATCTGAACAATGAAGCCTGGTGGAAAGCGGTGTTAGACGGAAGCTATCAGGGTGAGCGTCTTGGGGCCGGAAATTAATTCTTTCCGTTATTCCGTGTTAGTATAAAAGCCGCATCTCCATGCGGCTTTTTTAATGTTCGATGATTAGCAGGTTTAAATGAAGAAGATTGCAATGCAATCCGTGCAGATGGCTATTAAGTTGGTGCCATCCCCAATTCGTGAAAAGGTAAAACGTAGTGAAAGGCTGACCACGTTTTACAGTCAGTCAATCCGGCGTTCTGGTCTCACATATGGTGAGCCAACTAAGCGGACGAAGAAGAAACTTTATCGGGAGTTTGTTTCTCACCACAATAAACTGATTGAAAATGTATCTTTCCGAAATGAGTCTGCAGATCTTCTGGTTGTGGTAGCCGGAGAGTCTGGTCACGAAAAAACTATTAAAAATCTCAAATCGTTGAATCTTCCTTATGAAATCTGGCCTGCGAAAAAGGATGAAAAGGGTTGCCCGGAATTTAATGAGTTACTGCTAAATAAGAACACTGGCAGCCATGTGCTTTTGATAAACGCAGGAGATATATTGCGTCCCCAATCTTGCTACATGATGTCTGCGTTGTTACAGCAGGATTCTTATGATCTCGTGTATTGTGATACAGATATTACTGCAGACCCCAAAAAGCCCGGTTCACCTCATTTCCTGCCTGACTGGAATCCCGAGCTGCAACTTTCTGCCGGCTATGTTTCGACAGGAGTACTGATTAAACGTGAGCTCCTGAACACTGTTCAGCTTAGTGCTGTCTCTATTGCAGGGTTAACGTCAGAGATCTGGTTACAGAAGTCTGATATGCGTGTTGGTCATATTCCTTCAGTATTGGTCATACGTGATGAAGAAGCTCATGCGAGACAGGAAGTGTCTGCATTAGAAGACATCGCAAGACTGACAAAGCAACATACAGATGCTGTCCCAGCATTAAATGTTGAACAAAAAATCAACCATGTGCAATGGCCTGTTGAAGAGCAGCCTCTGGTTTCTTTAGTCATACCTACAAAAAATGCAAAAGAGCTGGTTAAAGCTTGTATCGATTCGATCAGGGAAAAAACACTTTATAAAAATTATGAAATCATCCTGATAGACAATGGCTCGGATGAGAAGGAGAGTCTTGAGTATTTTGCCTCTCTTGATGCTTTACCTGAAATCAGGGTAATCAAATACCCCGGCCCTTTTAACTATTCAGCAATAAATAATTTTGGCGTGTCACACGCGAAGGGTGAGATCATTGGCCTTATCAACAACGACATAGAAGTTATTAAGCCTGACTGGCTCACTTATATGGTTGGTCACGCGATGAGGGACGATGTTGGCTGTGTAGGCGCTAAGTTGTTGTATTCGGACGGATGCATTCAACATGCAGGAGTTGTTTTAGGCTATGGCGGTGGTGCAGGACATGCGCATAAGTACTTCCCCCGATATCATCCCGGATACATGAAAAGATTACTGGCCACTCAGAATTACTCGGCTGTGACTGCAGCCTGTTTACTGGTTAAAAAGTCCAAATTTTTGGAAGTCGGTGGTTTAAACGAACAGGATCTGGCCGTTGCTTTTAACGATGTAGACTTTTGTTTGCGAGTCAGAGAAACTGGTGTCAGAAATGTATTTTGTGCCGAAGCCGAGCTTTACCATCATGAATCGGTCAGTCGTGGCCTGGATTTTGCTCCTGAAAAAGCGGCACGTTTTAATCGCGAACTCGAATATTTGCGTAGTCAATGGCATGCTTATATCAGTCATGACCCGGCATACAGCCCTAATTTGACACTTAAGAGAGAGAACTTTTCTATTAAGCGTCGTGAAGAGTTTACCGCCCTTGGGCCCCCAACTTTTTAGAAACAGTATTTATACCTTTAGATAGTGAGAAAAAATGGAACCGACGAATAAGAAATTCAAAGTCGCAGTAGCCGGGACTGGCTACGTAGGATTATCAAACGCAGTGCTGCTTGCCCAGCACAATGAAGTTGTTGCTGTTGACTTAGTTCCTGAAAAGGTAGAAATGCTCAACGCACGGAAGTCGCCTATTGAAGATAAAGAAATTTCTCAATATCTGGCGGAGAAGGAACTTAATCTCAGAGCGACTCTTGATGCTGAAGAGGCATACCGTGATGCTGATTTCGTGGTTATCGCAACGCCTACTGATTACGACCCGCAAACCAACTATTTTAATACTGGCAGTGTTGATTCAGTCATCAAAACTGTAATGAAAGTAAATCCTGATGCGGTCATGGTAGTTAAATCAACCGTACCTGTAGGTTTTACCAAAGAAGCAAAAGTAGAACACGGTACCGACAATCTTCTTTTCTCTCCTGAATTCTTACGTGAGGGACGCGCGCTCTACGACAACCTTTATCCAAGCCGTATTATTGTTGGCGAAAGAAGTGAGCGGGCTGAAGTGTTTGCCGGCTTACTCAGGCAGGGTGCAATTAAAGAAGATATCGAAGTACTTTTTACCGATAGTACTGAAGCAGAAGCCATTAAGCTTTTTGCCAACACTTATCTGGCGATGCGGGTTGCTTATTTTAATGAACTGGACAGCTATGCAGAAAGTAATGGTCTGGATTCTAAGCAGATCATTGAAGGTGTAGGCCTTGACCCGCGTATCGGCAAACACTACAACAACCCAAGTTTTGGTTACGGTGGTTACTGCTTACCTAAAGACACGAAGCAGTTGCTGGCAAACTACAGCGCAGTGCCTAACAATATGATTCAGGCTATTGTCGATGCTAACCGCACCCGTAAGGATTTTGTGGCTGATTCGATTATCAGTCGCCGTCCAAAAATTGTCGGTATTTTCCGTCTGATCATGAAATCCGGTTCGGATAACTTCCGCGCCAGTGCGATTCAGGGGATCATGAAACGTATTAAGGCCAAAGGTATTGAAGTGGTGGTCTATGAACCGGTTATTAAAGAGGATGAGTTCTTTAATTCCCGTGTAATTAACGATTTGAATGCGTTTAAAGAAATGTCAGATGTTATTGTTGCTAACCGTGTGACAGACGATATTCGTGACGTTCTTGATAAAGTCTACAGCCGCGATTTGTTCGGTGCAGATTAATTAAGAAAGAAAACAAGAAGGGGAGCGTTCGCTCCCCTTTGTTTTATCTGTTCAGTACTATCTGTATATCTTCGTCAGTTAAGCCTATGGACTGGCCATATTCAGCCAGCTTTTCGTCACTGACACCATAACTTTGCGCTGTTTCCAATATCCGGATTGCCTGCTCTTTCTCGGCATGAGTTTGTTGCAGGGCGGTGGTAATCACCTCATCTGACTGGGCAGGGAACACTGCAAGCAATGCATCCACAACATACTCGCCTACATAGGGTACAGTATTCAGTGCGGTTGACAGGATCTCAATTACCTTATTGGGATGCTCCTGAGATAATGTTTGCACAATACGATCGGCCGAGTCAGGTTCAGTTTGTACTGCTACACGAACAATTTCATCCAGCTCTTCCGGAGTCGTGTCGGCTGCGGCCTGAACAACAAAATCTACATAACTGGGCTCAGCGCGTATTGCCAGCTTAACGATATTAGTACAGGTACTGACATCTTTCTCAATTGCCATCTGCACAATATCCTGAGTAGAAGCGGGTTGTGCTGAAATGGCGGCAAAGATAATTTCGCGGTATTTATCAGGATAAGTATCCATTGCTACATCAACAATAGACACCACATCCTGGGGATAGTGGCTGGCAATCGATCGGATAGCCCGGCCGATAGACATGTTTTGATCAACCTGACGTTTCAGAAACTGGATCTGAAAATCATCATTATTATTCTTAACTGTGTCTGCGTTAGATGCTGCGAAACATAGTGCGGGTAAACACATAGCTACTACAAAAAACGGTATGCTAACTCTGGGAGTCATACTCCACCCTCATTAAATTGCGTCCCTAATGGACGCTATTATTGCTCTTATAATAGAGCTATCGTATTCGCAATTAGTTCAAATTGTCTAATTATTGTATGTATAGTCTATAAAGTAATCACTCGAACGCATAAACACAACTTTTTCAGGTATAGGTGTTGACGTGCGATTATAAATCTCTAAAATGCGCCCCACTTCTGACGGGGAGTCACGAAAGAGACTACTAAAGAAGTGTTATAACACAGAGCAAACGTAATGAGTTATAACAGTTTTCACTGAAAACACTTGAGAAATTAAATTTCAAAAAGTTGTTGACACTGAAAACGAAACGCGTAGAATGCGCGTCCCGCTTCAGGGAGAAACGCTGAAGCAGCTAGCCGAGGTTAGCAATTGTTCTTTAAAAATTTATAACAAGACAATCTGTGTGGGCACTCGTTAAGAGTGTCAACCGACGATTCATAAAAGTTTTTCGATATATTTAATTGAAGAGTTTGATCATGGCTCAGATTGAACGCTGGCGGCAGGCCTAACACATGCAAGTCGAACGGTAACAGGAATAGCTTGCTATTTGCTGACGAGTGGCGGACGGGTGAGTAATGCTTGGGAACTTGCCTTTGGGAGGGGGATAACAGTTGGAAACGACTGCTAATACCGCATAACGTCTACGGACCAAAGGGGGCTTCGGCTCCTGCCTGAAGAGAGGCCCAAGTGAGATTAGCTTGTTGGTGAGGTAAAGGC
>NZ_CFHOXV010000049.1:0-27552 GCF_984505615.1 Alteromonas sp. | reverse complement strand
GGGGGACCTGCGGATTAACAGTCCGTCGCTCTAACCAACTGAGCTAAGGGGGACCGGCTTTCAACGGAGGCGAATATTAATGACGTATGTTGTCACTGTCAACAAACGTTTTAAGGTTTTTATTCCGTTCGCTCAAAAAATAGCTTTTTTCAGATTTTCGAGCCAAAAATTGTTCAAAGCGCTTAAAAAATACACTTGTTTACACCAGGTACAGACAGGTTGTTGAAAAATAAGTCAGATTTTTGACTATGCCTGAAATCGAATAAACACAAATAAAGCTTATAACTAAAAAGTTAGCCGAGTAATTTAAAGGGTATTAAAAAGGCTTTGACTGCTGTATTAAAGTACAGTTATTAATGTAACGGTAACGTGCATCAGCCAATCATAAGGTTAGTCTTCACTTACAAAAAAATCGGCGGGATCCCGGAAAATACACGTGAATACTGGCCTTTACGCACTTATCCACTAAATCTGTGGATAACTATGTTGATAGGTGGGGGGATCGTTGGAATTTGCAGCAATAAATCAGTTTGACTCGTTGATGTGATGGCGTGAATTTGTTTGGTTTATTTATTAAATTCAACTACTTGTATTGTTTGATCGTGCCCGGTGGATAATATGATCTGCATTGGTCACACATTAACACACTTGTGTGTTAATTCGCTAACAGCGGTTAATAAGGCAACAGGATTTTGACGATCTTTTTTAGTGTTAACGGATAATTAACATAGTTCGCCGGATCCACACAGGGATTAAAAGGGTTTTCCCACGCCGGTTATATGACACAAGCTGTCAAATAGCTGTCATCCCACTGTCATTTAAAATTGTGGAAAATCATAGGTGTTTTTCATTTATAAAAGACGAACTTTTGACGGCTTAGTGACTGACAAGGCGATAAACCAAAATCTGTCAAATAAAAAAATAAAAATATTTCTTAAAAAAGAATAAAAGATAAGACGGGTGTTCACCGTGGCGGATAGTCGTGCAACCGGGCAGTCACTCAAGTAGACTAAGCCCGTTTTATTTCCCATCGTCACTTCATGGCGAATCAGTAAAGAGACCGACGTGACCGAATCAAAAAATAACACGCGCGCTTCCAGTTTAACGCAAGGTAATGTAGCTACTATATTAAAGCGAATGACCGTACCGATGATCATGGGCATGGTTATGATGATGAGCTTTGGCCTTGTTGATACGTTCTTCGTCAGTTTACTGGGCACTGAACCTCTGGCAGCCATCAGTTTTACGTTTCCGGTTACCTTTACGGTTATCAGTTTAAATATCGGCCTCGGGATTGGAACGTCAGCCATTATTGGTAAGTTGCAGGGTAGCGGGAGTTATTCTGAGTCCAGGGAGTATGCAACCAGCTCGATAACCTTGTCCTTCGTGATGGTGGGTTTGCTTGCCGTTGCGGGGTATTTTTTGATTGACCCGATATTTAAAGCACTGAACGCCAGTGAAACATTGATGCCCTACATTCATGACTATATGTCATTGTGGTACTTATCAAGTGTGTTTCTGGCGCTTCCCATGGTGGGGAACAGTGTGTTGCGGGCATGTGGTGATACACGCACTCCCAGCATCATCATGGCTGTTGGCGGCGCATTGAATGCAGCCCTTGATCCCATTTTTATTTTTGGCTGGGGACCGGTACCGGCGATGGGGATTCAGGGAGCGGCACTGGCGACGTTCCTCGCCTGGGTGGCGGGAGCCAGTTATATCATCTGGTTGCTGGCAGTGAAACGAAACCTGATGGTACCCCGTTTATTGACCATTACTGAACTTCGCAGAAGCTGTGCGCCCATCCTGAAAATTGGTCTGCCGGCTGCAGGGGCGAATATGCTTACACCTGTCGCCGGTGGTGTGATGACCGCAGTAGTGGCGAATTATGGTGCAGAGGCCGTGGCTGCATGGGGAGTCGGGAACAGGCTTGAGTCCGTTGCGTCTATCGTTATTCTGGCATTGTCCATGACCCTGCCGCCCATTATTTCGCAAAATGTGGGAGCCGGTTTGTATCAACGGGTTGAAGAAGCTTACCGGTTAACCGTGAAATTTGTGATTGGCTGGCAACTTGTCGTGTTCGCTCTCATGTGGTTGCTTTCCGGCTGGATAGCCCAAATGTTTGCTGAGGAAGCTGAAGTGGCCTGGCTCATTCATCTGTTCCTGATGATAGTCCCGCTGGGCTATGGGATGCAGGGAATTGTGATTTTAACGAATTCGTCATTGAATGCCATGCACAAGCCAATGGCAGCGTTGATCCTGAGTGTCATCCGGCTGTTCGTTTTTTACGTACCTGTATCCTATGTGGCAAGTTTGTTCTTTGGTTTGAAAGGCTTGTTCTGGGGCGTCGTCATTGCCAATTTGTGTATGGCGACCATCTCTTATGTTTATTTTAATCGGGCGCTGTCTGAGCATCGCCGGCAACCGGGAGAAGAAGTAGCACAATGAGTAAAGGCTTCGAACTGGAATCCAAATATCAACCGGCAGGGGATCAGCCAAAAGCCATAGAAGCTCTGGTTGACGGGCTGGAAAGCGGTCTTGCCAGTCAGACATTGCTGGGGGTTACCGGCTCCGGTAAGACCTTCACCATGGCGAACATTATTAAGCAGGTGCAGCGTCCGACATTGATTATGGCGCACAATAAAACCCTGGCGGCCCAGCTTTATGGTGAAATGAAAGAGTTCTTTCCGAACAATGCGGTGGAATATTTCGTTTCCTATTACGACTATTATCAGCCTGAAGCGTACGTTCCCAGTACCGATACTTTTATAGAGAAAGATGCGTCAATCAACGACCACATTGAACAAATGCGGTTGTCAGCGACAAAGGCACTGATGGAGCGGCGTGACGTTGTTATCGTGGCCAGCGTGTCTGCCATTTATGGTTTGGGTGATCCTGAGTCCTACATGAAAATGCTGTTGCATTTGCGCCAGGGCGATACTATGGATCAGCGGGATATTCTGCGCCGTCTTGCCGAACTGCAATATAAGCGTAATGACCTGGCTTTTGAGCGGGGTACATTCCGTGTGCGCGGAGATGTGATTGATATTTTCCCTGCGGATTCAGAGAAGCAGGCCGTGCGGGTAGAATTGTTCGACAGTGAGATTGATAAAATCAGCCTGTTTGACCCGTTGACCGGTGCGGTGGATAAATCGGTGATCCGTGCCACGGTGTTTCCTAAAACCCACTATGTCACACCCAGAGAAAAAATTCTGGCTGCCATTGAAGAGATTAAAGTTGAACTGAAAGATCGCAAGGCGCAGCTACAGGAGAGTAATAAGTTACTCGAAGACCAGCGGATTTCCCAGCGTACCCAGTTTGATATCGAAATGATGCTGGAGTTGGGTTATTGCTCGGGCATTGAGAACTACTCACGCTATCTCTCCGGCAGAGCGCCGGGTGAACCGCCCCCGACACTGCTGGATTACTTTCCTGCTGACGGCCTGATGTTTATAGATGAATCGCACGTCACTGTGTCGCAAATCGGGGCGATGTACAAAGGCGACCGGTCGCGGAAAGAAACTCTGGTGGAATACGGCTTCCGGTTACCATCTGCACTGGATAACCGGCCTCTGAAGTTTGAGGAGTTCGAGCAGATCTCTCCCCAGACGATATATGTTTCCGCGACGCCGGGTGAATATGAGCTGAAAAAATCTGACGGCGAAATTGTGGAGCAGGTTGTACGTCCCACCGGCTTGCTCGACCCTGAAATTGAAGTGCGTCCGGTGGCGACGCAGGTTGATGATGTACTGTCTGAAATCCAGAAAAGGGTTGCCGTAGACGAGCGGGTGTTAATTACTACGCTGACCAAGCGCATGGCCGAAGATTTAAGCGAATATCTGAATGAACATGGCGTGAAAGTGCGTTATTTGCATTCCGATATTGATACCGTGGAACGTATTGAAATTATTCGCGATCTCCGTCTGGGTAAGTTCGATGTGCTGGTGGGCATTAACCTGCTCAGGGAAGGCCTGGATATGCCCGAAGTGTCGCTGGTTGCGATTCTCGATGCGGATAAAGAGGGCTTTCTCCGCGCTGAGCGCTCACTGATCCAGACCATTGGCCGTGCAGCCCGTCACGTTAATGGCCGCGCCATCATGTACGCAGATGTGATCACCAAGTCGATGAAAAAGGCCATTGATGAAACTAACCGGCGCAGGGAGAAACAGGAAGCCCACAATAAGGCCAACGGTGTAGTGCCTCAACGGTTAAACAAACCCATTACGGACATTATGGACTTAGGTGACAGTGCCCATCCTGCTTCCGGTAAAGTGAAACTGCGTAAAGTTGCCGAGAAGAAAAAGGAAATGCAGGCTGCCAGTGCCACGGAACTTATGGCGCAAATTGCTGATCTTGAGAAGAAAATGTTTGAGTTTGCCCGTGAGCTTGAATTTGAAAAAGCCGCGTCAGTGCGTGATGACATCGAAACATTACGTAAGCAGGTCGTCGCCGTGTCTTAAGGGGTTTGTCAGATATATCAGAAGCGTCCTTCGGGGCGCTTTTTTTGTTTCAGTTTAATTAAATCGTTAATTCCGGTGAATAAACTTACAATTTGCCGTTGTAATCGGGCAAACAGTTACCTATTATGATTCTAAAGTATTTATAACTATACCTATAATTTCACGGATTGCGCCATGTTGAATCGTTTACAAGAATCAGATATTAAGCTGTTACGGGTGTTTTATGCGGTTGCGAGTTGTAATGGATTTACTGCCGCTGAGCCGGTGTTACGTATGCAACGCCCTAATATCAGTGCTGCGATTAAAAAGTTAGAAGAACGTCTGGATCTGGTGCTTTGTCACCGGGGCCGTGGCGGTTTTCAGATGACAAAAGAAGGTGAAGTAGTTTTCCAGGAAACCAAACGAATCTTCAATGCATTCGATAACTTTGTTTTTAACTTGAAATCGCTTCACGACGATTACTCCGGTCACATTACCCTGGTAATGATGGCAGGCCTGCCGCTTTCCATGCATCTTGCAGTCAGTAAGGCTGTTAAGAGCACCATGAAGAAATTTGATGATATCCATGTCAATATTCAAACCCGTCTGTACAACGAAGTAGAGCACGTTGCGTTATCCGGTGAGTGTCACCTCGTGATTTCTACTTACGACATGGTGAAACCCGAATCTGTAACGTTCCATCCGGTTGGCATTTCCTGCAAGGGCCGCCTGTACTGCTCACCGACACATCCGCTGGCAAAATTCCGCGATGTGTCACTGCCGGAAGACGTGAAAATTGGTGAGTATCCGGCTATCGGCATATCCGGTCTGTCATCTGCCAATTATATTGAAGATGATCAGCGTCTGGCTATTCAGACGTTCTCCGATTCTTTCGAGGCGGCGCTCTCTGCCATTATGACCGGTGAATACATTGGTTTGCTGCCGGACTATATTGCTAAAGAGCAGGGCGCAAGTTTAGGACTGGTGCCTATTGCTAAAGGCAGTCTGTTTAACTTTAACCACGAACTGTTTGTGATGAACGGTAAAAATACCCGCCTGAATCCGGTACTCCGCCACTGTATCAAAGAGCTGACTTACTTTATTTCAGAAAGTCAGAAGTAACAGGCATCATGCCGGTCAGATTGAATTGAAAAGGCCCCGCAATATTGCGGGGCCTTCTTCTTTCATTTCAGGACAACATTACTCATAGGTGAGAGGGTCCACAGCACCGTTATCACGAAACGCTTCCAGCCGCTCCTGACAAGCACCGCAACCACCGCAGGCATGTTCTCTGCCGTTATAGCAGGTCCACGTTTTACCGTAATCCAGTCCCATTTTAAGACCATCGGTGAGTATGGCTGTTTTGCTTACTTTTAGATAAGGGGTGACAATTTCAACCGCTTCATAATTCGCAATGGCGCACACGTCATTCATCTTCTCAACGAATTCAGGGCGGCAGTCCGGGTAAATAGCGTGATCACCCGAGTGAGCACCGTAATACACTTTGGTGGCATTTTCGCTGACCGCATAACCCACAGCCAGTGACAACAGGATCATATTTCTGTTCGGCACCACGGTGGTTTTCATTGACGGCTCTTCATAATGTCCTTCCGGCACATCAATGTCATCAGTCAGTGCCGAGCCGCCAACCAGTGAATTAATGACAGAAATATCCACCACTTTATGAGGCACATTCAGCTCAGTACACACGGCCGCAGCATAATCGAGTTCTTTTTTATGCCGCTGACCGTAGTTAAATGACAGGGCATAAGGTTTTTTCCCGTCAGCGATGGCTTTGTGCAGTACGGTGAAAGAATCCATACCGCCGGAATAGATAACAATGACTTTTTCAGACATAAGTTCGTTTTTTTCGCGAAAAGATGCCAGAATTTTATGTGATTCTTGGTAAAATCCCAAGCCGAATCAACAACAGGTACACCACATTGCATCACACCCGTCTTAAAATTAATGAAATGTTCGAAACGATTCAGGGCGAAGGCGTAAAAACCGGCGTTCCGTCAGTGTTTGTGCGTTTACAAGGGTGTCCGGTGGGTTGTCCCTGGTGTGATACCAAACATACATGGACGCTGGACGAGGCGTTTTTGACAACATCAGATGAAGTCCTGTCGAAAACTCAGGAGAGTGAAGCGTGGTTCAGTATTGAAGATGAAGCGTTACTGACCTTATTTAAAGAAAACGGATATCAGGCCAAACACATCGTGATCACCGGCGGTGAGCCGTGTATGTATGATTTGCGTCCGCTCACCTCACTGCTGCATGCGCGGGGGTACACCACGCAGATAGAAACCAGTGGTACCTTCGAGGTACTGTGCCATGAAGACACCTGGGTTACGGTATCGCCTAAAGTCGACATGAAAGGCGGCATGCCGGTGCTGACTCAGGCGCTGGAGCGGGCGGATGAAATTAAGCATC
Organism: Alteromonas sp.; assembly: GCF_984505615.1. NCBI lineage: Bacteria > Pseudomonadati > Pseudomonadota > Gammaproteobacteria > Alteromonadales > Alteromonadaceae > Alteromonas > Alteromonas sp. The sequence continues at coordinate 20,680 of NZ_CFHOXV010000049.1, read as the reverse complement.
CTGTGGCTATGCAAAAGCATATTGATGAGCTGGATAGTCTGCTGGCACGGCTGGACGGAAAGCTACCGGCAAATATTTGTCTGCAACCTATCAGTCAGCAGCAACGTGCGACGGATCTTGCTATCGCCACCTGTATTGCGCGAAACTGGCGCTTATCGTTACAAACACATAAATATATCGGCATTGAATAGATTTATGCTGTCTGTTCAGGCACGACACTAAGGATTTTAACGATGGGAAAATGGTTGTTTCCGGTTCTTCTGCTCTTAAGTGCGAATGTGCATGCTGCACTATGGTCGATAACCTATCCGCGGCCTATAGATGAGCGCGATTTGCGCAATGAATATCCGCTGGCTTTACTTACCCTGGCGCTGGAAAAGACAGGCGTAAAATACAGTTTACTGCCGTCAGACCGGATCATGCTGCAAGGGAAAGCACTGCGTCAGCTGCGGGAAAACCGCGAAGTGAACGTAGTCTGGAGTATGACAGACGCCCAGCGTGAAAAAGACCTGTTACCAGTGCGCATCCCGCTGGCGAAAGGACTGATTGGCTGGCGCGTATTTCTGATCAATGAAATGAACCGCAGCCGCTTTCCACAAGCGCTGAGCAAATCTGCCTTGCTTAAACTGGTGCCTATTTCCGGTGAAGAGTGGCCGGATACCAAAATTTTGCAGGCAAACGGGTTTAACGTGTTCACCGTGCCGGCGTATGGTGATGCAGCGGAAGTACTGGAAACGAACAAGGCTGACTTCTTCCCCCGTTCAGTGATGGAAGCGCTGAATGAGCTTGAGAAGGGGAATTTGTCTTCAGACATCGTACTGGAAAGCAATACAGCGATTTACTATCCCACGGCGTTGTATTTTTTCGTAAATAAAGGCAATACCACACTGGCACGGCTTATCGAGACGGGTCTGCAGATGGCAATTGAAGATGGTTCTTTCGACGCTTTGTTTTTGTCTACCTATGAAGATACGCTGAATGCACTGGAGCTCGAAAAGCGCACCACGATAGAGCTGGATAACCCGCTTTTACCACCTTTGACACCTGTGCAAAACGATGCACTGTGGTATAAGCCTGCCAGTATTGATGCCACCATCGATGCTACGGAAGAGAATCCCTGAAATCTGGTGAATCTGGCGGTCAACGCGCCGGCTTTAAACAGAGTCTGTTATCAAGCTGATACAAAAAAGCCCGGATTCACCGGGCTTTTGTCTTTCTAACTCATGAATCAGTGGCTGTTGCCTGAGTGCACGTCTTTCATCGAACGACCTGAAGGGTCAGCATTATTCTTGAAGCTTGCATCCCACTCAAGTGCCTCTACGGTACTACAGGCGATGGACTTACCACCCGGAACACAGCGTGCAGCGCTTTCCTGCGGGAAGTAGCCTTCAAAGATAGTGCGGTAGTAATAACCTTCTTTGGTATCAGGTGTGTTCACCGGGAAGCGGAATTCTGCTGTCGCCAGTTGCTGATCAGACACTTCTGTTTCTACGAAGTCACGGATAGAGTCGATCCAGGAGTAACCTACACCGTCACCGAACTGTTCTTTCTGACGCCACAGTACTTCTGGTGGCAGCGTTTTACCGTCGTCGAAAGCTTTACGCAGGATCCATTTCTCCATGCGGCCATCCACACACATTTTGTCCTGCGGGTTCAGGCGCATTGCAACGTCCATGAAATTTTTGTCCAGGAACGGTACACGGGCTTCAACACCCCAGGCGCTGGTAGCTTTGTTGGCACGGGCACAATCGAACATGTGCAGACGATCCAGTTTACGTACTGTTTCTTCGTGCAGTTCTTTTGCGTTCGGCGCTTTATGGAAGTACAGATAACCACCGAAAATTTCGTCAGAGCCTTCACCGGACAATACCATTTTGATACCCATGGCTTTGATTTTACGGGTCATCAGGTACATTGGCGTAGCTGCACGGATGGTGGTGGTATCGTAGGTTTCCAGATGATAGATAACGTCACGAATCGCATCCAGACCTTCCTGAATCGTGAAGTGGATTTCGTGGTGAACAGTACCAATCATATCAGCAACCTGTTTAGCTGCTTTTAAGTCCGGTGCACCTTCAAGGCCAACTGCGAAGCTGTGCAGGCGTGGCCACCAGGCGTCAGACTTGTCTTCGTCTTCAACACGCTTGGCAACATACTGAGCCGCAACGGCAGAAACCAGCGATGAATCCAGACCACCGGACAGCAGCACTGCGTAAGGTACGTCAGACATCATGTGCGACTTAACGGCTTTTTCAAAAGCCACTTTCAGGTCGTCCAGATTCGTTTCGTTATCTTTTACTGCATCGTAGCTCATCCAGTCGCGCTTGTAGTACTTAGTCAGCTCGCCGGTTTTGCTCCACAGGTAATGACCCGGAGGGAATTCACTGATGGTTTTACAGATAGGCGCCAGCGCTTTCATTTCTGACGCAACATAGAAATTGCCATGTTCGTCGTAACCGGTATACAGCGGGATAATGCCGATGTGGTCACGGGCAATCAGATACGCATCCTGAGACTCGTCGTACAGGATAAAAGCAAACATGCCTTCAAGCTCATCGATAAACTCAACGCCTTTCTGCTCGTACAAAGGAAGGATTACTTCGCAGTCCGAGCGGGTTTTGAAATCATAAGGCGTTGCCAGATCTTTGGCGAGTTGCTTGTGGTTATAGATCTCACCGTTAACGGCCAGGATCTTATTATTATCCTGGCTGATGAGCGGCTGTGCACCAGTGTCTACATCGACGATGGCCAACCGTTCATGGCACAGGATGGTATTGTCATTATTCCAGATACCCGACCAGTCAGGGCCGCGGTGACGCAGCAACTTTGTATAATCCAGCGCTTGGGTTCTGAGTTCAGACACATCGGTTTTGATATCAAGGATACCGAAAATACCACACATAAAACGGGTTCTCTCTTGTCACTTGTTGAAAAAAAGGATTGTTTATTCTGTCGGGTCGCTTAACGCGGCCGCGGGTGAGACTTTATTGTTTTTGAAGGGTGCAAACTCCGCGTCTGTTGAATGTGCCAGTATGAGAGAAAAAAGCAAGGAATAACTTGCCGGAAACTCAAATTATCCGTTATTCAGGGCGGGTAGTGGCGATTTTCGCGGAATATTGAAAGAGATGTTGCAAAACGGATGACTAAAAAAGCAACAGGCTGCCCGGAGGCAGCCTGTTTGCGTAAGTGCTTAGCGCTGGAATTCGCTGGCAGCATTCCATTTCGGCCAGCTGTCAGCATTGGCCACATCTGTACCCACTTCAAACAGCATTTGCGTATCCTGGGCGATGCCTGATAAATCCCACTCCTTGCGGAATTCATCACAAACCTGGTGATAACAACCGGTTACGATGACATTCATGCGTTTGCGGTAGGTAGCCGTTTCAGCATCCCAGGGTTCGTCTCCGCCTTCTGCGTACAGAGCCGGTACGCCTTTCTTGGCGAAGCTGAAGTGATCAGAACGGTAGTAAGAGCCGGCTTCCGGACGGTCTTCCTGTGTCAGATAACGGCCCTGACGGGTTGCTGCTTTTTCCAGATAGGTTTCCATTTCTGATTTACCCATACCGACAACACTGACATTTTTCGTTTTACCCAACACGTTCATGGCGTCCATGTTGATGTTTGCAACGGTTTTCTCCAGCGGGATAACAGGATGATCAGCATAGTATTTTGAACCCAGCAGTCCTTGCTCTTCAGCCGTCACGATCAGAAACGTTACTGAGCGGGCAGGGCGGGGCGTCAGTTCACCGAATGCTTTTGCCATCACAATGGCGGCTGCTGAACCGGTGGCATTGTCATGGGCACCATTGTAAATCTGATCACCTTTCAGGCTTTCATCTTTACCCAGGTGATCCCAGTGAGCAGTGTAAATGACGTGTTCATCAGGCTTTTTTGCACCCGGAAGGGTGGCAATCACGTTATGGCTGACAGATTTTTGAAAGGTGTTCTTCACTGTCACAGAGGCGGTTAAGCCCATGTCTTTGTGATAGGGCCCCTGCAATGCTGCCTTTTTCTCAGCATCGAAATCCAGGTCTGCGTCGGCAAAGACTTTCTTTGCCGCATCCAGTGTGAGCCAGCCTTCTACAGCAACCCGGCTGGCGCCGCCATCCTGAGATACCAGGCCGTATTGAGGGCCACTCCAGCTATTGGCAACCACTGACCAGCCGTAAGAAGCTGGTGCTGTTTCATGCACAATAATCGCACCGGCAGCACCCTGACGGCTGGCTTCTTCATATTTGTAACTCCAGCGGCCGTAGTAGGTCATGGTCGTGCCCTGGAACTTACCGGACTGAGGATTTTCGAAACCCGGGTCATTCACCAGAATCACCACAGTTTTGCCTTCTACATCCAGACCTTCATAGTCATTCCAGTCATATTCCGGTGCATTAACGACATAGCCGACGAAGACGAGTTCGGAATCTTTTAGATCGATGACTGATTGTTCCCGTTTAGAACCGGCAACCATGTCTTCTTTATAACGGAACGTGTTATCACCAATGGTCATCGTCATGTCGGGATCGGCAGTGATTTCCATTAAATCCACAGGTTGCAGATAGCTGTCACCGTTACCCGGTGCTAGCCCGGCGGCTTTGAATTCTGAAACCAGAAAGTCCAGTGTTTTCTGTTCACCCGGTGTGGTGGGAAGGCGGCCTTCAAACTCATCAGAAGCCAGTGTTTGCAACGGTCCGCTGATGTCTTCAGCAGTGATCCCTGCGTATACGCTGTCAAAATTGGCTGTGCTGCCAGCCTGCGCGGTATCCGCCGGTGCGGGTTGATCGCTGCTGCAGGCAGAAAGTCCTGCTGCAGAGAGTCCGACCAGCGCCGGTACCATAAATGGCAAAAGAATTTTTTTCATTGTTAGTCTCTGTTTGCTCTACAATAACGTCCCAGTATAGAGAATCAAACACACCGAACCAATACATCGCTTATGAATTCCACCGCAGAGAGTTGGTCATCTGCCATAAATCGTTCCAATCTTGCTTTTTCTGTCCGTGAGCTGTTAACCCGCACCGGCCTTGACGTTGAAACAGAATTTCCGTCAGCGGCTGTTTTAAATGACGTTGTCCGCCGGCATCACCCTGTGAACTGGCCGGGTCCTGAATTTAAAGGGCAGTCTTCTTTTGCGCTTTCTGAACAACGTTATTATGAACAGATCATCTTTGAAGATAATGTCGTGCCCACGAGGGAAAACAGCTGGCATGATCTATTCAATGCATTGATCTGGTTGCAGTTTCCACTAACGAAGCGATGTCTGAATACTCTGCATATGCAGGATATCAGTCGTTTCGGCGTAAGCCCCCGTACACCGGCAAGAAATCGTATTACCCATTTTGATGAATGTGGTGTTGTAATTGCTGTACCGGACGATATGAAGGCTCAGGCTGAACCTTTACTCAATGCACTGGCGATGCATAACTGGCAACAGGTTCTGGTTGAACACAGAGACAAATGGGGTCAGTTATTGTTTCCGGTGATATTCGGCCATGCCAATCTCGAAATGTTATTGAACCCGTTTACCGGCCTGACGGGTAAATGGATGGCGGTCACAGTGCCCCGGGGATTTGCTTCTATGTCATTCGAACAACAATGCAGGGAGACGGATTGCGCAATGGAGCAGAAAATCGCTTCCTGTGATGTCTTTCAGAGTAAAGGCATGCTTCATCCTTTACCGTTACTGGGCGTGCCCGGCTGGTACCCGGTGCAGGACCGGCAGTTCTACGCTAATACGGATTATTTTCGGGCTGTATCCTCTAAAAAGCAGTTGCAGATGCCACTGATTTAGTACTGTCCGGCGGGTTTAAAAGTCACTGCTGTGCTTTCAACCCGCCAGTACAAGGTTAAAGCAATACGAAAACCAGCCAGATTCCGTAAATGATGGTGACAGGGGCGGCTGCAACCATCCAGGCTTTTTTGTTGCTGAAACTTGTCCACTGACCAATTGCCACCGCGGTGAGATAAATTGACCATAGCATATCGAGCCGGAACTGACCGATATTGTAAAACGCTGAGTCCGGTGTCAGTCCAAATATCCATGTAAAGGTAAGCGGGCTGAGACTGGCCGGGTCTATTTCGTGGGTGCTGGCCATCACCAGTACCAGCAGTGCCGCAAAACTGGTAAGCAGAGAGGGAAGTGCGGTCCACCATGTCATTCCGTACCAGTCGGTAAAACCCTGCACTGATTTTTCATCATTGCGGGCCATGAATGTGAGGTATCCGGCATAGATGGCATTCAGGATTATGACGCCAAGGAATACGCTGACAATCGTGCTCCACATCACGAATCCCTGAGTCATCCGTTCTGTAAATGCCTCTTTTTCTGCCGGACTCACGTCACCCAGTTGCATGTCTGCAATAAAGTTTCTGTACCAGTCGAAATCAATGGTCTGGAAATACAGATAAACCGGAACAAGGCTCATACTCATTAAGATGAAAAACGGAACCCATGACCAGTTGTCAGTGGTAGCCAGCTTTCTGAAAACGCCGTTCGGGCGAAAGAAAGTCTCGCTGATGGCCTGAAAGGGATTGGATATTTCCTGCATAATTACTCCTTTATTTGCGTACAGATGCCATTTTTTCCTTAATTAACAATGCTGGCACAGGGAATTTTCTTTGTTACCTTAGAGAAAAATGCTGCCTTTGTATACTGACCCTGTACAGAAATATTCTGTCGCATTTTTTTGCTTGAAGAGTGTAATAAAGTTGATTCAAAGTAGACTAGGTTTACTTCTCTTCCGGTAAACGGATAACGGAATTAATAATATCAACAAAGGAAACGCGATGATTGAAATCAGTCAGCTGGCGAAAAAATTCACCATCGAAAACCCGAAAAAATTGAGTGAACAGGAGAAAAAGGATCCCCGGCTGAAAGGGAAATTTTTCCATTCTGTGCAGGATGTGTCGCTAAATTGTGCTTCCGGTGAAGTACTCGGGCTACTCGGGCCTAACGGTGCCGGCAAAACCACCACATTACGTATGCTATCAACAGCGCTGAAGCCCGATACAGGAAGCATCACCATTAATGGTGTTGATGTACTTAAAAAGCCGGTGCTGGCACGCCAGAAAATCGGTTTTTTATCCGGCTCAACCGGCCTGTATGGTCGTCTTACCGGCAGAGAGAACATTGCCTATTTCGGCCAGCTTCACAATATGTCGAAAACCCGTATTGAAGAAAAAATTCAGTCGCTGGCCGATTTGCTGGATTTGCACAGTTTCCTGGATCGACGGTGTGAGAATTTTTCTACCGGTATGAAACAAAAAACGGCAATTGCCCGGGCGGTGATCCACAGTCCGGAAGTGGTCATTCTGGATGAACCCACCACGGGGCTGGATATCATGGCCGCACAGACAGTACTGAACTTTATCCGCGGTTTGAAAGAGCAGGGGATCCCGGTGATTTTCTCCACCCATCACTTAGAGGAAGTTTCGGAACTGTGCGACCGGGTGACCATCGTCAATCATGGACGCACGGTATTTAATGATGATATCGCCACCTTCAGAGCGCTGTCGCCGGGCTCAATGAGCAGTGCATTTTTATCAGCTTTAGGGACGGAGGCGTAATATGTGGTTAGTATTTTTAAAAGAAATTAAAGAGTTAGTACGGGACAGAAAAACACTGTTTTTTATGATTGCCCTGCCTTTGCTGGTGTTCCCTGCTATTTTCGGGGTGGTAACATTTGTGTCTTCAAAGGCCATATCAGATGCTCAGTCTGAAGTGCTTGATTATGCCATCCGTGGTGCAGAATACGCGCCTGAACTGGTATCAAAAATTGCGGAGTCAAAAGACTTTAATCTGGTAACGATACCGGAAAACGAAAACATAGAAAGCTGGGTTAAGAGTGAACAGGCTGATTTCGTGCTTGAGATCCCGGAAAACTATAATGACGATATTCTCTCCGGCGGACAAATTACCCTTAAGGTTTACTTAAATGATGCTGGTCTCAATTTAGTCCACTCACGCCTGCAGGCTATCGTAAACGACATTTCAGAACGCAATCAGCAGGCTGCTTTTGCGCAACTGGGTCTCATCGAAAGTCAGCAGACAGCGCTCATTGAGCCCATGGTCATTGAAAAAGTAGATGTGGCTGATCAGCGGGAAAATTGGGGTGAGAAGATTGGTGGTTTTATTCCCTATATTATTTTTATGTTGTGCCTGCAAGGCGCCATGATACCGGCAACAGATTTAGGCGCCGGGGAAAAAGAAAGAGGTACCCTGGAAACACTGCTCATATCGCCTGTACCCCGCCATCATCTGGTGATGGGAAAATTCTTTGCCATCGCCCTTGCCGGGGTGACCTCAGCCATGGTCACGGTAGCAAGTATGGCTGTATGGGGCATTGTCCTGAGTCAGGGCATGGCCATACAACTGGTGGCTGAATTTATGGGGGCCATCAGCGGCACGGACTTTTTACTGATTTTCTTCATGCTTATTCCCGTGGTGGCAATTTTCTCATCCATTCTTTTAAGTTTGTCTATTTATGCCAGAAGCTTCAAAGAAGCGCAGGGCTATATGACACCGCTGGTGATGTTTACCATCGTGCCGGTGATCATGGCAATGTTACCCGGTGTCGAGTTGAAAGGTGGCTGGGCATGGGTTCCGCTGACGAATGTGGCGCTGGCGATAAAAGAGCTTATTAAAGGCACAATGGATTATGTGCAGTTGATAGCCATTTTCGGTTCCACCGCACTCATTGCAGCGGCGCTTATCGGTTTTTGTGTTTACTGGTTCAACAAAGAAAAAGTGTTGTTCAGATAATCAGGTAAATTGTTACCGGCAATAAAAAGCCCCGTTCACCATGGTGAACGGGGCTTTTTGCTATTCAAACCGTTATCAGAAATACGTCATGTTCAATAACACCAGCACAATGGTGCTGTACGTAATGGAAATGGGTAGTCCGATTTTGATGAAATGTGAGAAACGATAATTCGCCGCATTAAATACCAGCAGGTTAGTCTGGTAACCGTATGGCGAAATAAAGCTCGCACTGGCAGCAAATGCAACAGCAAGGGCGAATGGCATCAACGGTGCACCGATAAGTCCGGCAACGCCATAGGCGAAGGGGAACATCAGGGCTGCCGCAGCATTGTTGGTCACAAACTCTGTTAACACCAGGGTAGCCAGATAAACTGTACAGAGGGCGACAAACCAGTTTGTATCAGAAAGGTACGGCATCAGAAAATCAGTACTTAAACTGATAACCCCGGCATTTTCCAACGCACTGGCCAGACTGAGTGCACCGACGATAACTACAATCAGATTCAGTGGCAGATTACGTTTGATTTCTCCGTTACTGGTGACTTTCGCTCCTACCAGTATGGCAGCAAAGAACAGCAATCCGATACCAAGGTTTAATGTATCCGTCGCTGACAAAGCCACCACCAGTAAGAAACCACCCATAGTGATCCATTCCTGCCAGTTGGTGAGTGGTCTGGAGATTTTCTGCTCAGACAGTATGAAGAAATTCTTCGACAGGTTCTGTCTGGTCTGGAAATCCGGACCGGTTGCCAGTAACAGGAAATCACCGGCTTGCAGCTTAATTTCCCCCAGTTTACCGGAAAGCTGCTCACCATCACGGCGAATAGCCACAACGGCGGCATCAAACAAGGCCCTGAAGCCCAGCGCTTTAATCGTTTGTCCGATAATCTGCGCACGGTTAGAGATGATCACTTCCGTGAGGTTTTCCCGCAGTATGCCGTCAGCTTCAGCGAACATGGTTAAGCCTTTAATGTGGCTTAAGCTGTCCAGCTTCTGTACATTGCCGGAAAAAATCAGCTTATCACCCTGATGGATAATAAGTTCCGGTGAAACAGGGCTGATAAGTTGTCCGTCCCGCACAATTTCTACCAGAAAAAGCTCAGGCAGGTTCCGCAGATGGTTTTCCTCGACGGTTTTGCCAATCAACTCAGAGCCGGGCTCCACTTCTGCTTCCACAATGTAAGCGCGGTAGTCGGTTTTCTTATTGGCGATATCCGGCAATAAGGTCGATAACACAAACATCAGGAAACCACAGCTTAATCCGGCAGCCAGACCATAGAGTGTGAAATCCCAGAATGCGAAACCCGGATGACCGTGTTCCTGCAAAAATGAGTCTACGATCAGGTTCGTTGATGTACCAATCAGCGTGACTGTGCCACCTAAAATGGCCGAGTAAGACAACGGAATTAACAGGCGCGATGCCGGGTGATACTGGTTTTGTTTTACCGGCCCGATCAGGCTGGCCACAATCGCGGTGTTGTTCAGCAGGGCTGACGAGAAAAACGACAGACCGAACAACCGCCAGTAGGAAACAGTAAAACTGGGCGCGATGAGCTTACGTCCTATTTGCTTAATCAATGCTGTTTTATCAATAGCACTGCTGACAAGCAGTAAAAGGACCAGTGTGATCAGGCCTTTATTGGTTAAGTTATTGAGGATCTCATCGAAGGTGATTTGTTGGGATACGAGTAAAATAAGCATCGCCACCGCGAAAATGGTGGAAGGACGCATATTCGACGCAACTAGTGCAAAAATGGTGCTGAAGAAAACCCCCAGCACCATCAATTGGTTGACATCCATATAAACCGTTCCGGCTCGTTACAGTTTACTGATGTCGAGCGCGTTCCAGTGTGGGAAGTGCTTGCGAACCAATTCGTTGAATTCCAGCTCAAAAGCAGAGAACTCAGGCGTTTTGTGTTGCTTGTCTTCGGCCAACTGGTCGATGATCATACCTGCACCAACGGTTCCGTTAGTCAGGCGGTCAATTACAATGAAAGCACCGGTCGCACGGTTGCGCTCGTAGCTGTCACAGGCAACTGGCTGAGTAAATTTCAGGTCAACTACGCCAATTTCGTTCAGATTAAGATGCGCACCCGGCTTCTGTTCCATGGTGTTTACATCAATCTGATACTCTACTTCTGATACAGAACCTGAAGTCGATTTGGTCGCAAATTTAAACAGATACTGTTTATGCGGCATCATCGGCTCTTCAGACATCCATACCAGGTGAGATTTAAACTGGCTGGACAGCAGCGGCAAATTGTCAGACTTAACAATCATGTCACCACGGGAGATATCGATTTCATCTTCCAGTGTTAACGTAACGGCCTGTGGTACGTAAGCACGCTCCTGATCGCCTTCAAACGTTACGATAGATTTGACTTTTGAAGTCTTCATGGAAGGCAGGGCAGTGATTTCATCACCCGGCGCAACCTGACCGGATACCACGGTACCGGCAAAACCACGGAAATCCAGGTTTGGACGGTTAACATACTGAACCGGGAAGCGGAAATCTTCTTTATTGTCATCGTTACCGATTTCAATAGTTTCCAGCATTTCCATCAGCGGCTTGCCAGTGTACCAGGGCGATTGTTCGCTGCGGTTTACCACGTTGTCACCTTCGAGCGCTGACAGTGGGATGAACTGAATATCAGGGATGTTCAGGTTTTCAGAGAACTTCAGGAAGTCCGCTTTGATGTCTTCAAATACTTTTTCACTGAAGCCCATCAGATCCATTTTGTTCACCGCAACGATAACGTGCTTAATGCCCAGCAGGCTGGCGAGGAACGAGTGACGGCGGGTTTGAGTTTTCACTCCGGCGCGTGCATCAACCATCAGGATGGCCAGGTCACAGGTAGACGCACCGGTAACCATGTTACGGGTGTACTGTTCGTGTCCCGGAGTATCCGCAATGATGAACTTACGCTTATCGGTAGAGAAATAGCGGTACGCTACGTCGATAGTGATACCTTGCTCACGCTCAGACTGCAGACCGTCAACCAGCAGCGCCAGGTCAACTTTGTCACCGGTGGTGCCGCTCTTTTTGCTGTCTTTTGTAATAGCAGCGAGCTGATCTTCATAAATCATTTTTGAGTCATGAAGCAAACGGCCAATCAGCGTACTTTTTCCATCGTCTACGCTACCGCAGGTCAGAAAGCGCAGCAGGTCTTTCTTTTCGTGCTGTTCCAGGTAGCCCAGAACGTCTTCTTTCAATAATTCGTTATCTACATTCATTACTTATGCGCTCACTAAGAAATAGGGGTTCAACACAGATTCTTTCTGGTTATATGTCAGGTCAGGGGCATCCTCGGCCAGCGGGTTTGCGCCATCCAGCACAGTGACTTTTGCACCTGCTGCGGTGGCAACCGCATGGGCTGCGCCGGTATCCCATTCAGATGTCGGACCTAAACGGGGATAGAGGTGGGCTTCACCAGAAGCGACCAGGCACAGTTTCAATGAACTGCCCATGGCAACCAGTTCCGCTTCACCGCCGAGGTCTTCCAGCAGTTTCTGGATTTCAGGGCTCTGGTGAGAACGACTGCCTACGACTTTCCAGACTTCACCGTCTGCGTGTTTCTTCGCGGAAATTGGAGTGAATTCGCCATTGGACTCCATCCACGCACCCTGACCATCAATACCCACGTAAGAGCGTTTCAGGGCAGGCGCGTAAACCACACCCATCACAGGCTTACCGTTATCGATAAGCGCGATGTTCACTGTAAACTCACCATTTTTCTTGATGAATTCTTTAGTGCCGTCCAGAGGGTCAACCAGCCAGTATTTATCCCAGCCACGACGCTCATCCCAGGGAATATCCGCAGATTCTTCTGACAGGATTGGCAGGTGAGATACTGCTTCCAGGCCGGCAACAATCACTTTGTGTGCGGCAAGGTCCGCTTCTGTCAGCGGGCTGGTATCTTCTTTTTCATAAACAGCGAAATCTTTTTCGTAGATTTCCATGATTTTGTCACCAGCTTGTTTGCTGATGGCGAGAATTTTTTCTGCTAATGGATCAGGTAATGCCATTACACAAGTCCTTTTTCTTCAAGCATGGCGTACAAACGTTCCGCAGTTTGTTCTGCCGGTTCGTCTTTATACGTCAGGTGGATCTCCGGGTTCACCGGTGCTTCATACGTGGAAGAGATTCCGGTGAAATGTTTGATTTCACCTGCACGGGCTTTCTTGTAAAGCCCTTTTGGATCCCGTGATTCACACACGTCCAGCGGGGTATCGATAAACACTTCCACAAATTCACCTTCTTCAAGCAGATTGCGGCAATAGTCGCGGTCAGCCTGAAATGGCGAGATAAATGCGGTGAGTACAATCACACCGGAATCGACAAACAATTTAGCCACTTCACTGACACGGCGGATGTTTTCAACGCGGTCTTCATCACTGAAGCCCAAATCGCCACATAAACCGTGACGTACATTATCGCCATCCAGCAGATAAGTGTGTTTGCCCTGTTCCTGGAATTTTTGTTCCAGCAGGTTCGAAATGGTGGATTTACCGGAACCGCTGAAGCCTGTCAGCCAAAGTACACGAGGCGTCTGACCAAGGCTTTCGGCACGGGTCTTTTTATTGACCTCGTACTTGTGCCATACGATATCCGTCGACATCAGAAGTATCCTTCCATTTTCTTCTTCTCCATAGAACCGGAGCTGTCGTGGTCGATAACACGGCCCTGACGCTCAGAAGTCTTGGTCAGCAGCATTTCCTGAATAACTTCAGGCAGGGTCGCTGCAGTAGACTCAACGGCACCGGTCAGCGGATAACAGCCTAAGGTACGGAAACGTACTGAACGCATTTCCGGTGTTTCACCTTCTTCCAGCGGCATACGGTCGTCATCAACCATAATCAATACGCCATCACGCTCTACTACAGGACGAGGTTTCGCCAGGTACAGAGAAGGAATATCGATGTTTTCCAGGTAGATGTACTGCCAGATATCCAGCTCAGTCCAGTTAGACATAGGGAATACACGGATGCTTTCGCCTTTGTTTACGGATGAGTTGTAGATGTTCCACAGCTCAGGACGCTGGTTTTTTGGATCCCAACGGTGGTTGCTGTCACGGAATGAGTACACACGCTCTTTCGCACGTGATTTTTCTTCGTCACGGCGGGCACCACCGAATGCAGCATCAAACTTATACTTGTTCAGTGCCTGCTTCAAAGAAGCGGTTTTCATGATGTCTGTGTGCTTTGCACTACCGTGGCTGAACGGACCAACACCGGCATCAACACCTTCCTGGTTGATATGCACTAACAGATCAAAGCCATGTTTTTCCGCTTGCTGGTCACGGAACTCTATCATTTCGTGGAATTTCCACGTGGTATCAACGTGTAACAAAGGGAAGGGGATTTTGCCAGGCGCGAAGGCTTTGCGGGCAAGGTGTAACAGCACTGAGGAATCCTTTCCGACAGAATATAACATGACCGGATTATCAAATTCCGCAGCAACTTCGCGGAAAATGTGGATGCTCTCGGCTTCGAGTTGTTTCAAATGGGTAATAGACGGTATATCAAGTGTCATTTTCGAGTCCGATAGTTAAGGTTATATGCTAAACGATTATATATATAGAACCCTAACATATTTAGATCACAAAGTAGTAATTCCGATTTGCTATACGAAATAGCCGTTTTATTACCTTGAAACGAATTTGTCATAACAAAAAGCCGCTTATAAAAAGCGGCTTTCTGGTTGCGTATTAACGGTGTAATTCGTGCTTAAGCTAGACGTGCTTTGAGGCCTGAAGCTTTTCATTAAAGCTGTCGAAAACCTCAGTAACCCCTTCACGGGGGGAACCGCTCTTACTGAGCACAATGATAGTTAAGCTGGATAAAATAAAGCCCGGTACGATTTCATACATCCAACTGCTTAAACTTTGTCCGTCAATGGTGAAAGGCAGGTAAATCCAGAGCAATACAGTGACGGCGCCCACAATCATACCGCCCAGTGCTGCACGGCGGGTCATATCACGCTTAAACAGGCTGAACAGCACCAGCGGGCCGAATGCCGCACCGAAACCTGCCCAGGCATTACTGACCAGCGAGAGAATCGTGCTGTCACGGTCGTAGGCCAGGTAAATAGCCACTAATGCGACAATAACAACGGAAATCCGCCCGGCAAGTACCAACTCTTTATCTGACGCATCACGTCGCAGGAACGCTTTGTAGAAATCGCTGGTGAGGGAACTGGATGTCACCAGTAACTGTGATGAGATGGTACTCATGATTGCGGCAAGAATAGCTGCCAGCAGGAAACCACCCACAAGAGGATGGAACAGTAACTGAGATAAATAGATGAATATGGTTTCAGGATCGATGCTATTACCGTTTTGCGTCACGTAAGCCAGTCCGAACAGGCCTGTCATTAACGCACCGATAATGGAAACGATCATCCAGCTCATACCAATGTTACGGGCAGTGGGCACATCTTTGACTGAACGGATAGCCATGAAACGCACAATGATGTGAGGCTGTCCGAAGTAACCAAAACCCCATGCCATCAGTGACAGAATACCTATCAGTGAAAGTGCTTCACCACTTTTGGCGTCCGTAAAGGCGTCAAATAACGCCGGGTCGATGGATTTAACTGCATCTACCGCTTCGCCCGGACCGCCTAACTGCATCACAACGACTACCGGTACCATCACCAGAGACACAAACATAATACAGCCCTGGACGAAGTCAGTAATACTCACTGCCATAAAACCGCCGAACAGGGTATAAGCCACAACCACACCTGTGGTGACATACAGTCCGGTTTCATAGCTCAAACCAAAGGATGATTCGAACAGTTTACCCCCTGCAACTACGCCGGATGACGTATAAAGGGTAAAGAATATGACAATCACCACCGAGGCAATAACACGGAGCAACCGGGAGTTGTCTGCGAAACGGTTTTCGAAATAGTCGGGGAGGGTAACAGCGTTGTTAGCAATTTCTGTGTATAAGCGCAGGCGCGGGGCAACGAGTATATAGTTGGCGAAAGCACCAATGGTGAGACCAAGTGCAATCCAGCCTGCGGAGATCCCGGAAACATACATGGCGCCCGGCAGGCCCATCAGCATCCATCCGCTCATATCAGATGCACCGGCAGACAGTGCGGTTACCGCCGGGCCTAATTGTCTTCCGCCCAGCATGTAACCTTCCACGTCACTATTAGTCTGGCGGTAAGAGAAAAGTCCGATGCCGAGCATGGCCGCAAAATAAATGCCCAGAGAAATCAGCGTACCTGTTTCCATATTATTCCTTCCTGTTTTTTCTTTTATGCTAACAGGAAGTAGATACAGTCTCTATGGCAGTCTGGTTTATCTGTCTTTTCAATCGGGCATTTAACTTTGCACCCGACCGGTTTGCATGAAATTCACACAAGCCGGCAGATTATGCAGAAAAGCTGATGCTGCTTTTTACTTTTTTCACCAGCGGATTCAGATCAGCACCTTTATCGCCTACCACCATAATGCTGGCGTTTTGCAGGGACCAGCTTTCGCCGTGATACTTTTCATCGGCGAAGGCAGGCGGCACCGGATTGCTGTCATTATGGGGCATAACAAACACCGACATTTTCCCCTGGTCTGTGTTTAAAATCAGGTGCAAGGTTTGCTGGCGGTTAAGATGGCAGTAGTTGGCCACAGCCACATCACCGATAGACTGTAAAAATGTACCGCCGAAACCGGCCAGTTTCGCATTGACCTGCTGCATGCCAACCTCAATGCCGGAATGGGGTGTTTCAATTTCAGCGTAGCGCATGTGTGCCAGAGCTTCTGTGCCGATATCTGCAGGGGCCTGATTGAATACCATGGTGCCGGTAACACCGGCCATAAATGCCACGGAAGCGGCCATGGCAATAAACCACCGGCTGCGGCGCTTATGGCGGTTGAATTCACCGGTAGCCTGTTGCCAGATGAGCTTATGCGCCAGATCGTCGGGTACAGGCACTTTGGCTGCCTGCAGCAATTTACCGTCAAGTTGCTGAAGTGACGATTTCAAAGCGGCTTTGTCGCTGTCGCCTTTAATGGCGGCCAGCATGTCTTTGTCTGTCGTATTGGGATCGGCATAAATACGACGGCGGAATTCTAAATCATCCATTATGGCGACCTCTCTGGTGTGCTGAATCACTCTCCAGCATGTCTCTGAGTTGATTACGGGCGCGGAATAACCGCGTCATCACGGTATTTTTATTCAGCGACAGTTGTTCTGCGATTTCCTCACCGGAATAGCCGAAGATAAGCTGCAGGATCAATGGCTCCCGGTAATCTGCCGGTAATCTGGCAATGAGTATCCGGAGTTCTTCTGTGTCATCCCCGTTTCCGGAATGAAATGCTTCGTCAGCCACCGGCACATCATCAATGTCCACCGTCTCGAGCTGTTTGCGTTCAAATCGTCTGGCATTCTCCCGCCTGACAATGGTGATAAGCCAGGATTTAGCTGACTTCTCATCCTTTAAACTGTCCAGTGAGCGCCATGCCCGCAGAAAAGTTTCCTGAACAATATCTTCAGCTACCGCCGGGTCGCGGGTGAGCCAGTACGCATAGCGATAAATATCGCCATGAAATGCGTGAACCAGTGCTTCGTAACGTTGTTGTTTTTCTTTCATGACAGTTAAGACCTGTCGCATGTCAGAAAACTTTCAGTGTGAGAGAATTTTTTTAGCCTGGCAGGATTGAGAGAAGCAGGCAACCTTAAATGGTTGCCTGTTTAACGTGTTGGCTTTTTTACAAAGATTGTTGCTGTTCAATCCAGCGGTTAATCTTTTCTTCCAGTACTGACAAGGGCACCGGACCGTCTTTTAACACTTCATCGTGGAAGCCCGCATAAGTGAATTTATCACCCAGCGCCTCTTGCGCCTTACTACGCAGTTCCATGATTTTCAGTTTGCCAATCATATAGGCCGTGGCCTGACCCGGCATGGCGATGTATCTCTCAATTGCTTTAACTACATCAGGTTCAGGATTGGGGGTGTTTTCCAGTAAGTACTGAATCGCTTCTTCCCGTGACCACTGTTTAGCATGCAAGCCCGTGTCTACCACCAGACGGCATGCGCGCCAGAGCTCCATAGCAAGGCGGCCGAAATCTGAATAGGGATCTTCATAAAAGCCCATATCTTTCGCCAGCTCTTCCGTATAAAGGCCCCAGCCCTCGGTATAGGCTGTGGCACTCAGATACTTTTGAAATTCAGGAATACCGTCGAGCTCCTGAGCAATAGCCCGCTGCATGTGGTGACCCGGGATCCCTTCATGGTAGGCCAGCGCTTCAAGTTGATAGGTGGGCATGGCGTCCATGGTGTAAAGGTTGGCGTAATAGGTACCGGGGCGGCTGCCATCCTGAGAAGGACTTTGATAGAACGCCTTACCGGCAGATTGCTCGCGGAAGGGTTCAACACGTTTTACTATCATGTCTGCTTTCGGAATTAAGCCGAAATAATCCGGCAGCGCTTTTCGCATTTCGTCAACTGCCTGCGTTGCTGCCTGCAAGTATTCTTCACGGCCCTCATCCGTGTCCGGGTAATAAAACTGAGGATCGGTGCGCATGAATTCGAAAAATTCCTGTAACGACCCGTCGAAACCGACCTTGTCTTTGATGGCTTCCATAGCTTTGTGGATTCGTTCTACATTATCCAGCCCGATCTGATGTATTTCTTCAGCGTTAAGATCTGTCGTCGTGAACCAGGCGAGGCGGTTTGCATACCATTTGTCACCGTCGGGCAGGCGCCACACGCCGTCACCTTCCGGTGAAAGGGTTTTCTGGTGGGCGAAAGCGGCCATAATCGCTTCATAAGCCGGCTTAACAGAGGTAACCAGAGCAGCTTTGGCTTCGCCCAGCAGAGTCTGTTTTTCAACATCATCAATGGGCAGCGCGTTTACCTTGTTCTGAAAATCTTCCCAAATGGTCGAAGGTGTCTCTGAAGTATCGAAAGGCGCGCCGGTAATGACATTTTGCGCGGCGGCAATCATCTGGTCGTAGGCCCATTTCGGTGGATACACGCCGGCTTTTTCCCGCAGTGCCATTTGCTCTATAACCTGATCGAAATATTCATCTACCTTATCCAGACGGGAAATGTAGGCTTTAGCGTCAGACACATCACTGACCCGATGAATATTGATCAAAAAACTTGGTACGCTGGTGTGCGCCGCACGGAACTGATGAACAACATAAGTATGGTGTCTGAATTCATCGTTAGCGAGTTCACGTTCTATGCCCGTACGGTAAAGGCGTAAACTGAGCTTTTCCTGCTCAGTGAGCGTTTCAGGGTTAAAGCTGTCCAGTTCTTCAAGACGATTTTTCTTAATGGCGATGGTCTGCTCTTTATGCTCTTCGCTTAGATCATTCCATTCGCCGTAATTCCATTTTTTCCCGAGCCGGCTTTGAAATTCCGGTGAGCGCTTCAAATCTTCTTCAAACGTCCGTTCAAAAAACGCGTTCAAACGCTCAGATTCGCTTTGATTGGCTATGGTGCCGGCTGGTGGCTCCGGTTGCGCTGGTGCAGCCGTTTCCGGTGCCGGTGAACAGGCCGTCAACGCTGCAACAAGCAGCGCCAGCGGCGTAAATTTAAATGATGAAAGTGTTTTCAAACTGAGTCTCCCGGTAAATATTGTGCTTGTACGGAAGACGCAGAGATCAGGATGACTGGCCTTCCGGATACAGAGGTGGCAGCGCTGAATTGCTCTGCTTCGTGTTCTGTTGCCTGATGGCCTGAATACTCTGTAACAGTGCCTTTCTATCCCATTGTCGTGGCTTATCGCTATATTGACTCGATAACATGGCATCAATTTGCGGTTGAAGACCGGATTTTCTGAGATAAACGTTTGCCGGCACGGCGGGACTATGTTGTTTGCCAGCCAGAAATGCCCACTGTCTGAGCGCTTTTTGTACCTCTCCCGGTGCACCGGACTGAATGACGTTTTGCAGCGAATTAAACGCCTGCTTTTCGTCATTGCCTGCAGAACCGCGCCCATCTGATGGCTTTTCACCTTGCATCACCGGACGACGTCTGAAGTAAATAAATGTGACAATCCATCCGGCAAGCGTCACTACCCACAATGCAGAGACAATCCACAGCAGGGTATCGTTACTTTCTGCCGGTGCAGATTGCGGCACCGTTCCTTGAGCACTTTGCGGTATATCCGGCTGTGCAGCGGGGGCGGGCAGGGCTGTATTATCAGATTGCGCCTGAGTAAGCGGTGCAGACTGAACTGGCGTTGCCGTTGCTGAAGCCGGTGCTACGGTAATTTTCTTCGCCGGTAACCGGGCGGTTTCCGTTTTTCCGGTCAGCACATTAAACCAGGGCACAGTTACCTCAGGTAAAATGAAGTCGCCGGCCTGAGTGGGGATCATCGCCAGTGTCTCGACCCGCTGGGCGATGAGCGTATTGTTTTTGTTTACGGTAGCCGTACTGGCCTGGTCAGGGTAGAGCTTGAATCCGGGCGGATACATCTGAGGTAGTTCAGGTAGCTGCTCTTCCACTACGCCCATCGCTGTCAGGGTGATGGTGCGGGTAACCGGTTCACCTACTGTAAAAGACGATTGTTGCGGCCACTCTTCGTTCAGTGACACATATTCGCTGGGTAACCAGTGGTAATCAATATCAGCAGGCACGGGCTTAACGTGAATAGTAATATCCGGACCGAGGCGGTTGATTTGCTTCGTGCGGTTGAAGAAACCAAAGCGGGTATTCGGATCCTGAGCCAGTACTTCGCCGGCGAATACCGGTCCCTTAATAGTAAACTCGCCTGAGCTTTGCGGCACAATTGCGAACGTACGCTCAATAACCTGATACCGCTTACCGTTCACAATATCAGAATATTGCTTGTCGTCGCCTAACTGCTGAATTTGCGCATCTTTAAGTTCCGGTGCCTGCAGGCTACCCCGTTCAATATTGGACGCCAGATATAATTTGGCAGTGTAAAGTAACTGCTGGTGAAG
>NZ_CFHOXV010000048.1:0-28720 GCF_984505615.1 Alteromonas sp. | reverse complement strand
TGATCATCTATCACCCGTTAACCATGAGTGGTGCACTTATTATCTGAATTCGGGCCTGCTTTAGACTTATAAAGTATTTAAGGATTTTTTCCGCAAATTGTACTGCATGCCACGCTGACAATTCAGGACTCTTGGGATTACTTATCAAGGTCTCACAACTTACAAATGAGTCTTTATAAGCTGAAAAAATTAAATCATTATTCCTGACGTTTTTTATGGCTAAAGCTGTAACTAAGCACGTCTCAAAATAAACCTGCAGCATTGAAGTTTCTCGGCTCGTCATACCGTTCCTGATATGATCTGTTAGATCGACAATCATATCGAGAGGGTTAAGGAGACCCTTACTCGCATTTTTACCTTTAATGCACGCAACTAAAACCTTTCCAAAAACTAGAGGGACACGGACTTCAAAAACATCTCCATTTAGTAGAATTGGAAATTTTGATTGAGTCATGTCGACATTTAGCTTATTTGCATAGCGAAGTTGATACCAGTCATTTACATGGCTAGTCAAATTTGATGTGTTTATTGGCTTTTCGCTAGTATTCAAGCTGCCTCCAAAAAGAGGGCCGCTTACTTTGAGCTCTTTGTAAAATTCAATAACAACTTGTACTGGTCGAGCATGGATAGGAACGCTTTTCTCAATAAAAAATTTATCTATCTTGTCCATTTTTTTGTTAAAATATTCTTCATTAATTTCCATATCGCAACCACAAAAAGTAGATAAATCTTAGAGTTTAAATTTTATTTAAGTTTAATTGTAACATCCATTATCTCATGAAGTGAGATAACTTGTGGAAATCTTTTTCGCTCCAGTGCAGATACCATGGTCTGAGTAATCGAAGAATAAAAGCGATTAAACATTTCAGCGATATGATGTAAAAATTGATCTCGCTTATAACAACCTGCGATCTAACCAATGACTTTTTAAAGAGAAGGGAAATTTAGAGAGTTTGGACATCAATTTAATAAAGTTAATTACAATCAAACTAAATCTTTGTGATGCTTTACTTAATAATCTTTTCAAAAACTTTGCATTGACCTGTGGGGAAATTGAACAATATTATTAGGAGCTTACATAGTACAAAGAAAGTTCATAGTCGTAAATTCAGGAAGAATTAATGAAACATATAAAGTCAGTCGCATTCTTAACCTTATCAACAATACTCATTTCCGGATGTAAATCTACCCTTAATCCCAGCTACGAAGTGGCAGAAACAAATCTTCAAAGTTCAGAATTACAATTCAAGATATCAAAAGAGTTCGGGGGCATTTCTGAGCAGACAGTGCTGAATAAAATTAATGATAGTATTAATCGAAGTTCTGGTCTTCGGGGTTATGGTTGGAAAAATGGAAGTTCAAGCTATAAACGGGGCAGATATACAGAAGTTGAAGGTAACAAAATAACCGTGACTTATGCGAATTGCATAGTACAGGGTAATGGATGCTTTATGTCAAAGCAATTCGTAACCTATGAGGTTGATGTAGAGGAAAATGAGGATTTCCTAAACATTCAAGTAACCACACCAGACCTAGTGAATGTGAAAACTGGTAGTGCTCTGATGATTGACGTCCCTCACTTTACAAATACCAGTGATATTGTTTCAGATCTATCAAGCATAAATAGCAAGATTTCATTTACTATTGAAGGGAGAGATATAAGTCAATTTGAAGAAGAATCAGAATATAATCCAGATGAAGTGTTTTCAATTTTCAAGCGATACAGCAAAGCATCCTATGTAAGAAAAACCGAGGCTGAGGAGGTCTACTTTTCTTTTGATGTAGATGGATTAACAGTATTGGCTAAAACTTACCCATTTAAATCAGGAAGTGTTTCTGAATTCAGTTATTCATATATGTACAGTTTACACTCCGACGGTTCAAAATCTATTTCTAAAGAAGATTTGAATAATAAATTTAAAAATATTGAATTAGAAATAAGAAAAACATTAAAATCTTAATTTCTTTAAGAATTCCGATGTAAATCAAGTCTCTTTGAATTTTTTGCTTTTCATAAGCACTCCTAAACAACGGTTCAGGAGTGCAGCCCATCTCTTGAAGGAAGTACAGTGTGATTTCTGTGTTGAGGCCGGCCCTGAAACAGCAATTAGCGAGAATCATGTTGAGCATGAAAACGTATCTATTGACTTTGTTGAATGGCAAAGTTTACGAAAGAATGATCTAACGTAGTAATAATAAAAAATATAGTGGGTAGGCAAATGCTTTGCTTTTAGTTCAAACCTAACATTAAACTCAAACGACAAATGTGATCTCTAGACCATTCCCTGCCATTTAAAAGGCTCATTCACCTCCAGGCAATTCCGGCAGACGAAAAAAACTAAAAGTTCTTCTTAAAACTCCGGCAAGGTTAATCCTCCCTAAGGAGTCAGATCACTCACCCCAAAACCACCTTCACGGCCCCGAACACCACCACGCCGGTGAGAGTGGGTAATCCCATTGAACGGGTTCTCGACCACACAAGCAGTGTTGCCAGCAGGCCTGCTACCGTTGCTGTCCAGGAAGGGATGGTGAGGTGTACCGGTACCAGCGAGCTGCCAAGCATGGCGGCTATCATTGCCGGGCCGGATACGGTGAGCCAGTCTGGCAAATCGGGTGTTGTTTCATTGTTTTCATGCTTAGCGAGCTTTTTGCGCATCCACAAATAAGGCAGCAGTCTGATTAAATAAGTGCCAACAGCAATACTGACGAGGGTCAGCCACATTTCCTGACTCATTTCTGGCTCTCTTTCGGTTGAATAGCCTTCATCGCATAAAACACGATGGTGCCGGCTAAGGCGGCAAGGGGAATGGCTGCATTCGGGTAACCGGCTATTTTGCTCAGCATAGACAGCGCCGCAGCAGTGATAAGAGTGGGGGTCCACAACATGCTGTTGCAGCGCGGGGCAACCAATACCGCAAACAGGGCGGGCAGGGCGAACGGCAAGGCCTCATTAACAAGTGGCCAGCGTTGGGTAAGTGTATCGCCGGCTAGTGCGCCAAGCGCTGTACCGCCAATCCAGCTGAACCATGCCAGCAAGCCTAAGCTCGTATACCATGCCATCCGGTGTGCTTTGGGGAGTTGTGGCAAGCGCACCAGTGCCAGCGCAAATACCTGGTCGGTAAGTCCGTGCATCAAAGGAAGCCAGCGTTTATCTGAATCCATGTACCTGGCAATGTTCGGTGCATAAACCATATGGCGTGCGTTAATCAGCAGAGTCATCAGCACAACGAGTGGCAGGGGAGCACCGGATGCCACCATTGCTACAAATAAAAATTGTGAAGCGCCGGCATAGATAAATGTTGAGATCAGAATGGTTTCAAATACGCTGAAACCGGCTTGTATTGAAATTAAGCCGAAGGAGATGGCTACGGGAATATAACCCCCGAACAAGGGGAGGGCATCCTTCAGTCCCTGACGCCATGGCGAAAAGTCCGGCGTTACTGTAAGCGTATTCATTCCGCAGGTTCCTGTATGCATGTTCCGGCTATCCGGTCATGGTGAAAATAGTGTGTCATGTGCAAGGTGAGATGAAATTAAACGTTCCGGCTGTAACCGCGCAGCGCAGGGGCGGTGAGATCCCGTAAAGTCAGTTTCTCCAGTGCAAGTTCTCTGGCACCGGCAGATGCGCCGTATAACGGTGCTTTTTCCGGCTCTGCGGTAACAGATATAGCTGTACCGGCAATATTACTGGCCAGTGCATCTTCAATGCAGGCTTGCAGTGCCTGATGGTGACAAAGCTGACCGCCGAGCACCACCTTTTCCGGGTTGGTTAGTACGCAGGTAGCAGCCACCACTTTTCCGGTGGCATTCAGTACATCCGCGGGCAGTGCTTTGCCCGGTGTCAGCGCCATTTCATAAAAGTGCTCAGTATACAGAGATTCAAGCAACGGCGGCGCACTGCCCAGCCTGACATAACCAATTTCACCGGCCATACCGTCAGCACCACGCACAATATTACCGTTAAGCGTGAGGCCGCAGCCTATGCCTCTGCCAAGATGGATATAAGCAAAATTCTCACATCCGGAATTTACATATTCCATGAGTGTGGCCCAGTTTACATCGTTATCGACGGTCACCGGGCACTGGTACCGATCGCCAAGCCGCTGTGCAAACTGAAGGCCGTGCGCCAGCGGAAAAGGAGAGTGAGGCAAGGCCAGCACATTGCCGGTAACCGGACTGACAGGATCGGCCACAGATACACCGGTAGCGAGCAGCGGTGCGTTTGTTGCCGCCAGGGTTTTGTCTGTGAGAGTGAACATATCCTGCAGGAAATCTGCCTGCAAACGCCCTTTGGGATAAGTCACATACTCTTCAGAAAGTGTATCTCCGGTAAAATCCGTGATGCGTATCCAGGTGGCATTTTCTTCCAGTGCGAGGGAGAGCAGGGCCCCGAAATCCGGGTTTATTTCATAAATGACCGACGGACGCTTTGAAGACACGTTATCCATTTCAGATGCGGTTTTAATGATGCCTTTTTCAGTCAGCCTTTGTGCAGATTCTGACACCGTAGGTTTGGAGATCCCGGTCATTTTGGCTATGGCTGCACGGGACAAACGTTGCGCTTTCTCCAGACACTGAAAGAACTGCTGGTCTGTGCGCATGGCCAGGCTGCCGGGCCGGTGATCAGGCTTGGCTGACATCGTGTGCTGCTTCCTTTCTTTTAAATCTGTTTTGTTAACGAAATGAAAAAATGTCTTTACTCAATGCGAAGCCCAGACTAGTATAATTTAACAAGTTAGGAAACCTTACTTATTTAATTGTGAGGTTAATAATCCATAAAACGCGAGGGAAGTACTGTGAGTGAACCGACGTCTAAATCGTATCTGCCCGACGATATCGAAAAAGCCATTAAAGACACTAAACAACTATGGCGGGCGCGCATTGGCGATGTGCCTGCTTTGCTGGAAAATATAGTCGCGGGCCTGGAAAGAGACATTCAGGCTATTGAACAGGATATGCAAAACGGCAACACAGGCTGGCCTGAAGCAAACTATGAAGATATTGCCGCCGGTACGGTCTCTGCGGATGTGATGGCACGGGTAAAACAACGGGGATGTCTGGTGGTACGGGGGCACTTTCCCCGTGAACAGGCCGTAAAGTGGGACAAAGAGCTGGTGGATTATGTGGAATCTAACGATTTTGATAATCAGTACCGGGGACCGGGAGATGACTTTTTCGGGACCTTGTCGGCGTCCCGTCCTGAAATATTTCCTATCTACTGGTCTAAACCTCAGATGGAAGCGCGCCTCAGCAGTCGCATGCAGGATGTACAGGTATTTTTAAATGCATTCTGGAAAACGGAATCGGAAGGCAGGAAATGGTTTGATCCGGATTGTAATTATATTTACCCCGACCGTGTAAGACGCCGCCCGCCCGGCGTGACATCCGGCGGTCTCGGACCACACACTGATTCCGGTGCGCTGGAAAGGTGGTTATTACCGGCGTATCAGAAAGTATTCCGTCATATTCTGGACGGCAACTTTGATAAGTACGACCCCTGGGATGCTGCCTGGCGACCGCTTGTGAATGAGTATGAAGGCGGAACAACGAAATGTTCGGCATTCAGAACGTTTCAGGGCTGGACTGCATTAAGTGATATTAAGCGGGACCAGGGCGTGTTGTTTACCATTCCCGTGCCGGCGGCTATGGCGTATTTGCTTATTCGGCCGTTGCTGGATGATGTGCCGGAAGACAGTTTATGTGGTGTATCACCCCGTAAAGTGTTGCCGGTGGATGAGAAATGGCACAGCTTGCTGTTGCGGGCGAAGGCAACCATCCCCGATATGTCACCGGGTGATTCAGTGTGGTGGCACTGCGATGTGATCCATGGCGTAGAACCGGTTGAAAACCAGCAGGGGTGGGGGAACGTAATGTATATTCCAGCGGCGCCGGGTTGTCAGAAAAACCGTTTATATGCACGGCGTTGTGCTGAAGATTTTAAAGCAGGCAGATCGCCGGATGATTTTCCGGAAGAGCATTACGAAGAAAGCTGGGATAACAGAGTGAAATGGTCAGACTTATCTGACGCAGACAAAAAAGCCTTTGGTGAATAAGCCGGACAGTGCCGGCTCATACATTATCCTCACCGGACGGTGCCAGAAAGAAGGAGTCACCGGTTTTCTCACCGCCTTTAAAGGTTTTCACCTCACTGACGGTGAGACCGGTGTATAGTTTGGGTTCGTCCAGAATGGCACTGACGACGGGATCGTCCGGTCCGCCATTTAACCAGGCGTTCACAGCGTCGCGGTTGTGGGGCAAAAAGCACGGAATAGATTTTTCGTGAAACTGGCTGAAGCGGGGATGAGGCGGCCTGGTGATCACCGCACAGGCAGCCGTGCCGTTGTCGAACTGCCTGTACACCGCACCGATTAACATGGCGCCCTGCGCTTCCATCAGGTAGTGCACTTTCCCTTTTCCCCGCGGATTGGACTCGCCAACTGCGGTGGCAACAACTATACCTCTTTGATAGCGCACCGCCTGTTTCCAGAAAGGACTGTCGAGGTTGCGCGCATTGAAAGTAGTACGGTCACCAATAACCAGCCCGTCGCCCTCTGGTCTGGCATCAAACCACCAGGTCGCATCAATGACGTTGTCAGGCGCTGTTATCAGATTGGTAATTTTACGGGCCGGATTTTTACCAAAGGCGGGATAGAAATTCAGTACCCCGCCGTTTTCTTCCTTAAACAAGGGCAGTGTGGTGGTTAAGCCAACTTCTTCAAGCAGGTCAATCACTGCGGGGCAATCTGTCACCCGCTGAATGAATCCGCACATAGTCACTTCGCCTTTTCGTTCTGATTATTCTTACCCTATCTGAACATAATGTATTTTGTAAGGTACGATAGGGCAAAAGATGCCCGCAATGTTTGCGGTCAGAAACCCCCTCCAATCAGGTAAAATAATGAAAAGAGCATTTAAACAAGTTGATGTGTTCACCAGTGTGCCATTTAAGGGCAACCCTGTTGCCGTTGTAATGGATGGCTCAGGGCTTACAACACAGCAGATGCAGACAATAGCTCACTGGACCAATTTATCTGAAACCACTTTTGTAC
Organism: Alteromonas sp.; assembly: GCF_984505615.1. Classification (NCBI taxonomy): domain Bacteria; kingdom Pseudomonadati; phylum Pseudomonadota; class Gammaproteobacteria; order Alteromonadales; family Alteromonadaceae; genus Alteromonas; species Alteromonas sp. The sequence continues at coordinate 21,671 of NZ_CFHOXV010000048.1, read as the reverse complement.
TTTCTGCCGAGGATGAGCGGGCCAGCTACCGGGTGCGGATATTTACCCCCGGCAGTGAGTTACCATTTGCCGGGCACCCCACTATCGGTACAGCCAGTGCATTACTTGAAGCAGGTTTGATCACTCCGGAAGACGGTAAAATTGTACAGGAATGTGCGGCAGGGCTTATTACGCTCGATGTTTCACAGGAAGCCGGTCAGCCTATGAATATTGCTTTTACGTTACCGGAGCCGGAAATTACGCTGTTAACGCAGGACGAAGTGGAGAAACTGGAAAAAGCACTGAATTGTCAGATTGACCGCAGTGTCACGCCGGCGCTTGTTGATGTGGGGGCACGCTGGATTGTTGCTAAGGCATTTACGCCGGAATCGGTATTGCAGGCAAAGCCGGACTATGTTGCTCTTGCAGCCGCAGACGGTGAAAAAAGCGCAACAGGAACCTGTTTATTTGCTGCATATGACAGCGGAAGTGCCGACATTGAAGTGCGCTCATTTGCACCCGCCTGCGGCGTAAATGAAGACCCCGTGTGTGGCAGCGGTAATGGCAGTGTGGCGGCATTTATGCGATTTCACCGTATGCCTCTTTTACAAAAAATAAGTTTGTTGTCATCGCAGGGGCAAAAACTGGGACGGGCAGGCAGAGTGCATCTCGACATTACGCCTGATGCGGTGAAGGTAGGTGGCGCGGCAGTAACATGTATAGACGGCCACCTGACGGTTTAATTATTGTGTAACTTCAAGCACATCCGGCAACACGAAAGACACTTTGTTCGGGTGCAGGCGGAACCATAAACCGGGGTTCTCATCAAGCTGCGCCTGTGCGGTGGTTTCGTCTTCGCTGATGGATGTGTTCAGCACCTTTGCGAAGGTTACCTTTTTGGCCGGTGCGGTGCTGGCATCCACCACTGACTGAACCAGTTTCTTCGCACCCAGAATTGCGGCCGGTCCCAGGGTTAAAATCATCCCTGCTGCCCGGCACTCTGCTTCGTCCTGCGGGCTGATTGCGCTGCCACCTGCTTTAAATTTGCTGATGTGGTGCTCAAGAATACTGGCAGAAATGGGAATGAGGCCTGCCATGTGTGAGGCTTTTGCGCCGGAGAAAGGCTTGATATAAGCCAGGTGAGACGCCGCATTGTCTTCCGGACCGTGACCGATAAAGAAAATGTCCAGCCCGCCGAGGCGTTCAAGCTTTTGTAAGTAATCTTCCAGGCCTGCCTGTACATCTTCAAGATCCGTTTGCATGGGGGTGAAGCTTTTGATTTTGGCAAAGAATGCATCGCCAAGAATACGCTCGAAATCCCGCACAAAACTCAGGCTGTTTTGCATGCTCATGGGGGCCAGTGCATCCTGTGTAAATACATTCAGCCGTGCAAGTACATCATCCAGTTCCCTGCTTTTTGCTTTTTCTCCCAGCAAACGGTGAAAAGCCTGAGCGCCGCGCCCGCCAAGCAGGGCAATGTTAATATCGCCGTCTTTGCCTTCTGCTGTTTTCAGTAATTCTTCCAGCATGGCTTCGCCCACTTTCGCTTCTGATGGCAGAACAACAGGGTAAACACCATAGTCTTTGTAGTTGCTGACGGTCGCTTCGTGCTGACTTAACCAGACGTTAGTTTGTTTATTTGCTTGCTGAGTCACTTATTTCACCTGTTAAAACGATTCGGTTCTGTACTTGCTGTATCGTTATATATAAATAATTGCCACCGGTAGCATAACACTAGTCAGGGTTTGTTTCGAGGCTATCCTGAATGCGCAAACTACTCACCGGTATTCTGGTGACGGCTATATCTTCTTTGTTGACGGCATAGCTGATCCAGAGTGCATCGCGCCAGACAATACTCTTCGGGTAACTGTAACCGGTGCGTTTATATTTTCCGGCGAATTTCATCGGCGGTAAGGTAGATCCATTTCTGGCGAGCAGGGCATGATCAAAGTGTTTGCCGTCACGGCTGAGTGTGACAACCAGCGGCAGCCGGTCTTTCGTGCCGGAGGGATTATTAACCAGATAGGCGGTGCCATCGGGTAAATTACCGGCGCTCTGTTTGGCCCGTGAATCAGGCATATTGGTAACCGCAGGCAAAGACCAGGTGTCACCGTTATCTTTACTCACCGATGCCAGCACACGAAAGCTGCCGGCCTGATCGCGAAACGTCATAACAATGTTGTCGTTTGCATCAACAAAGGATGACGGTTCAAGCTCCCGGCTGATGGTGTCTTTGTGGGGTAAACGGGTGAAACTGCCAGCTGTCCATCCTGACGTGGCTGAGGGGTCTTCAGTGTAATAAGGTGTCGCATGCAAACCCGGTTGCATGTGAAAAGCCGTAAGAATGCGGCCTGACGGCAAAGCTTTCAAATCTTGCTCAATAATACCTTGTACCGGGCGTCCGCCGGCACCGCTAACCGGTTTAAATGCACTCCAGTTGATGCCATCTGAACTTGTTGCATATTCTGTATGCCCCTGTTTTTGCGGTGCATCGTCTGGCCATACATTAATAAACGCGATTAAAGTATCACCCTGCGTCCACCAACCGCCGCTGGTAACAATGGCGTGCTCCCTGGCCGGTGCAAGCATACGGGACTTATTCCAGTGTTCTCCGTCCTCACTGACACTGTAAATGACATGGGTGCCGGGTCCGTCTTCATCTTTGCCTGATGTTTGCCACTGGCAGAACAGTTGTCCTTTAAAGCCGGTGAGCACAGCGCCGTGATTGTAGCCCGCCTGAGTTTGAACACCTTCAAATACGGTAAAGTGCTGTACGTTATCCGGCGATTTATGGGCAGGGAAAGTGTTGCCGTGCTTCGTAAATAGCGTCGGATTGACGGTAAACGGCGCAGAGGGCTTAGCGGGTTCTCCTGAAAACGAACTGAACGGATAAGTGAGGACAAGTAACGCAAACAGAATACGCAGTTCTACATAACGAAAAGCCGTCTGGCGGAATGCAAAGAGGGAAGCTAAGAATGGGGATTGAAACATGGCAGAAACTCATTGAAACATAACAATATGCTTGCCGGAGTGTACCAATATGCCCGGCCTGCGTTTTTATTTCTGCCTGGGATGTTCAAATATCAACATTCTCGGGTGTGTTCAGACCGGCTTGTGCAAATATCAACGGGCCGGTTACCAGCGCTTCAGTTTAGGTTTGCGGCGTTGCCAGAACTGAGCGCCCTCGTACGGGAGTTCATGTTCTACAGTGAAGGTTTTATCGGCAATAATGCTGCCGTTTAATTCCAGTGTCATGCGCCAGTCACCGGCTTTATCGTCAAGGGGTTCCCAGAGCGTATCCCCTAAATAAAAGTCCCAGTCGTTTGAGCGTACATACTCCTCACCGTCGAAGGGCGCCATGGGCTCTCCGTTTTTACCCGGTATGTCGGGGTGATAAATACAATACCGGACCTTCTGATTTTTCGCCCGCTTGATATTCACAATGAAGCCGAATTCAATATCCAGTTCAAGGGGGATATCAAGGGTGAACGTCTTTATCTTCGGCAACGCTTTGTCTTCAGCATCCCATTTTGAATGGATACCAAAAGTCAGCATTTCTACAACAGGTTCAGGTCTGGCCATGGGCTCTTCCGGCTGGGCAAAATCGCGGGCATGGTATCAAATCCGGTGCCGGTCTCACAGTCTGTTTGAACCCTGTAGAATGCTGGTGGCGATCAACTATACTGTGATAAATGTAGTAAACAGAGTCTGACAAGTGGTTAGCAGTATGAAAATGACAGGCATTGTGGCGGTGTGTGTTTTATTACTGACAGGGTGTGGTGGTTCGGGAGACAGCACCAGCCGGTCTGCGCCGGTTGTCAGTGAACCTGTCATAACAGTGACAGAAAATGTCAGTTACCGTCAGGTCCTGGCGCTGAATGCCACATCTCCTGATGCAAACATGGCCTATGGTGAAGAGCCATTGCAAACCGGCGATTTGTGGATGCCCGCAGACGTGGCATCACCGCCGCTGGTGATTGTGATCCACGGCGGCTGCTGGTCAAATCAGTACGGACCGGAACAACTCTATCCTCTTGCCTCGGCGCTTCAGGAAGACGGTTTTGCTGTGTGGGTGCCGGGTTTTCGCCGCAGCGGGGATGAGGGCGGTGGCTGGCCGGGTACGCTGGAAGATGTCGTACAAAGCATCAATTATATTTATCAGCAGAATGAGTATCCGTTTGACGAAAGCAGCGTTACGCTGGCCGGACACTCTTCAGGCGGTCACCTTGCATTGCTGGCCAGTCAGCAAATCACATTACCTGTGGCGCGTATCACCGGGCTTGCGCCCATTACAGACATCGTGGCTTACTCACAGGGCGCAAGCAGTTGTCAGCAAGCTGTGACGTCATTCATGGGAAGCCGCCGGGAGGACGATCCGCAGGCCTGGGCTGAGGCAAATCCTGTCAGTTACAGTTACGGTACACCGCTTTGGATCCTTGCCGGTGAGCAGGATATTACGGTGACCATTGAACAGAATCCCATACCTGAGGCCACTTTTGTTGTAGTGGAACGCGCCGGACATTTCGACTGGATACATCCTGACACGCCGGCTTTTCAGGTGTTTACCTCTTTGCTGGCCCGTTAGCCCCTATTACAATTTTCGTGTAATTTGCAGTGAATATGCATAAAGTGGCTTTTTTCTGTCATCTGACAACCGTATTCTGAGCCGTAATAAGAAAAAGAGTAAGGACGCTGTTTTGTTGTTATCCCATAAGCATCAGTTTTTGTTTGTTCATATCGCCAAAACCGGTGGTACCAGTGTAAGAAAAGCCTTATCCTCTCACCGTTGGGATATTAAATACGGTCTGCCGCAGTTTGTAGTGAACAAGCTGAGCCAGTTCACCGGGCATAAACTGGGATGCCGTTTTCCCCGTCACAGCCGCATTGTGGCAGCCAGTGAAATGTTGCCGGCGGATTATTTTAATAACCTGTATAAATTTGCTTTTGTGCGCAATCCCTGGGATTTGCAGGTCAGCTCTTTTTATCACATCAAGCGGGAACGCCCTCAGGTGCTGGAAGGGCATGACAACTTTAAAGATTTCATGCGTTTCAAGTTTGATCCGGCGCGGCCTTATCAGTATCACATCGATACTTCGCTGCAATTACAGTCTGACTATCTGGTGGATTTGCACGGCAATGTACTGGTAAATAAAGTCGGCAAATACGAAAACCTGCAAGGGGATTTCGATAACATCTGTGAGCATATCGGACTGAAAAAAATCAAGCTGCCTCACAAGCGTAAAGCGGATGACAGAAAACGCTACCGCGCTTATTACGATGATGACCTGGCTGAAAAGGTGGCTAACCATTTCGCCCGGGATATTCAGATGCTGGGGTATGAGTTTTAACCGGGCATAATGCGCGGGAGGATCAGTAAAGCTTGCTGCCCCAGCTCAGTTTATTCCGCAGTACATTGAAATAGCTGTAGCCTTTAGGGTGCACAAGGCGCAGGGTATCCTGACTTTTATGCACGCGGATCTCATCCCCGGGCAGAACTGGCAATACAATATGACTGTCACAGCTCACCTGCAGGCTGTCGCTGTTTACTTTTGATACCCGCATAGAAATAGTGCTTTTTGAGTCCACCACAATCGGGCGGCTGCTGAGGGTATGAGGGAACATGGGCACCAGGGTTAATGCATCCAGGTGGGGCACAATGATAGGGCCGCCGGCAGATAAAGAGTAAGCCGTGGAGCCGGTAGGTGTGGCAACAATTAACCCGTCTGAGCGCTGACTGAACACAAACTGGCCGTCGATATAAATCTCAAACTCCATCATGTGAGCTACTTTGCCGTGGTGCAATACCACTTCGTTCATCGCGGCATTATTGCTTTTCAGTTTTTCATGGCGATACACACACACTTCCAGCAGGAAACGCTCTTCAACCACGGTTTCACCGGAAAAAATAATATCCAGTTGTTCTTCAATCTGGTCCGGGTGGATATCGGTTAAAAAACCCAGGTTTCCACGGTTTACGCCGACAACATGAATGTCAAAACGGGAGAGTACACGCGCTGCGCCCAGCATACTGCCGTCGCCACCTATAACCACGGCAAGATCGGCTTCTTTTCCGATAGTGACTAAATTAGCGGCAGGGTATTTGTCGTTATCCATCTCATCAATGATGGATTCTTCGATGAGAACGCGGCAACCACGTTTATCGAGCCAGGTCGCTATTTGTTTGAGACTGTCCTGAGTGCCGGTATGGTCAGGTTTACCAATCAGGCCAACGGTTTGATAAGTCATAATCTGGCTAATGCCCGCATGCTGCTACATTTTTTCGGACATTAGCACAGAGTTTGATAAAAAAGAAAGGGTTAGCGCGCCACCCAGCCGCCATCAAGTACCATGGTCTGACCGGTGATATTGCGTGCACCGTCGCTGATGAGAAACTTCGCCGTCGCGCCCAGTTCGTCCATTGAAATAAATGCTTTCTTAGGCATGGGCTTGAGCATAATTTCATTTACCACTTCTTCTTCGCTGATCCCGTTTTCCTTAGCCTGGGCAGCAATTTGTTTGTCTACCAGCGGGGTTTTTACATAAGAAGGACAAATGGTATTAATGGTGACGTTGCAGTCGCCGGTTTCAAGCGCAATGGTTTTGGCAAACCCAAGCAAGCCGTGCTTTGCTGCGACATAAGCCGATTTATAAGGAGATGCAACCAGCGAGTGTATTGAACCCACATTGATAATGCGGCCAAAATCATCAGCACGCATATTGGGTAAAAATGCCTGGGTAAGCAGGGCAGGGCCAACCAGCATAATATTGATAAGCTGTTGCCATTTTTCAGCCGGAAAATCCTCAATTTTAGACACATGCTGGATGCCGGCATTGTTGATAAGCACATCTACCTTCACGTCTCCCAGTTTGCCGGGAAGTGCTGCGACCTGCTCAGCATCGCATACGTTAACTTCAACGGCCTGCGCGCTGAAGCCGGCGTCCTTTAATTGCTGAGCAGCAGACTCAGCGGCATCAAGATTAATATCTGCAATGATTAAATGATGCCCGTCATTTGCCAGTGATTCAGCAATGCCATACCCGATGCCACTGGCACCGCCAGTGATAAATATATTCAAAGCCATGATAGAACCTTAATTTGATGATAATCCAAGAACGATATCGCGGACGGCATTAATCTGCTCTCCGCTGCGTGTGGCGTAATCTTCTCCGGTGTAACCCCACCAGTCCCAGCAGCCCTGAGGATTTAAAGGCATGAAAAGCGATTTGCGGGTTTGCGGGTACACCACCACCATATTGTTACTGTCGGCCCAGTTATTCAAGCCGGTTTGCTCTACGTAAGCTTTGCCCACTGCTTCTGCGTACTGATTACAACCATGAAAACTGACATGCACCCGGCATTGTTCACCTTCACGGCAACTGGCAGGAATATAAGCATAGCCGGTTTCTGCCAGGGTAGAGGCATTATCGCCGGCGAGTGTCTGCTGACTGAAACTCACCACCTCACCACTCAGCTTGTCGCTGGCGGGTTGTAAACCGTCCAGCAGGAAGTTGAGCATTTCACCTGCAGCATCATAGTCACAGCGGCCGATATAGGGTGAGTCAGAGGACATACACTGTCCGCCGTTATTCTTTGTAGGGAATAAATGGGCAACCGGTTTACTGTTAATGTAAGTAATTTGTTCAGCCGGCATCAAGGCCGCATACTGGGCGTTCAGTGCGTCACTGACGGCGCTGTTCACCCGTACGTCGCGGGTGCCGTGAAATAACCAGACCTTATCGTTTTGCAGTGCTGACAAAGGCGCCAGTTTTCCCTCCTGCGCCAGCGTTCTTACTTTTCCGGTGAGTGCATTCACATCAATGGCTGGTTCTGTTTTATCAACACACTGACTCAGCGCCGTGCTGATATCACCTTTGGCGCAGTAATAAGGGCCTGCCGCCAGAATGCCTGCTCCGTCAATCCAGTCGCTGTAAGCCAGATGAAACTGGTTGGCCATGTAACCGCCGGAAGACAAGCCTGACACCGTGATGTGATCAGTATCGAGGTTAAGCGCCGGCACCTGTGCCATTGCGCCGGCGCTAAAAAATGCTGAGAGCAGGGCGGCGGTGGCGTTGTTTTTCAATCCGTGCATAAATCGTGTTTCCGTTATGAATCGTGAATGTTTGAATGAGGAACCGGGTGCATCATTCAGTTTCGTCGTTTAAAAACCGGCGCAGCAGTTGTGCTTTTTGTTTGATGTCTGCCACTCCTTCAAGATGCCCCAATGCGCCTTTCAGATAACTGAGTTGCGTATTCTTGCCTTGTGATTTCAAAATACCATGTGGAGATTCAGCCATGTATGGCATCAGCAGAAGATCGGTTTCAGCGGGTAAATACAGCGTTTTCGCCTTAACGTTCTTCAGCCCCTCTTGCAAGGAACCCCGGTAGCCGGCAACGAACAATTGATTAGCGCGTACCAGGTAAAGCAGGTGGTTGGCATCCATCAAATCAGCACGGTCTTCTGCCCGGCTTCTGAGCCAGTTAATGATTGTATGAGTGGCATGAATATCCTCAAGCGGGTCTTTTTCCTGTGGAGAATAGCCCAGCATTTTGCCTTGCTGATTGAAAAAATCCGGATGCAGCGCCTGCAGAGTAATGCTCATGAGTGCCGCGACCAGACCGTCTTTTGGCGGATTATCACGGGTATAATCACCGTTATTCCAGTGTTTATCCAGCCGGATTGGCGTGGCCCACTGTTCCAGCGCGGCGGTGGTCCAGGCGTCGGCCTGAGCCGCAGGGATCACGGCAACCATTCGGGGCACCCAGTCCGGGTAAGTCGCGGCCCATTCCTGTGCCTGCATCGAGCCCATAGAAGGACCGGCAACGGCATGCAGCGATGAAATGCCAAGGCTTTCCAGTACGAGTTTTTGTACGTTGATAAAATCGCGGATGGTTACCACAGGAAACGACAAACCATAAGGCTTACCGGTTTGGGGATTGACGGTGGCCGGGCCTGTGGTTACCACGTTCGGGTCGTAAGCGGACAGGTTTACCAGAGAATCTACACTGATCACAAAGAACTTATTGGTGTCTATGGCCTTGCCGGGGCCGATAATGGCATCCCAGTATCCGGGTTCCGCATCATCTTTGTGATACCGGCCGGCGGCGTGTGAGTTTCCTGAAAAATAATGCGTGATAAGTATGACGTTATCTTTGGCGTCGTTGAGTTTGCCGTAACTTTCCCAGCCAACTTTCACTTCAGGAATAATTTCTCCGCCGTAAGTTTCAAACTGAGTAGTGGTGAAAACCTGCTTTTCTGTCATCAACATGGCTGTACCTGACTGGTTGGGCGGTGTGGCGGCACAGGCCGGTTGGACGGCTACCGCGCATAAGACAATTAACCTTACCAGTATGCTACGAAAATTAGTCATAAATGTAGTCATCATTTTCCTTAAAACAGACTGAACAGCGTAATGGCAATAGCTAAGCCAATAACCGGCACTACCACGGTCAGTGCCGCCATGGCACCGTATGCGGCTTTGTGGGTTTCGCGACAAATAGCACGGATGGTGGTAACAACGTAACCATTATGCGGCAATGAATCCAGCGCGCCGGATGAAATAGACACGATGCGGTGCAATTGTTCGGGCTGCACGCCCTGGTCAATATAATGCGGTGCAACCAGCGGTAAAACAATGGCCTGGCCGCCGGACGCTGAGCCGGTGAGTCCGGCGATGACACTGACCGCAATCGCTGCGCCAATCAGTTCATTGCCGGGAATATGCGTCATAATTTCAACGGTTTGCTGAAAAGCCTCTGTGTGTTTGGCGATGGCACCGAAACCCACCACGGCGGCAGTGTTGCCAATGGCGACCAGAGCACCGGTTGTGCCATCGTTAATGGCGGTGGATAAATTATGAAAGTAGCGGAAATTGATGATCATCAGCGTCAGTACGCCGCCTGCCAGTGCAACGATTAATGCCAGTTGCGCCATGCTGTCATGGAGTAAAAAGGATAATGCCAGTACGACAAACAGGGGCAGTATGCCGGTCAGCGGACTGGGGTAATCTCTGGCTTCAATTTCAGGATCCCCGGTGCGGCTTTCAAACTTTTCGCCGTTAGCGATGGCACGGCTAATCATGCGCTTCAGCCACCAGTAACCGAATGAGGCCATAAAGACAGCAACCAGCAAGCTGACTTCCCATGCTGCAAAGGGAGATGTACCCAGATATTTTATCGGGATCCAGTTTTGGATTTCAGGTGAACCTGCTGATGTCATGGTGAAAGTGACAGAGCCGAACGCCAGTGTAGCCGGAATAAAACGGCGGGGCAGATTGGCGTCTTTAAACAGGCTGAGCGCCATGGGGTACACCGAAAATGCCACGACAAACAGACTTACACCACCGTAAGTTAAAATGGCGCAGGCAAGCACCACAGCCAGCACGGCATGTTTAAAACCCAGCTTATCGACTATCCAGCGGGCCACGGAGTCTGCCGCACCGGTATCTTCCATGAATTTACCAAAAATAGCCCCCAGCAAAAACATAAAAAACCAGGCCGCAATGAAGCCGGAAAAGCCACCCATGTAGAGGGTGACAAAATTCTCTTCGCCCTGAAAAAGAGGAATACCGCTGGTAAGCGCCACAATGACGGCGCAAAGCGGAGCAGCAATAAATAAATTCATGCCGCGGATGGTAAGCACAATAAGGAGGGCAAGCCCGCCTGTAAGGCCAATCATACTGATCATATCGGGTTCCTTAATAACAATCTGTGACCGCAGACGCTTCAGGAACTGAAAAGATTGTGTCGTTAAATCAGTAAGATGCCCATAGTACGATGGTACTACTTACTGCTACAAAAAATTAACATAGAGTTTACCTCAGACCGCAGCTTCAGTGCCGAATAGTTGAAACAGATAACAAAAGGGACACATCATGATAAACGCACAGAAACCCGTTAACCGCTTTACCCGCACGCTAAGTGCAGTGGCGGTCACAGCCGCGTGCTTAAGCACTCAGACTGCATTTGCACAGCAAAACAACGATGAAAGCAGAGGCAAATTAGAGCGCATTGAGGTGACGGCCCGTAAAACGGTAGAGTCACTACAGGAAACGCCTGTTGCTATTACTTCAATCGGTGCTACTGAGTTAACGGAAAAGGGCATCAGCGTGCTGACGGAAATTCAGCAGTTCTCACCGAATACCACTATGCAAACCAGCCGTGGTACCAACTCTACCTTAACAGCATTTATCCGCGGGCTGGGTCAGCAGGATCCGCTTTGGGGTTATGAACCCGGTGTGGGGATTTACATTGATGATGTGTATATGGCACGGCCACAGGGCGCGGTGCTGGATTTACTTGATGTACAGCGAATTGAAGTGCTGCGCGGGCCGCAGGGCACACTGTACGGTAAGAACACCATTGGTGGTGCGGTGAAATATGTCACGAAAGAAATGACCGGCGAACCTCAGTTTAACGCTGAAGTGACACTGGGCAATTACAGCCGCCGCGACATGAAATTAACCGGTCAGATGCCGCTGATTGAAGACAGAGTCTACCTGGGTGTGGGTTATGCAAACCTGAACCGCGATGGCTACGGTGAGTTTCTGATCTCTGCACTGGACGGCCAGGATACAGAAAACTACAACAAAGATCTGTGGGCTGCCAGACTGACCCTGGAAATTCATCCGTCTGATAACCTGTTTTTACGTTTCGGCTGGGATAAAACCGAAGATGATTCAAATGCCAAAGGGGGTTACCGGTTACTGCCAAGCTTACGTACCGACGCACCGCAACCGGATTCCGTTTTCGACTCTTACACCAGCATGCCCACAGACAACTATGTTGAACTGGAAGGCTTCAGCTGGCTCGCCAGATACAATGTAAATGAAAATCTGGAACTGAAATATATCGGCTCCCACCGTGAGAGCTTTTCTGATACCAATATCGATTTTGATAATACTCAGCTGGATATTTTTGACGTACCGGCCATTTACGATGACTCTAACGATACCCACGAAATTCAGGCGAACTATACCGGCAGTGCGTTCAGTCTGGTGAGTGGCCTGTATTATTATGACGGTGAATCCTGCGGTGTATTTGATGCGGTACTTGGTGTGCTGGGGCGGGACTACGCGGCGCTTGGCATCTTCCCTGAAGGTACGCCGGGTTTCACCCGTGAAGTGTCCGGTTGTAATAACAGTGAAAGCTGGGCGGCGTATACCCAGTTAAATTACGATATTACCGATAAACTCTCTCTGTCTCTGGGGGCCCGTTATACCGACGAAGAAAAACAGGCAACGGTAAATAATGGCACGGTATTGTTTAATCTGTACCCTGAATCCGGCTGGATTGACGGTTATGTCCGTCCTGACGGTCTGACTATGCCGCAGGTGCTGGGCAGCGATTCCGATGGCGACGGCGTGCTTGATGCGCCGGCAAAAGAAAGCTGGTCACGTTTTACGCCGCGGGTCGGGGTAGAATATCAGTACACCAGGGACACCATGTTCTTCGCCAGTTATTCTCAGGGCTTTAAGTCCGGTACGTTTAACCCCCGCGCGACAATCAATGAACCCGGTGTTTCACCGGAAGTGGTGGACTCGTTTGAACTGGGCGTGAAAAGTGATTTAACCAGTCAGTTCCGCGTTAATGCCACGGCTTTCAGCTACAACCATAAAGATCGTCAGTATATCGGTATTGAAGGTAACTCCGATGATCCCACCGCATTGCTTCAGCGTCTGAGAAACGCCGCTGAAACTGCCGCCTCGGGTATTGAGCTGGAGATGACCTACGTGGTGAATGAGGCGCTGAAGTTTGATCTGGCCTACGGTTTTATCGATTTTGAAATTAAAGAGAATAATGCAACGCCGCCGCTAATCGGACTGGCAAGCACACCGGAAAACACTCTGAATTTCGGTGCAAACTATTTATTGCAAACCAGCATGGGTGATTTCATTTTCAACGCAAACTATTACTACCGTGATGACTATCTGCTGTTTGAAACCAGCGACCTTATTGAGCAAGACGCGTACGGTATGGTCAACCTTGGCGTAAGCTGGGAAAGCATGGAAGGCAACTGGTACGGTGGTCTGCACGTGAAAAACCTGACTGACGAAGAATATTTGGTTGGCGGTTATGACTTTGTCACCCGTAATGAAGATGGCAGTTACGGTCCCGGTCTGGGTAACGACACCACGCTGATTGGCTATTACGGCGATCCGCGCACGGTACAACTTACCGCAGGCTACCGGTTCTGACTCTGATTGTGTGTAAACTCTGAAAGGCGGCAAGGGCCGCCTTTTTGTGTTTGATGACTTGAACCCGGAGGCAGACTTCGTCAAAGTAATTCATGAATATGACTCAAACGGATTTACCCATGCAGGCCAATGTACTGATAGCTGATGATCACCCGTTATTCCGCGCCGCCATGCGCCAGGCGCTGGCCGGCATCACCGGTGAGTCAGTGGTTGAGGCGTCAACATTCAGTGAAGCCAGAGACGCCCTGATTCAGGATGACAGTATTGAACTGGTGTTCCTGGACATTCACATGCCAGGCAACGATGGACTCACAGGGTTGAGTGAACTTCGCACCACATTTCCTGATGTGCTGGTGGTGATGGTGTCAGCGGAGGACAAACCGGATCTTATTCGCAAAGCCATCGATCTGGGGGCCAGCGGTTATATTCCCAAATCAACGCCATTGCCGTTAATTGCCGGTGCCGTCAGTCAGGTGCTGGATGGTGGTCAATGGTTGCCGGACGGGCTGGAGGCTGAATTAGCCTCTCATGAAGACGCCGCTCAGGCAGAATTTGCAGAACGACTGGCTCAACTCACACCGCATCAGTTTACTGTGCTCAAAATGATGGCAGATGGTTTGCTGAACAAACAGATTGCCTGGGAATTGTCTATTTCTGAATCCACAGTGAAACAACATGCTTCGGCGGTGTTACGTAAACTCAATGTGATAAACCGTACCCGTGCCGGCGTGCTTTTCCGTCAACTCACCGGCGCGGAATAGTGTCAGTGCATCAGGTAATTGTGACTATAAAGCGCGCAGTCAGGCTGACTGTGGTTTATCCGTCTGTGACGATAAGCTTTTTCAGCATGCGCTTTAACGCAGCGGGTTTTACCGGCTTAGGTAAATAGCGCAAACCCGCTGCTGCCGCTTCATCTCTCACACCGTCTTCCCGGTTCGCTGTATTGAGAATACCGGGTACATCTTTTTGCCAGAAGTCTTTTAACGCAACGGCCGATGTTGTGCCTTTTTCGCCGTAATCCAGGTGAAAATCAACCAGCATCACATCCGGCGCCTGAGGACAAACGGCTCTGGCCTGTTGCAATGACTGACTGCCGGTGACAGTCGCGCCCCAACCGGTGAGCAGGGTTTTCATCGCATTCATGATCTGGTCGTCGTTTTCCAGCACTAAAATGTGTTTTTCAGCCAGCCAGTTTGCCGTATTTGCCATGTTTGGATTGATATCTGCTGCAAGTATATTGCTACTTTTCTGTAGTGCCCTTACGCCACGGGGTAACGTCACTGTAAATACCGTTCCTTTACCCACTTCCGATTCCAGCGCAACAGGATGACCGAGAAGCTGGCTGATCCTTTCAACAATGGTCAGCCCCAGACCCAGCCCCTGATTACCGGGTAAATGTTCCAGTTGATGAAATTCATTAAAAATCGCTTTTTGCTGACCCGCAGGGATCCCGGTTCCGGTGTCGTAAACCCTGATTTGAATCTGATTGTCTGACCGTCGCCGGACGCCAATCAGCACTTTGCCTTCCGGAGTGTACCGGATCGCGTTTGAAATCAGATTCTGGATAATACGCCGGAGCAGTTTTTTGTCTGAACGCACAACCAGCGCAGAGGGAATATAACGGAGTGACAGCGCTTTTTGTTCTGCAATAACCTTAAACTCATCCACCAACGGTGACAGCATGTCGTCGAGGGCAAATTCAGTGACTTGCGGGACCAATACTCCGGACTCAAGTTTGGTCATATCCAGCAAGGTAGAGAGCAATGATTCGGCACTGTTCAGTGATGTCACCAGTCCCTGTGACAGACTTGCCAGTCCGGTGCCTTCGGTTTTCTGCGACAACATGCCGGCAAACAGAGTGGCAGCATTGAAAGGTTGCATCAGGTCGTGACCTGCAGCAGCCAGAAAGCGGGTTTTACTTTCGCTCGCCCGGTCGGCTTCCTGCTTCGCCTGTTCAAGCTGAGCCGTACGTTGTGCTACGCGAACCTCAAGATCTTCTTTTGCTGACCGCAGTTCATCCTGAATGCGTATATAGGCTGTAATGTCGCTGTAGGTAGTCACGTAACCACCGTGGGGCAACGGGCTGCCGTTAAGCTCTATTACCCGACCGTCGGGTTGCTTGCGGATATACTGGTAACTGCTGCCGTTTTCCATGTAAGCAACACGCTTGCTTATCTCTGTTTCAACATCCGGATGATTGCCCAGCAGGCCGCGCTCAGCGTTGTACTGCAATAAGGACTGGATCGGCATACCGGCCTTCAGGAATCCTGGTGGATAGCCAAATAACTCTGTATAGCGGTCGTTCCAGGCCAGCAGGGAAAGATCCTGATCCAGTACGCTTATCCCTTGCTGTATATTTTGCACCGAAGACTGCAATATGTCGTGATTAAACTGGAATGACTGGGAAGCTTCTTCTACCCATTCTACGATGTCACTGAGTTCGCCGCCGCGCTTTTGCGCAATGGCTGAAAGCAGAATACGGGCACCCGGTGTGCCCATCTGAGCAGCCAGTAATTTTTCCACCCGTGACAACAGGCCTGCACTGGCAAACCCTTCTGCATAGGCAGAAGAATGGGACAACTGACTTTTAAGCGTGCGGTGCACCGATGGCTCCAGTACCCGGCCGGTGAGCAGGAACAGATCTCTTAATCTGATTGCCAGATCAGGATGACTGTCGCTGACGATATCGCCTGTATCCGGTGCCTGAAAAGACCTGGCGCTGCCCTGATTAAAAAGCAGAGACAATCCGGCCAGGGTGACCAGGTTAATAAACAGGCTGATGATAAAGCTCCGGCCCAGCTCCAGTTCAGTGGGCGGACTTTCAAAGTAATAGCTCGACAGAATAGAAGGGTAGAGCAGCCAGGCGCACCAGCAACAAAAGCCGGTGAAAATGGCAATAATGACGGCTGTCTTTGATGTCTTTTTCCAGTACAGACTTAACAACATTGCCGGCAGCAGTTGTCCGAGTAACGCAATAGCAATCACACCGCTTTTCACCAGTGGCGCCGACTGACTGACGTTCACGTGATACCAGTACGCCACTGACAGCACAACCAGCACGGTTAAACGTCGTACCGTCAGCAGGGTCGATGGCGTCATGGTGTTATGTGGGTCGTCTTTAAGGCGGATTTTCAGCCATAAAGGCGTGATAAGGTTGTTGGAAATCATGATGCCAAGGGCAAGGGTTGCCACGATAATCATACTGGTGGTGGCTGACAGACCACCTATCAGCGCGGCCAGCGCCACACCGGCATTGCCGGCCTGTAATGGTAATGCCAGTACAAAGGCATCTGTTTTTACCACTGAGGTGTCCAGTAACACGTGTCCGGCCAGTGCAACCGGCAGAATAAACGTCGTCATGCCAAGCAGGTAGAGAGGAAACAGCCAGCGTGCGGTGCGCATTTCTCCTTCACCGTTACACTCAACAAAATTCATATGAAATTGTCTGGGCAATACAAAGAGTGAGCAAACTCCCAGCAGGACGTGACTGGCATACACAAGCGGTGCGCTGTCTGCGTACAGCACTTCTCTGGCAACGGGGTGACTGGCAGCCTGAGCGATTAAGTCAAAAGGCCCGCTGAACAGGCCATAGCAGACAAAAATACCGACGATGGAAAGCCCCACCAGTTTCACCACCGATTCTACGGCAATGGTCAGCACCAGCCCGGGATGTTTATCGGTAAGGTTTAATGTGCGTGTACCGAACAAAATGGCAAACAGAGCCATGAGTCCGGCGACATACAAGCCAACCGTGTTGGTTCCCTGTTCTGCATCATAAGCAATCAGGCGGATGCTGGCTGAAATGGCATCGAGTTGAAGTGCAATGTACGGGATAACGCCGGTAAAACACAATACGGTGACTGAGGCAGCCAGAAAATGTGAATGCCTGAAGCGCAGGGCGAAGAAGTCTGCCAGTGAGGTCACATTATTTTTCTGGCAATAACGGGAAATTTTTATCAGCACCGGAAAAAGAAAAGCCATACCGGCAATGATCCCGGCATACGTCGGTACCAGTGCCCAGCCAAATTGTGACGCCTGAGTGGTTGTGCCGAAAAATGCCCAGGAAGTGCAGTGAATGCCTAATCCTAAACTGTACAGCACCGGATGCTGCTGATTGTCGCGCAAACGCTTGTCTCCCCAGAAGGCAACAAGAAACAAAAACGTGAGATAAATCACGGTAATAACGCCGACAGTCCAGATACTAAACATGACCAGAAAGAGATGAAAACAATTCGTTAACAAACTCTACAGCAAACCCGTTGGCAAGCAAATCACAAAAAAATCGCGGTTTAGCCACAAATTTTTCATGGATACCCTTGAAGGGTGGGTAAGTAACCCCATTAATAGCCCCACTGAACGCATTCACGCAGCCTGTGGCACGGACTTTCCTGTGCAGGCCGCTAAACAAAAATTCACCGCAGATGAGTATTGTTGGGAGGATAGCATGAGCGAAGATCGCGACGTGCAGGATCAAAAACAGCCTGAAGACGCAGAAGTGATTCAGGGTGAAGTAGTTAACGAAGACGCTGCAGAGGCGCAACCGGTTTCTGAGCACGAGCAAAAAGTTTACGAACTGGAAACGGCTTTATCTGACGCTCAGGCGCAGATTAAAGAACAACAGGACAGCGTATTACGTGCCCGTGCTGATATGGAAAATGCCCGCCGTCGTGCTGAAGCTGAAGTGGAAAAAGCCCGTAAGTTCGCGTTAGAGCGTTTTGCCGGTGAACTGCTTCCGGTTATCGATAATCTGGAACGTGCTATCCAGGCCGGTGACGGTGAAAACGATGCGGTCAAGCCATTGCTTGAAGGCGTGGATATGACGCTGAAATCTTTCGTCAGCACAATTGAAAAATTCGGTTTAACACCTATTGATCCACAGGGTGAAGGTTTTAACCCGGAGCTGCATCAGGCGATGTCTATGCAGGAAAGTGCAGATCACGCGCCGAACACCGTAATGGCCGTGATGCAGAAAGGGTATCAAATTAACGGTCGCCTGCTTCGTCCGGCCATGGTGATGGTGTCCCGTGCACCTGAAGGTGGCGTTGATACGCAGGCTTAACCGGGGCGGAAGCCAAAAACGACAGATTTTTTCTGGCGACTATTGAAATGGTGCGGGAATAACCCCACTAATAATGCAGAAATTAAAGATTCTTATTTTGGAGACACGTAATGGGTAAAATCATTGGTATCGACTTAGGTACAACGAATTCATGTGTCGCAGTTCTAGACGGCGACAAACCTCGCGTAATTGAAAACGCCGAAGGCGATCGCACAACCCCCTCAATCATCGCTTACACAAACGATGGTGAGACTCTGGTAGGTCAGTCTGCGAAGCGTCAGGCAGTAACCAACCCGACAAATACTTTATTCGCTATCAAGCGTCTGATCGGTCGCCGCTTCGAAGATAAAGAAGTACAGCGCGATATCGACATCATGCCTTACAAAATTGTTAAAGCTGACAATGGTGATGCATGGGTTGAGACCAAAGGCGAAAAAATGGCGCCTCCTCAGATTTCAGCTGAAGTGCTGAAGAAAATGAAGAAGACGGCTGAAGACTTCCTGGGCGAAGAAGTAACCGGTGCTGTTATCACAGTACCTGCATACTTCAACGACTCTCAGCGTCAGGCGACTAAAGACGCCGGCCGTATCGCTGGTCTGGAAGTAAAACGTATTATCAACGAGCCGACTGCTGCTGCCCTTGCTTACGGCATGGACAAGAAGAAAGGCGATAACGTTGTTGCGGTTTACGACTTAGGTGGTGGTACGTTCGATATCTCTATCATCGAAATCGATGAAGTTGACGGCGAGCACACCTTCGAAGTGCTGGCAACTAACGGTGATACTCATTTAGGTGGTGAAGACTTCGATAACCGTGTAATTACTTACCTGGTAGACGAATTCAAGAAAGATCAGGGCATTGACCTGCGTAAAGATCCGCTGGCCATGCAGCGTCTGAAAGAAGCCGGTGAAAAAGCGAAAATTGAACTGTCTTCTTCACAGCAAACAGAAGTTAACCTGCCGTACATCACTGCTGATGCGACAGGTCCTAAGCACTTAGCGATTAAACTGACCCGTGCGAAACTGGAATCTCTGGTTGAAGACATGGTGAAAGATTCTCTGAATCCTGTTAAGCAGGCGCTGGCTGATGCTGACCTGTCAGTATCTGATATCCACGATATCATTCTGGTTGGTGGTCAGACGCGTATGCCTCTGGTTCAGAAGTACGTTACTGATTTCTTCGGTAAAGAGCCACGTAAAGACGTGAACCCTGACGAAGCAGTTGCTGTTGGTGCGGCAATCCAGGGCGGTGTATTGTCCGGTGACGTGAAAGACGTACTGCTGCTTGACGTAACGCCTCTGTCTCTGGGTATTGAAACCATGGGTGGCGTAATGACGTCACTGATTGAGAAGAACACTACGATTCCTACTAAGAAATCGCAAACCTTCTCAACGGCGGAAGATAACCAGTCTGCGGTAACAGTACACGTACTGCAAGGTGAGCGTAAGCAAGCTGCCGGCAACAAGTCGTTAGGTCAGTTCAACCTTGAAGGTATCCGTCCTGCGTCACGCGGTACACCACAAATCGAAGTAACTTTCGACCTGGATGCTGATGGTATTCTGCATGTGTCTGCGAAAGACAAAGATACTGGTAAAGAGCAGAAGATCACCATCAAAGCATCTTCTGGTCTGAGCGATGAAGAAATCGAAAAAATGGTTGCTGATGCGGAAGCAAACAAAGAGTCTGATGCGAAGTTCGAAGAACTGATTCAGGCCCGTAACCAGGCTGACGGTATGATTCACGCTACCCGTAAGCAGCTTGATGAAGTTGGCGATGCATTAAGTGCCGACGACAAAGCGCCAATCGAAGCCGCTATTTCAGCGCTGGAAACCGCCACTAAAGGCGAAGACAAAGCTGAAATCGAAGCGAAAACGCAGGAGCTTATCCAGGCGTCTTCTAAACTGATGGAAGCAGCTCAGGCGCAAGCCGGTGCAGCAGGCGGCGCAGATGCCGGTGCTGAACAGCAAGCTTCCGGTAAGAAAGCGGAAGACGACGTTGTTGACGCTGAATTCGAAGAAGTGAATGACGACAAAAAATAAGCTGTAGTCAGTGTGTCTCCGGTTCTTTGTGCCGGAGTGCTGTACAAGCCGGGCGCAGCAGGAAGTTCTTGTTGCGCCTTTGTCGTGTAAAGACCGGCTCATTGCCGGATGATTTAAAAGTGTGTGGTTTAAGGCAACTTGAACCGGGTGCTTGATGTAACGAGTAGGAAAAGTAAGCGATATGTCGAAACGTGACTACTACGAAGTGCTGGGTGTAGATAAAGGTGCTGGCGAACGCGATATTAAGAAAGCGTATAAAAAGCTGGCTATGAAATATCACCCCGATCGCACACAGGGCGATAAAGCACTGGAAGAAAAATTTAAGGAAATCCAGGAAGCCTATGAGGTTCTGACCGATTCGCAGAAACGCGCTGCGTATGATCAGTACGGTCATGCCGGTGTGGATCCGAATCGTGGTGGTGCAGGCTTCGGCGGTGGCGCAGACTTTGGTGACATCTTCGGTGATGTATTCGGCGATATCTTTGGTGGTGGCCGCGGTGGACGTCAGTCCCGCGCACGTCAGGGAGCCGATTTACGTTACAACCTGGAGTTATCGCTTGAAGAAGCGGTGCGTGGTAAAGAAGTTGAAATCCGCGTACCTACGCTGGTGGAATGTGATTCGTGTCACGGCTCCGGTGCGAAAAAAGGCACTTCGCCAACTACGTGCCCAACTTGCCATGGTAACGGTCAGGTACAAATGCGTCAGGGGTTCTTTGCTGTCCAGCAAACCTGTCCGACGTGTTCCGGGCGGGGCAAAATTATTTCCGACCCTTGTAATGCCTGTCATGGTCATGGTCGCAAAGAAAAAACGAAAACCTTGTCGGTTAAAATTCCGGCGGGCGTTGATACCGGCGACCGCATCCGCTTAACCGGCGAAGGCGAAGCAGGAGAGAACGGTGCACCGGCAGGTGATCTGTATGTTCAGGTTCATGTGCGCGAGCATGATATCTTCCAGCGTGACGGCAATAACCTGTACTGCGAAGTACCACTGAGTTTCACAACCGCTGCCCTGGGCGGCGAGCTGCAAGTACCGACCCTTGACGGTAAAGTGAAGCTGAAAGTGAGCCCGGAAACCCAAACCGGCCGTATGTTCCGTCTGCGCGGAAAAGGCGTGAAGTCGGTAAGAAGCGGCGTAACCGGCGATCTGATGTGTAAGGTAGTGGTTGAGACCCCGGTTAACCTGTCTGCAAGACAAAAAGAATTGCTGCAGGAACTGGACGACTCCATGGGAGGCGATTCTGCAAAGCACCGTCCGAAGGAAAAAGGTTTCTTTGACGGCGTGAAGAAATTTTTCGACGACCTGACTAACTAATCAAATCCAAAGCATTTAAAAAGCCCTCGTATGAGGGCTTAATTAGATGGTCCGCCTCACCTCTAAGCTAGTCTTAGAGTTAGGCAAT
>NZ_CFHOXV010000047.1:0-30612 GCF_984505615.1 Alteromonas sp. | reverse complement strand
AAGCATGCTTCGCTAAATTTCAGTAAAGGCAAGGTGAGCCTGCGAACCGCGCGACATTATTGCTTTACTGAACTTTCAAGTCCTGAAGCTGTTTAAGTGTAACTCACCAATGCGATTTACAAACAACTCCGGCCTAACTCACAGTTTTAACCGACTGTGACGCGATATGATATGGCGTCCCCTAGGGGATTCGAACCCCTGTTACCGCCGTGAAAGGGCGGTGTCCTAGGCCTCTAGACGAAGGGGACAGAAATTTTGCCAGCGAAACAAGTTTCGCTAAATTTCTGTAAGGCGAGGTGAGCCGGCGAACCGAGCGACCTTTTTGAAAGCCTTACCTAAGAACTTACCGGAAAATACATTTCCGACTACTGTAAATTCTTTAAGAATTTGGTGGAGCCAGGCGGGATCGAACCGCCGACCTCCTGCATGCCATGCAGGCGCTCTCCCAGCTGAGCTATGGCCCCGTACTTGGAATGGTCACTGTATTTCATGTGACTGTTCCGTGACAGCGGGGCGCATTCTAGGCATACCCCACTGCCCTGTCAACGGTTTTTTTAGGAATTTTCTCTGTTTGCTATAAAAGTAAGCGCTTTGTTTATTCTCTCTTCAATTTTGGCTTTTGAGAGCAAATTCAGCGTTACATCCAGCGACGGAGAGTTACCACTTCCGGTTGCTGCAACACGTAAAGGCATACCGACTTTACCCATTCCCACACCCAGAGATTCTGCCGCCGCATTAATAGCAGCACCGATATTTTCCGGATTCCATTCTTCAATAGCCAGCAGCTTCTCTTTAACCACCTCGAGAGGCTCTTTGGCAACAGGTCGCAGATGCTTTTTCGCAGCATTCGCATCGAAGTCTTCAAAGTCCACATAGAAGTAAGTACTGATTTCCGCCAGCTCTTTGAGTGTTTTGACACGATCAGCCTGAATGGCAATCACCGATTCCAATGCCGGTCCAGCAGCCAAATCGATATTCATCTCATCAAAATGCCATTTCAGACGTGACGCAACCTCACTGGCCGGAAGCGTCTTCATGTAGTGTTGATTCAGCCATACCAGTTTTTCAGTATTAAAAGCAGAAGCAGACTGACCAATGGCGTCCAGATCGAAATATTCAATCATTTCTTCCAGTGAGAAGATTTCCTGATCACCGTGAGACCAACCCAGACGAACCAGATAGTTAAGTACCGCCTGCGGCAGATAACCATCATCACGATACTGCATTACACTCACGGCACCGTGACGCTTAGACAGCTTCTTGCCATCATCACCAAGAATCATAGATACGTGAGCGTATTCAGGCACCGGCGCACCCAATGCTTCCAGGATATTAATCTGGCGTGGCGTGTTATTAATGTGGTCTTCGCCACGCACGACGTGAGTAATACCCATATCCCAGTCATCCACTACAACACAGAAGTTATAAGTAGGCGAACCGTCAGAACGTTGAATGATCAGATCATCCAGCTCTTTATTACTGATTTCGATTTTGCCACGGATATGGTCGTTAATGACTACCGTGCCTTCCTGCGGGTTTTTGAAACGGATAACAAAAGGCTGACCTTCCGGGTGATCAGTACGGTCACGCCATGTACCGGGATAACGGGGCTTCTCGCCGTTTTCTTTTTGCTTTTCACGAATGGCGTCCAGTTCTTCTGAACTCATGAAGCACTTATACGCTTTACCTTCATCCAACATTTGCTGAATCAGTTCTTTGTAACGGTCAAAACGTTGTGTCTGATAATACGGACCTTTATCCCAGGTCAGACCCAGCCATTGCATACCATCAAGAATGGCTTGCTTGGCTTCTTCTGTTGAACGTTCCAGATCGGTATCTTCTATACGAAGAACAAATTCGCCACCTTTGGCTTTTGCATATAACCAGGAATAAAGTGCAGTACGGGCACCACCAACGTGAAGATAGCCTGTAGGGCTGGGAGCAAATCGCGTTACGACAGACATGTAGTTTCTCTATCTTTAAATGGAAGTAAAAATTGCGTGCATTCTACCAGCCAATCCGGCGCGGCAAAAGCCAGCTATCGTGCCATTATTTAATATCAGCGGTTAACTGCGAAATAATGGACGGGATTTTCATTTAGTGCTTAAAATTCCGTCACCCACCGGACAGAGAAACATCAGCACCCTGCGAATTGATCGGAATTCAATCAGGCAGTCATTTTTCCGTAATTTTGTTGTTGACACCATCGAATGCAACCCTATAATACCGCCCCACTTGTCCAGCACGGACAGGTAACAAACAGCGGACGCTTAGCTCAGTTGGGAGAGCATCGCCCTTACAAGGCGAGGGTCACTGGTTCAAGTCCAGTAGCGTCCACCACTCTCTTCCCGAATTCCTTATTTCATTGCTAAGTACCCCGTAGCTGGTCCGTTCACAGGCTCAACAACTTCGTTGCCTGCTTTTGATAAAAATGTTCAGCAAACGTCCACCACTTCCCTGTTAACTTTCCCATTCTCTTTGTATTTCAAACCGTGCTAAGGTGCTGATTAACTATTGCAGTTGATTTTCCTAATAGTTTTGCAGGATGCTGCCGATACAAAAACAGCACAATGTATTGCTATGGACAGGTAGTAACACGCACGATGAATATCAAGCTTGCCCGCGCTATTCGTGTTCTGATTGTAGATGATCAGATCCTGGCGAAGGGATATTTGAAATACACAATGGAAGAACTCGGGTTCCAGCAAATCAGTTATATTGATAAAGCTGACGAAGCCCTGCGCCTGATAAAAGAAGAAACCTTTGAACTTGTGGTGTGCGCGTATGATCTGCGGGAAGAAAAGGAAGGTTATTTTCTCTACGAACAACTCAAAGCACACAAGATCCTGCCTCTGACCACTGCGTTCGTTTTTATTTCTTCAGACACTACTGCTGAGATTGTTCATTCAATCGTTGAACTGCAACCTGACGAATTTCTTGCCAAACCGTTCTCGGTAAAAGAGCTGGATAAACGCCTGAGTCGCGTACTGGTTCGCAAACAAGCACTCAAAGATGTCTATGCGTTAATGGACAAGGGGGATTTCGAAGGCGCACTTGACGAACTTGAGCGCTTTCTGACAGAGCCTAAAAACGCTGAATTTTTCCCGCTGGCCCTGCGAACAAAGGGTGAATTGCTCCTTTTATGCGAACACTTTGAAGAAGCCGCTGATTTTTATCAGGCCATCATCAATGTGCAGGATTTTACCTGGGCAAAACTGGGACTGGTTCGTTGCTACCTGCAACTGGATAAAGATGATGAAGCGGAAAAACTTATCCTCAGGCTGGCATTTCAGCCTGATGCCATGCTCAGCGCCTACGATTTACTGGCGGCGTTGCAGATAAAGCAACAGGAGTTCGATGATGCGCTGGAGTCTGTCACTCTGGCATCCTCAATCTCTCCCCGTAATGTGCACCGTCATAAACAGGCGGTGGATTTATCTAAGATCACCCATGATTTCCCTGCGCAATTTGACGCAGCAAGACGGGTGGTAAAATACGCTAAAAATTCTATTCACGACAAACCTGAAAATTACCTTAATGTGGCCCGCGCCGGCATTGATTTTGCCATGACCGCCGATGCAGCAGAGACAGGAAAACTTGTCAGGCAAACGCAGGACTTTATCCGTCAGATGAAAGAAGCGTTTCCGAAAGCGGAGGTCGACAGTGAACTCAAGGTCATTGATGCCAGGCTGTATTATCTTGAAGATGAAACCGATAAAGCCCGCATGCTGTTGAGTCAGTTACAAAATGCCGATATGAGCCATGAAAATACTGAAGGCCTGATGGACAGAGCAAAAGCTTTTCATGAGGTTGGCTTGCAGGAACATGCGCTGGCGATTCTGGATGAAGTTGAGCGCCGTTGTGTTACCGATGAAAGTCAAAGTGCGCTGTTTATGCATTACCTGAAGCAACAACAGCAGGAGAAGCGGGAGATTGCAGAAAGCCCGAAAGCGCTGAATAACACGGCTGTAAACTATTTCCGCGAAGGGGATGTGGCCAATGCGCTTATTGCCTTCCGCCAGGCATTTACGGTTATGCCAAAGAACCCGGCCATAGCGCTGAATCTGCTGCAAACCACCGCGTCTGAGCTCAGGGATAACCCTGGCAGGCAAACAGAAGACAATAAAAAATTAATTTTCAACTGCATGAAAACGCTGGAGTCGGCCACCCTGACAGATGAACAGGAACGCCGCTATCATCGGGTGAAAAGTAGTCTCAGCGGCCTTTAATCACCTGATCAGTTGACGGTTTTTCAGCACACCGGTTTTGCCGGCAAAAGTGTCTGCCGGTAAACCACGACTTCATCGTTAAACACTGCATCAGAATAGAGATAACGGTGCGAAAACGTCATACCCAGTTTTTCCATTACGTTTACTGATGCCTTGTTATCCGGCAATGCAATGGCTGAAAACTGGTTTGTCCCGTTAACATATAACGCCTGTTTGACCTGTGCTGCGGCTTCGGTGGCAATCCCCTTTCCCCAGGTTTTGCGGTGAAAGCGCCAGCCCAGCTCCAGATTATTATCATCCCTTTCTCCGGTGAAAAACCCGAAAGGCCGCACCAGAATCCATCCCAGATCTTCCTGTGGAGACTCCAGAGCACTCACCCGCCAGAGCCCCCACCCTTTCAGCTCATCAGAAAACGCCCGGATCCTTGGAATAAACTGTTCCCGAATCGTCTCCATAGATGTTTTTTTACCGCCATTGATGTACTTCATCACGGCTTCATCCTGATCCACCGACCACAAAAACTCTGCGTCATCTGCGGTGACAAAATGAAAGGACAATCTTTTTGTATGAGGAATGTGCATGATTTGCTACCCGCGGACGGTAATCAGCCGCCCAACATCGCAAGATGTGACGTTGCTCCGGTATTACCATCCTGCAGATAATGCGTCGCGTGCTTCTGAGTCAGCAACTGCTGCAAGTGTGCCATTAATGCCTGCACATCACCCTGCTGCAGATAAGGGCGGATATCAATGCCGTGCTCACTAAACAGGCACAGGTGTAAATTACCGTTTGCAGCCACCCTGAGACGATTACAGCTGGCGCAGAAATCTTTGCTGTAAGGCATGATGAGACCAATGCGGCCTGCGTAATCCGGATGATGAAACTCCTGCGCCGGACCGGCATCTTTGCTGCGCAATACCGGCATCCAGCCTTCATTAAGCAGCTGTTGCTTCAGCGGCCCGCCGGATAAGTGTTGTTGTGCAAAGAATTCAGGATGGTCACCGGTTTCCATTAACTCAATGAAACGTAAGGTAATTGGCGTGTCTTTCAACCAGTCTTTAAACTGCTGAAGTTGTTTACCGGCAAAATGTTTAAGATAAACAGAATTCACTTTCACAGTCATGCCGGTATCGATGGCAGCACTGACGCCATCCAGCACCTGAGTTAATTTATTCTGTCCGGTAATGTCAGCAAACTGGCGAGGATCAAGACTGTCAATGCTCACATTAACCTGATCAAGACCGGCATCACGCCATTTTTGTGCATCTCTGGCCAGACGTCCGCCGTGGGTGGTGGTCGCCACTTTATTAATCCCGTCAGTGTTCTTACACAGTGCAATCACGTCGGTAAAATCCCGCCTCAGGCTGGGTTCACCACCGGTGATCCGGATTTTAGATGTGCCAAGACCGGCAAAGGCCTGTACCAGCGTATCTATCTCGGGCAGCGTAAGAAATGTGTCGTCAGAAGGCCCGTGGTATCCGTCAGGCAGGCAATACTGGCACTTAAAATTGCATGCTTCTGTAATGGATAAACGCAGATAATGAAACCGGCGACCAAAGTTGTCCTGTAACAAAAAGACACTCCCGCTAAGCATTGGCCCTGTAATGACAGGAAAATGAAAGAAACAATTCAGATTAGCACTTTACCACGAAAGAACTATGTCGTCATGAACACAAAAAATGCGTTTAACGTGAAACTTTGAGCGCGCAACGCTTTGCGGTACTCTTATTTACATACAGTCGTACACCACATTTTCACGATGAGACCATCCCGATTTAATGTTTCACCGGACACACCGGTGCGCTGGCACGTGCTGAATCAGCTCTGGCCTTATTTACTTGAGTTTAAAAGCCGCGTTGCCATCGCCCTGACCTGCCTGATCATGGCAAAGCTTGCAGCAATCGGTCTGCCCTATGTACTTAAATACACAGTCGATTCTCTGAATTCAAAAGATGCGGCCACCGGTCTGGTTGCCGTGCCTCTGGCATTAATTGTGGCATACGGTACGTTGAAATTGCTTAACGTGATCATCGGTGAAGTCAGAGACACGCTGTTCGGACGGGTCACTGAACGGGCCATGCGACGTATGGGGTTACGGGTTTTCAAACACTTGCATAACCTTGATTTGTCTTTCCATCTGAACCGTCAGACCGGCGGTTTGTCGCGGGATATAGAGCGCGGTACCAGCGGTATCAGCTTTCTGATGCGGTTTATGGTATTCAACATCGGCCCTACCCTGCTGGAAATTCTCATTGTAACCGGCCTGCTCTTTTTTCAGTATGGCCTTTCTTTTGCCACTATTATCCTTGCCTCCGTCATTGCGTATGTAGCTTATTCCATGAAAGCAACAAACTGGCGTACGCGCTTTGTTCATGCCATGAATCAGGCAGATTCATCAACCCACTCCAGGGCGGTAGACAGCTTACTGAACTTTGAAACAGTGAAGTACTTCAGCAATGAGGCATATGAAGCCAACCGTTACGACAATAATCTTGCTGACTGGGAACAGGCCAGACGTAAAAACCGGTTATCTTTATTTGCTTTAAATGGCGGTCAGGCGTTCATCATCGCAGTGGCAATGACGGCCATGCTGGCAAACGCCGCTTACGGCGTCGCACGGGGTGACATGACCATCGGTGATTTTGTATTAATAAACGCATTTACCATGCAAATATTTATGCCGCTGAACTTTTTAGGGTTCGTTTACCGGGAGATCCGCGGTTCCATGGCAAACATAGACAATATGTTCGCCCTCCTGGATACCCGTTCTTCAGTGCAGGATGAAGACAGTGCACCGCCACTGAACATCACCCGTGGAGAAATCTGTTTTGAGAATGTCAGTTTTTCTTACCGCGATGACAGGCCTATCCTCAAAAATATCAGTTTTACCATCAAGCCAGGTGAAAAGGTGGCCATTGTGGGTGCCAGCGGCGCCGGTAAATCGACACTTGTTAAATTGCTTTTCCGCTTTTACGACACAAACCGGGGGCGCATATTGATTGACGGACAGGACATCCGGAAAGTGTCGCAGCAATCATTGAGAGAAAAGCTGGGTATTGTCCCCCAGGACACCGTATTGTTTAACGATACGTTGCTGGAAAATATCCGCTACGGTAATCCGGATGCCAGTGAGGCGGATATCGAAAAGGCGATTCGTACCGCCCATCTGGACAGTTTTATTGCTCAATTGCCTGAGAAGGGCGAAACCCGTGTGGGTGAACGGGGATTAAAACTCTCCGGCGGAGAAAAGCAACGGGTAGCCATCGCCCGAGCAGTGCTGAAAAATCCGCCGGTGCTACTTTTCGATGAAGCCACTTCCTCTCTGGACAGCGGTGCTGAGCGTGCCATCATGGAGGCCCTGTCTGACCTTGCTTCCGGACACACTACGATTATGATTGCACACCGGTTATCAACCATCACAGATGCAGGTAACATTCTTGTACTAAAGCAGGGTGAACTGGCAGAACAGGGTACCCATCAGGAATTGCTGATGCAGCAAGGCGAATACGCACGACTGTGGACACTACAACAAAAACAGGAAGACTAATGGATCCGGCGTTCTTAAAAACCGCAGTTAACGCACAAATGCCCTTCGGCAAATATGCCGGCAGAAAACTGTTCTATTTGCCGGAACCTTATCTGGTGTGGTTTCACAAACAAGGCTTCCCGCAGGGAAAGCTTGGCGAACAACTGGCTCTGATGTACGAGATTAAATTAAACGGGCTGGAAGCTGTCGCAGAGCCCTTGCTTGAGGACTGACAGCAAAACCGGAGTCACGGAGTCTGTCATTCAGAATCTGATGAATTCAGAAACCGCTGAAGCCGGTTGCGCTGTCTGCTGAAAGCGTCTCAAGTTTCTGCCCGTGGGAAGATAATCTGATATCACGACTTTCAATTACAGTGATCTGATCTTTCTGCGCACTCCCCGGCAATGACATATTCCGCAGCGTGATGTCGTTGACACTATCGAAGACGAGCACAGAGCGGGTATCAGGTGCTTCAAGCTGCAGGTTGATATTTTCAAGCGTTATGTCCTGTGCGTACCGCATGTACAAACCGGAAGCAGGCAATAACCCGAACATTGCAGGTTCAGGATAGGCTTCACGACGGTCCGGCACATCAAAGGGCGAATGTCGCGGTTCCTCTTCTTTCAGGGCAAAAAAGGCGCTGATGTGATCAGGTTTCTGAATGAGCACGTCTTGCTGCGTCAGTCCGCCGCCGGCGATCAGATACATATCTTTCAGGGTTACCTGAGACACCGGCGATTCCGGCAGCCCTTGTATGATCACCGGAAAACGCCCGTCAGAATGACTTACCGTTACATCTTTAATCAGCACACGGCGAATAGCACCCGGCGGCGTATTTTCCGGCCCGCGCATGCGTGCACCGTTGTAGATAAAAATGGGAGAATTACTTATCCGGTTCATCACCAGACCGGATGCAACGACATCTTCAATAATGCCGCCGTCTACGGTTTCCAGCGCCAGACCGCGACTGTGATCAAAGACCACATTAGTAATGGTAATGCGTTTAAAACCACCGTTAGACTCGGTGCCCAGCTTTATCCTGCCCGTTGCCCCGTCACCATCCGGTGCAGTGCCTTTCATTGGCTGATAAGTGCCATCAAGCATGGTACCCATAGTGTAACCACTGACAATACTGTTGCTGATGGTCACATTTTCGGTAGCGATGGCTCTGCCCATCACATAGGAACTTTTCAACACGATAGCATCGTCATTGGGGCTGTTAACCACCACGTTGCTTATCCGCACGTTTTTACACACGTCTATATCAATGCCATCGCGGTTGGTATCGATGCGCAGATTATCGATGGTCAGGTTGTTAATGGCGGTGGCGAGGATCCCGAAGTGCCCGCCGCGATAAATACTGAAATCCCGGAAAGTAATGTTCCGGCCGCCCTTTATCGCAATGGCTTTGTTACCCGGATTGACTAAAGGTGCCGGCCCCAGTGGCGGGTATAAGCCTTTCCACAGCCCCTTACCGTCGATCAGTCCGCTGCCGGAAATGGTGACATCGTGAATATTCTCGCCCCAGAGCAGGCTGTTTCTGAAATGACTGTGACCAAAATCCTGGTACTTATATTTTTCACCCCAGATATTGGGCTCAGGTTTCAGATATCCTTCGCTCTCATCCTGCGGTGTTGCGGCCAGCAGCGTTGCGCCATTCGCGAGGTGCATATCAACCTGACTTTTCAGCTCAACGCTGAAGCTCGCGTAAGTGCCGGGCGGAAAATACACCGTTCCCCCACCATCCCTGCTGGCAGCGATGATGGCAGCATTAATTGCATCTGTGTCTCTGGTTATACCGTCGCCAACGGCCCCGAAGTCCCTGACGTTGTAATACCCCTGCATGTCCTGAGCATGCACGCTCTGGATAAAACCGATTACCTAAAGTAAAGACAACTGAAAGAACACTCTGCGCATGTAGCACTTCCGCCGCTAAATTTAAAAGCCACCATAAAAAGTCATGCTAATGACATAGCAAACTTATCGTCAATTGAAACTACTGATGCAGCCTGTTACAACGCCTTAAATAATCAGAAACTTCCATATCTGAATATGCGGAGACTCCCTGCGCTTTCGTAAATGATTGCAGAGCGGCAGTCCCCTACGGGAATATCTACAACGAATAGTCGAATATGTAGCTATGCTCCCCACCCTCCCGAATGATTTTCATATCACCAGAAAGGCCAGATAACGCTTCTGTGCCGGAATCCGGCACCACTTTTAAAATAAGGGAGTCTTTGCCCTTATCCATCACACCGAAATGTTGCAAAGCAAATGAGCCTGACTTCCCATTCAGGGTTCCGGACACAATTTCTATTGCCACATACCCAGCAGAGCCGGGAACAGCTGTCATCAGGGATAACATTTCGCCTTTGCTTGTGGCATTGAGGCCACCGTGAAATGTTTTCTCTATAGTCATACGACCGGGATTCATCCCGTCTTTAGCTGTCATGAAGCCTTCAGCCGGCTGTAACGACACATCAAATTTGCCCTGCACTTCCATTGTACTTCCTCCGTAATGAGTTAGAATGACACTGTATAACCATACAGCAACCTTAAGAAGTAGCAAGATGTATTCAAGGTCCAGAAGACAGCGGGATGCGGATATCAACAACCGTATTCTGCAAATTCACCGGGCAATTGCCGACAAGGTAATAAGCAATCCGGCACTGATCGCGCAGGCAGAAGAAACGCTGGAAGCCCGCTATCAGCAAAAGCTCCTGCGTTACGGCAGTTATCTTTTATGGCACAGCATGCTGGAATTAAAACATGACGCGGAAGCATTCAAAGCACAGTTACTCAGCGATGAGCCACGCTGGAATGCGTTACGGAGAAACACCATTTTTACCGGTGTGTTAACAGAGCAGGAAAGAGAAGAAGCGCTGGCGACTTTTGCCGCCAGCGGGAAATAGACAGGCTTACGCGCCTTTACGTAAATGGTCTGCAACCAGAAACGCCATTTCCAGAACCTGATCGGCGTTCAAACGCGGATCACACTGGGTTTTGTATGCCTGTTTCAGATCTTCATCTGAAATTTCATAAGCACCACCGGTACATTCGGTAACATGCTGACCTGTCATTTCCAGGTGCACACCACCGGCATGAGTACCTTCAGCTTCGTGGGCTGCGAAGAACTGACGAATTTCGCTTAAAATCGCATCGAAGTTACGGGTTTTATAACCGCTTGATGCCGAGAACGTATTACCGTGCATCGGATCTGAACTCCACACCACGTTACGGCCTTCAGCTTTAACACGACGCAGTAAGCGCGGCAGGTTCGCTTCCAGCTTGTCTGCGCCCATACGGGTAATGAAAGTGAGACGACCCGGGTCATTGACCGGGTTCAGCACGTCAATCAGTCTGATAAGCTCATCCTCATCCATCGTCGGACCAACTTTCACACCGATAGGGTTATGAATACCACGGAAAAACTCAACGTGGGCATGATCAAGCTGACGGGTGCGCTCACCAATCCACACCATGTGGGCAGAACAGTTATAGGGCTTACCGGTTAACGTGTCGATACGGGTGAGAGACTGTTCGTAGTTAAGTAACAGTGCTTCATGAGACGTAAACAGGCTGGTTTCATGCAATGAAGGCGTGTTCAGTGCATTCAGACCAATCACCTTCATAAATTCCAGAGAATCCTGAATACGGCTGGCAATGTCAGAATAACGGTCTTTCAGCGGGTTATTCTCTAAAAACGCCATATTCCAGCGGTTAACTTCGTTTAAGTCAGCCAGACCGCCCTGAGCAAATGCACGCAGCAGGTTTAGCGTAGCCGCACTGCGATGATAAGCATCCAGCAGACGGTTCGGATCCGGGCGACGGGCTTCTGCGGTAAACTCAAAGCTGTTGATGATATCGCCACGGTAACTGGGCAATGTCACACCATTAATCGTTTCGTAGTCAGAAGAGCGCGGTTTGGCGTACTGACCGGCCATGCGGGCAACTTTAGTGACAGGACAACGGCCGGCAAAAGTCATCACGATTGCCATTTGAAGCAAGACTTTAAACGTGTCACGGATCTTAGGCGCATTAAACTCGTCAAAAGACTCGGCACAGTCACCGCCCTGCAGTAAAAAACCTTTTCCCTGACACACTTCACCAAGCTGACGGCGCAGCTCACGTGTCTCAGCAGCAAAAACCAATGGTGGATATTTGCTTAATGTTTGCTCTACAAAAGCGACTTGTTCCTGATTATCGTATTCAGGTTGCTGCAGGATCGGTTTTGATCTCCAGCTGTCAGGTTGCCAGTTACTCACGCTTTCTCCTCATTGTTGGCAGCGATGGCACAGAAAAATTGATGTCCCCGGACGATACAACCGGTGCCGTTTCAACGGCATCAGTTCATGCATGTCTCTGTTGGTGTAGTCTGATTTGTGTAACGGGTTCAGCAGAAAGGTTGCGAAGTGCAATGATGAACCTGAATGTACTTTATCGCGTATCCTGCGGCCAATAAGGCTGACAGCTACGTCTTTATATGAAACACCTGGCGGGAGTCTACCACAATTCAACCGGTGCCGGAGGTTTCATCACAGAAATTTGGTGAGTTTTTTGCGATGGCTTATAACAGAGATGACGACGAAGATTTTTAGCGGGCGTCACAGCCCGCTATAACCTAGCCGGCAGGCTTTTGTTGCTTCAGATGACGGATGAAACCATCCGATGCCTGTTCGATTAAATCCAGCACCAGTTCAAAGCCCTGCTTCCCGCCGTAATAAGGATCCGGCACTTCCTTTTCATCGCCCGGAGCAAAGTCGAGAAAATAATGAATACGGTGCTGTTCTTCCTCAGGACTCACCTTCATCAGATTCTCATAATTGCTGGTGTCCATGGCCATGATGTAATCAAAATCAGTAAAAT
This sequence comes from Alteromonas sp., assembly GCF_984505615.1. NCBI lineage: Bacteria > Pseudomonadati > Pseudomonadota > Gammaproteobacteria > Alteromonadales > Alteromonadaceae > Alteromonas > Alteromonas sp. The sequence goes on along the minus strand of NZ_CFHOXV010000047.1, from coordinate 17,991 downwards.
CTTTGTCTTCTACACGGCGACATTTAATACCTTTAAATGAATAGCCACGCTGCACACCCACTGATACCGAACGACCATCCGGCTGCTTTCCGATGTGATAACCGTGGGTACCGGCCGAATCAATTTTGAGGTCTAGACCTGCCGCTTTCGCTTTATGACGGAAAACGGCCTCAGCCGTGGGTGAACGGCAAATATTGCCCAGACACACAAAAAGCACTGATGTTTTCTTTTTCGACTTAAACATGTCAATTTTCTTATTTTCTGCGGTATCTGTGAAGCGACCAGTTATGACCGGCGCCCGGCTCAGACCCGCTGTACTACCCTAAGGAAAATCCTTTCCACAATTTCGCCGTATAGACTGCCATAATTTGGCCTGTGCATAAACGAATTCTTAACGGAGTTGGTGAAAGCAAAGATATAAGCAGGCCACATATCCAGCCTGCCTCCGTTATAAAGCCAAACAATGTTTGCTTACCAGCCGATAGCTTTTTTATCTCTGAAAAACTGTCCGGAAGGGCCGTCTTCACCAAGCTGTCCCAGCCAGACAGCGGTTTCAGCCCCCTGCTGTGGTGTTCGCGGTGCATCACGTCCTCCCATGCGGGTGTGTACCCAGCCCGGACACATGGCATTAATTTTTATATTTTTCTCGCCGGCCACCTGCGCCGCAAGGTGTTTTGTCAGTGCATTCAGCGCAGCTTTACTGACGGCATAGGCTGGCGGTCCTTCCATCCCTTCTGAAAAAGCGCCCCACCCCGATGAGACATTGACGATGCGACCATAAGCCCTTTCACACATGCCGGGCAGAATTTGCTGAATCAATGTCAGCGGACCGTTTACATGCACCTGCATTGCCTCTTTCAGTGAATCAGAAGACACGTCCTGCCAGTCTTCTTCATGGAGTACACCGGCATTATTTACCAGCACATCCACACCGCCATAAATAGCCTGAGCACGCATAATATTTTCTTTAGCTGCGGCTTCATTGGACAGGTTAATTTCTATTATCTGAATGTCTTTGCCGACAATGTCCTTCTTTATCTCTTCGCCGGCTTCTTCATCCCGGCAGCCAAGCAACACCTTGAAGCCCGCCTGCGCATAGCCACGAACAATTTCCAGGCCAATACCGCGGTTGCCGCCGGTTACCAGTACAGTTGAGGTCATAATGTCTCCTGTCATCCAGTGAATAAAGTCAATTGTATTGTTGGGTACGCGCCACTACCGCCAAGGTTCAACCACGGTACATGCAATCCCGTTCAGAACAGCCGTAAACCTCAGATGACAAGGAATTAATGATCAACATCAGTGCCGTACAGGTAAGCAATACACATAATTTATTGAAACGGAATGCATTATGAGTCAACTATCAAATCGGGACTGCGTGCTTAAATGGCTGACAGAATTGTACGGCGAACAAAAGGAATACTTGCAGGCCGTTGAGGAGATTGTAGATCATGTCATGCCAGTCTCAAACGCGTCGGAAGCTTACAAGCGCTATGACGTGGTCAGAAGACTCTGCGTGCCAGAGCGTATTATACACTTTAATGTTCAGTGGATGAACGATGACGGCGGGGTCGAAATACACCGCGGATGGCGCGTACAACACAACGGCCTGATTGGCCCGTATAAAGGCGGCCTGCGCTTTCACCCCACCGTTAATGAGTCTGTTTTAAAATTTCTCGCCTTTGAACAATCCTTCAAAAATGCATTAACCGGCCTGCCCATGGGTGGTGCGAAGGGTGGCTCAGATTTCAATCCGAAAGGCAGAAGCGACACTGAAATCATGCGCTTTTGCCAGGCGTTCATGGCTGAATTGCAGCGTCATATCGGCCCGCAGACCGACGTACCCGCCGGCGATATTAACGTCAGCAGCCGGGAAATCGGATTCATGTACGGCCAGTACCGCCGTATTCACAATCAATTTGGCGGCACACTGACAGGAAAGGACATTTCATTCGGCGGCAGCCATGTGCGCACAGAAGCTACGGGCTTCGGCTTGATTTACATGTTGCAGGAGGTATTGGCTGCAAATGACGATACCCTCGAAGGCAAACGCACCGGTATCAGCGGCGCGGGCAATGTGGCGCTGCACGCTGCGCTGAAAGCCTGTGAATCCGGCGCTGTGGTGACAAGCCTGTCGAACAGCCGTGGTTGCCTGATTAAGGAGGACGGTTTGTCAAAGCAGGACATTCAGTTTGCAATTGAGCAGAAGCACAACTACGACAACATCCTCTTAGCCATCAGAGAAAAGAGTGGCGGAGAATGGCACGAAGGCAAAAAGCCATGGCATCAGACCGCAGATATCTGCCTGCCCTGCGCGACGCAAAATGAGCTGGATGAAGATGACGCTGATATGCTTTGCGGGAACGGCGTAAAGTACGTGCTGGAAGGTGCAAACATGCCGTGCACTGCTAACGCACAGAAAGTGTTTGCTGAACACCGTATTCCTTTCGTACCGGGTAAGGCTTCTAACGCCGGCGGCGTCGCATTGTCAGGCCTGGAAATGATGCAAAACGCCAGTTTTCGCAGAAGCAGTTATGACACACTGGATAACGAACTGAAAAAAATCATGAAGCACATTCATGAACAATGTGTGGAAGAAGGCCGTGAAGACGGTTTTACTGATTATGCAAAGGGCGCGAATATCGCCGCATTCAGACGCCTGGCAGATGCGATGGTTGCCCAGGGCCTGTAGTTCACTAATAAGAGAAAAATCCCGGCGTGCGTGCCGGGATTTCCATAACGTCTGGCGATGATGTAAAGCGCTGTTAAAGTGGCAGACCTATGTAGTTTTCAGCAATAGTGGTCTGCGCTGCTTTTGAGCCGGCAATGTATTCCAGTTCCGCCACCTGCATCTTGCGGTCAAACTCTCCGCCTTCAGGGAAACGGTGCATCAGCGTGGTGAGATACCATGAAAAACGTGACGACTTCCATACGCGGTTCAGCGCTTTTTCAGAGTAAAGGTTAATGCCATCAGATTGCTTTTCTTTGAAGTAACTGATTATTGCTGCCGACAAGTAGGTGATATCTGAAGACGCCAGATTGAGTCCTTTCGCGCCGGTGGGTGGCACGATATGCGCAGAATCTCCCGCCAGGAACAGGCTGCCGTGACGCATGCTGCCAAAAATAAATGAACGCAGTGGCGCAATGGATTTTTCGATTGAAGGTCCGGTCACCAGCTTTGAGGAGATCTCAGGACCCAGACGAACAGCCAGTTCATCCCAGAACCGTTCATCAGACCAGTCTTCCACCTTTTCATCCAGCCCTACCTGAATGTAATAGCGGCTGCGGGTAAGCGACCGCATCGAAGATAAGGCAAAACCGCGGTCGTGATTACTGTAAGCCACTTCGTGTGTGGCAGGCGGCACATCTGCCAGCACACCCAGCCAGCCGAATGGATAGACCTTTTCCACGTAGTTCGTGTTGCTTCCCGGCATGGCTTTACGGGAAGGCCCGTGGAAGCCGTCACAACCGGCGATAAAGCGACAATCGATACGATGAGGTTCACCGTTTTTTGTATAAGTTACGCAGGGTGCTTCGGTTTCAATATTATGCAGAGCAACATCATCTGCATCGTATACCCGCATTACACCGCGACTGTCTGATGCGTCCATGAGATCTTTGGTAATCTCAGTCTGGCCGTAAACAACCACCTGGCTGCCGGTCAAACCCTTCACATCAATTTCAATGACCCTTTCGCCATCAGCGAGAATAACGCCGTCGTGAGGTAAACCTTCAGCTTTCAGTCTGCTGTCCAGACCAAGCTTTTCCATTACCTGTAGGGTGCACTGTTCAAGCACTCCGGCGCGGATACGGCTTAACACATAATCCGGTGATTTACGTTCTACGATGATACAGTTGATGCCTGCCTGAGTGAGCAGGTGGCCCAGCATCAGTCCCGACGGGCCTGCACCGATAATAGCGACATCAGTTTTGGTGGTATTCATTTTTTTCTTCCGGCAAAGGGCTAAATTGTTAACCTATCGTGAATGAATTTAACACCTGCGTTTAGTCACTATTCCCGCAATCAATTGTACTTTTTCGTCAAATTAACATTTGACATACCGTTGAACAGCGTAAAGAAATCGAAAAGAAAAGAACACAAAGACCATTCCGGTAGTCAGTTAAGAATACCTTAAGCCCAACCGGAACAAACTATGGTAAAAAAACAATCGATTAAGCGCTGTGTCATTTTTGTAGCAGGATTCACTGCACTTGCCGCCTGTGCAGCGGAACGGGAAGAACGGCCTTCAATCCCTCAGGAAGCATTTGACGCCTGTACATCTTCATCAGAGGGTGACAGTTGCTCCATGAGCGGCCGGAATGGTGAGACAATGTCAGGCCAGTGTATGGCGCCGCCATCCGGGCCCGACGAAGACACTTCATCAGAAGAACTGGCCTGCCGGCCTGATAATATGGGTGAGCCTCCGGGCCGGAGACCGCCTCAGGGACAATTCTGAGTGGTAATACAGTTGTAAACCTTCACTCATCCATGTCACCGTTTCCCCTCAAACTGTGTTCTGTTTGAGGGGACTATGAGAGCAGGAAGATAATCCGGTTCAAACGGCAAAGCCTCCGGTTTTATGCGTACCGGAAGTGACTCTTTACTTGCCGCGATTGCCAAGAAGCAAGCCGGTAACACTCAGGTCTTCATCAAGCTGAGGCCAGTGAATACCTTCTCCGTCACCTAATAACTCCCAATCCTGTAGTTCAGATGTACTAGCCCGGGAAAGGCCCGGAAACCAGGACAGAGGCACAGAAATAGTCCTGCCGTCGATGAGCCCGACAATTAAAGAACTGTCGTCGAAAGACACCGACTGAGCTTGCGGGTGGTGTTCAACTGCTAAAGTAGCCATTCCAAGCCTCCAAAAAAGCACTTTTATTTTCGACAACCAGCTTTTCCAAAGTTCTGAGTTCTTTGGGAGTAAAGCGAGTTGAACTGGCTAAGGCGACCGGACGAAGCCAGAACTTAGCCAGCATTTTTTCGCGTTGAATATGTATGTGGGCTGGCTCACCGTTTTCGTTGCTATAGAAGAAAAAACGGTAAGGCCCGATTTTTAATACTGTTGGCATGATGAAAGGTTATATGAAAAGTCCGGCAATGCCAACGGCCATATAACTTCGCACAATAGCAAACAAACAATACAGGGAAATCAATTTTCAGGCTTGCGGAGTCAGCTCACTGTGCCGCTCCGGTTTTCTTCCTCTCTCCCTTTCCAAAAAGTTATTTGTACACCACACTAAACACAAGGTTCGTGTTCGCGTATCATCTTTTAAAATCAAAAAATTCAATTTCCGGAGTGACCATGCCTGCTCATTTGCTGATGCTCAGCAGTTCCCGTGTGGGAGACGAAGACTATCTTGCCCACGCCAAACCCATGATCCTTTCTCATTTGGGTGACAAACGGGATGTACTGTTTATACCTTACGCCGGTGTGACAGTATCCTTTGACGAGTACACAGCAAAAGTACAGGCTGCTTTACCTGAATGCCGTATTACCGGGTTACATACATTTGAGCATCCTGCACAGGCAGTAACAGAAGCCATTCAGGCAGGCAAAGCAATATTAACCGGCGGTGGTAACACCTTTAATTTGCTGGCAAATCTGTATAAAAACTCGCTTATTGCGCCTATATGCCTGGCCATTGAATCAGGCGTTCCCTACATCGGATGGAGTGCCGGTTCAAATATTTGCGGTGCCACCATCAGAACCACCAATGACATGCCTATTATCGAGCCGCCGTCGTTTGACGCGCTGGCGCTGCTTCCCTGTCAGTTGAATCCGCACTATTCCGATTATCACCCGCCGGGTTTTAACGGGGAAACCCGCGATCAACGTCTTGCTGAATTTACGACTCTGAATCCGGATACACCGGTACTGGCTATACGTGAAGGCACTGCGCTGGAGCTATCTAAAGGCAAACTGACATTTAAAGGAGAATATGGCGGTTTTGTATTCTCAGGAAAAGAAAAAACCGCCATTAAAGACGGTGATGACTTAAGCCAGTTTCTGCACCGTTGATACCAGGTCTGCTACCGTCTTCTCGTCTGCGCCGAAAGGAATTTCGGCCAGCATGGGAGCAGGCAACACAGCTTTAAGTGTCGACAGATTTTCATCGTATACCGGCATATCAGCAGACAACTGATTCGCCACCCAGCCTTTAATGTTCAGGCCGTCATTCAAAATGGCTTCACAGGTGAGTACGGCATGATTCAGACATCCCAGCCGCATGCCCACTACCACAATAACATCCAGCTTAAGTGCCTGAACGATTTGTGGCATCCAGAGACCATTGCCTAACGGTAACCGCCAGCCACCGGCCCCTTCCATGAGCATAAAGTCAGGGTGCTTCCCTGCCAGATGTTCGTACCCTTTAATCAGATCTTCTTTTTCAATTTTTAAACCCGCCTGTTCTGCAGCAATATGCGGTGCGACAGGCGGTTCAAGGGTCACCGGGTTCACTTCCTGAAGTGATACGGGTAACGAGGACGCCGCATGTAAAGCTCTTGCATCTTCGTTACTGAGCACACCGTCAATGACTTCACATCCGGCAGAGACTGGCTTGTACCCCACTGAGGAGAGTCCGGATTGCGCCGCAGCCTGTAAAAATAGAGACGACACAAAGGTTTTACCGACTTCTGTGTCGGTACCGGTAACAAAATAAGCGTGCATAAATTAGCGTTCCAGCGATATCTGTAATACGTGATAAGTGAGGGGCAGCGTGCCTTCCGGGGTGGTACAGAAAGCCTTTTCCAACACTTTCAGTGAATGGCGGGTGAAAGAATGTTGTGCGTGTCCGCTGTCTGATAAGCCTGCACCGGCTTTAGTAATTGAATGCAGCAGACTGCGTATTCCGTCAAAGTGCTCTGTGTACGTTTCAACCGTACTTTTTACTACATGAAAGCCAGCCTGACAGGCTGCTTTTTCCCACACCAGTGACTGAGGTAAAGTATTTACGGATTCAGGTAACCCCGCCACCGAACGGGCCTGAATAAGCTCATGAAAAGAACCGGCAACCATAATGGCTAACTGCGCTCTGCCTCCGGGTTTAAGCACCCTGGCAATTTCCGGCATCGCCGTGGCAGGATCATCACTCCACTGCAACGCCATTGAGGAAAATACCGCATCAAATTGCTGTGCAGAAAAAGGCAGTGCATCCGCATCACCTATTTTGAATGTCAGAGACGGATAATCCCGCTGCGCCTTTTGGAGCATATCTGCGGCAATATCCAGACCGGTAACTTGTGCACCGTTTTTCGCCAGCAATATGGTTTCCCGCCCTGTGGCGCAGCCGATATCAAGCACCCGGCTGCCCGGTTCAACGTGCAACAAACTGCGGGCATCGGCAGCGATTCGGGCCTGAACTCCCGCCACCTGATTATAGGAGTGAGCAGCACGGTCAAAGCGGGCAGCAATCGCCTGCTTTCGGGATACGGTTGTTTCAGCGGTTTTTGAGGCGGGTTGATTCACACCGCCTCCATAGCCAGCATTAATGCATCCACCAGCACGCTGATATCCCGGGCACTGTGTTGGGCAGTAATGGTGATCCGCAATCTGTCAGCCCCTTTCGGCACTGTCGGATAACGTATTGCCGGTACCCATATCCCACGTTGTTTCAGCGCTTCAGACAATGCCAGCGCCTTATGAGGATCGCCGCACATCACAGGCTGAATGGCACTGACAGATTCAGTTAACTGAAGACCCTGCGCCAGAGCATGAGAGCGAAACGTCGCAATATTCTCATGTAACCTTTTACGCTCATCACCCGTTGATATGGTCGTAAGCGAATACAAGGTAGCAATAGCCTGAGAGGCCGGCAGCGCGGTGGAGTAAATATAGTGCCTGGCGTGATTCACCAGATAATCAATAAAGGCCTGACTGCCGGCAACGAAGGCACCTGCTGTCCCCACCGCCTTGCCGAATGTGCCCATCAGTACCGGCAAGTCCTGCTGCGTGAGCTGATAGTGCTCTGCCACACCAAAACCATTTTCGCCCAGTACGCCAAATCCATGAGCGTCATCCAGCATCAGCCACGCGCCGCTGTCACGACTTTGTGACACAAGTCCTTTAACCGGTGCGCTGTCTCCGTCCATGCTGAAAATACTTTCACTGGCGATAAGGGTATCGCCGGATAAACCGGATAGTAGTGCTTCGCAGTGCGCTAAATCGTTATGACGGAAACGCTTGAATTCAGCTTTGCTGGCAAGCACGCCGTCAATGAATGAAGCATGCATGTATTTGTCGGCCAGTACGTTGCCACCATTTTGAAACAGTGCCTGACAGATGGCCTGATTCGCTGCAAAGCCGGAATTAAACAGCAGTACCGCTTCACGCTGAAGGTGCTCTTCAAGATAGGCTTCAAGGGCCGCATGTGCCTGTGTGTAGCCCGTCACTAACGGAGACGCGCCGCTGCCGCCGCCAAACTGGGCCAAGCCTTCTACCCAGCTTTGCAGCACACCCGGATGCTGACGCATGCCCAGATAATCGTTACTGGCAAAGTTCAGATAGTGCTCGCCGGCGACACAAATAATGCCGTCTTTTTCATATTCCACACAATGCCGGCGACGCAAGTAACCGGCATCCTGCTTTTTCTGAAGCTCAGCATTGATAAAATCAAATGCCATCAGGCCTCCGCAGGCGCGGTTTTTCGGGGCGCGGTGGCATCGTAAAACAAGTCAGCCGGCGCTGATTGCGCGGCAATTTCTTCCTGCAATGCCTGCTCATGAGCTTCATCAGAGAACTCGCGGGTGCGCTCAGCATTAATGCCCAGCTTGCGGAATAACAACACGTCTTCGTGGGTATCCGGGTTAGAGGTTGTCAGCAGCTTGCAACCGTAAAAAATAGAGTTGGCACCGGCCATAAAACACAGCGCCTGCATCTGTTCATTCATATTTTCACGGCCGGCGGATAAACGCACGTGTGAGGCAGGCATCATTATGCGGGCGACAGCAATGGTACGGATAAATTCGAATGGTTCGAGATCGTCCACTTTATCCAGCGGCGTACCTTCTACTTTCACCAGCATATTAATGGGAACGCTTTGCGGCTGTTCCGGCAGATTAGCCAGTTGCATCAACAGGCTTGCACGGTCTTCTGCAGATTCACCCATGCCCACAATACCTCCGGAACATACGTTCATGCCGGCGTCACGCACATTCTGCAAGGTATTAAGACGGTCGTCATAGGTACGGGTTGTAATGATGTCACCGTAAAACTCAGGGGAAGTATCCAGATTGTGGTTGTAGTAATCCAGACCTGCCTGCTTCAGTGCCACTGCCTGCTCGCGGGTAAGCATACCCAGCGTCATACAGGTCTCCAGACCAAGCTTTTTCACTTCAGACACCATCTGAGTGACATATGGCATATCGCGGTCACGGGGGTTACGCCATGCAGCTCCCATACAGAAACGGGTGGATCCGGTGGCTTTCGCTTCTTTAGCGCGCTGAATCACTTTTTCAATTTCCAGTAAGCGCTCTTTTTCTAATCCGGTATCATAGCGGGCACTTTGCGGGCAATATTTACAGTCTTCCGGACACGCGCCGGTTTTAATTGATAATAACGTACTCACCTGCACTTCATTCGGATCGAAATACTGACGGTGAACAGTTTGGGCTTTGAACAGTAAGTCATTAAATGGCAATGCGAAAAGTGCCTTAACTTCAGCTTTGGTCCAGTCATGGCGAATGTCTGCCTGATGTTGTGGTGCGTTGGACGCGATGGTCATGCCCTATCCTTTACTAATGAGAAATGCTGGCTTAGTCTATGCCTGGTTACAGAGTTGTCAACTCTGACCATTTTCAAACCTTTACCAATGGTTACATTTTGAGCAACATTGAGTTTGATCGCCAGCACATCTGGCACCCTTATACGTCTGCCGTCTCTCCCCTGCCCTGTTTTGAGGTGACCGGAGCTGACGGCGCAGAAATTACTCTGGCCACCGGTGAGAACCTGGTCGACGGTATGTCGAGCTGGTGGGCAGCCATCCATGGCTACAATCACCCGGTGTTGAACAACGCAGCCAAACAGCAAATCGACAAGTTTTCCCACGTCATGTTTGGCGGTTTGACCCATGACCCGGCGGTATCACTTTGCCGCACGCTGCTTGATATGGCACCGGACGGCATGAACCGGGTCTTTCTGGCCGACTCCGGCTCGGTATCTGTTGAAGTGGCACTGAAAATGGCATTGCAGTACTGGGCCTGCCAGGGCCGTCAGGAAAAGCACCGGATTATCGCCCCCCGCAATGGTTATCACGGCGATACCTTCGCCGCCATGTCGGTATGCGATCCGGTCAATGGGATGCACAGCTTATTCTCCGGTGTACTCAGTAAGCAGGTGTTTGCGCCCGCCCCGCAAACCCGGTTTGATCAGACCTTCAGTGAAGATGACATTTTGCCCCTTCAGGAACTATTTGAACGCCATCATCATGAATTAGCCGCTCTGATCATTGAGCCGGTGGTTCAGGGCGCCGGCGGCATGCGGATATATCATCCGGAGTACCTGAAGCGCTGCCGTCAATTGTGTGATGCCTACGATGTGCTCCTTATCTGTGATGAGATAGCCACAGGTTTTGGCCGCACCGGAAAATTGTTCGGCTGTGATCATGCTCATATCAGCCCGGATATTATGTGTGTAGGAAAAGCGCTCACCGGCGGCTATCTGACCCTTGCCGCAACACTGTGTTCCGAAGATGTGGCACAAGGTGTGTGCCAGGGAGAACCCGGCGTATTCATGCACGGTCCGACATACATGGGTAACCCGCTGGCCTGTGCTGTAGCGAATGCCAGTCTGTCACTGATTAATGAAGGGCACTGGCAAAAACAGGTAGCCGGCATCGAATCACAACTGAAAGCCAGCCTGCCAAAGTGCAAAGCGCTTCCCGGCGTGGCTGACGTGCGGGTGCTGGGAGCAATCGGTGTGGTTGAAATGAAACAACCGGTTAATGTGGCCATACTGCAGAAGCATTTCGTCGAAAAAGGGATCTGGATCCGGCCTTTCGGTAAACTGGTTTATATCATGCCACCGTACATAATTACTGAAAGCCAACTTGAAAGACTGACAACGGGCATTTATGACACCTTAGCCAGTCTGTAAAACAAAGGATGAACAATGCAGCTGATGGCCCGGGTAATTGATAAAATTCTGTTCACAGTACTCTTCATCGCTGCATTGCAGGTTCCCATACTGGCGGACCATTACCGCCAGTATCTCTCAGGCTACTACGATGCCACCAGAGAACAGGTCATTGAGCTGGAAAATCTGGCCAGACAATTCAATTTCAGTTCTGTAGATGCGTTAATAGAAAGCCTGCGAAATAACGCCGATGGCGTGGTGCAGCAGGACGCTGAAAATAAAGCCGCGCTGCAGGCAAAACTGGAAGAAGCAGACAATGGCTTAAAAACCCTCTCCACCGGCAACTACTTTGAGCAGGCCCGCTATATGTTTGCCCCCGCAAGGAAAGATACTTTATTAAGAGTGCTGGATAATTTTGCGCCGTCCATCCCCCTGACGCCAGCGGCCATTGTATTCAGTCTGATTGTTGCCATTGCATTGAACATTCTTGTGGTCTCGCCGCTTTGGGCCGGTCGCCGGGTTTATCACTGGCGTCAGGCGAGAAAGGCGCGGGTCCGGTTCAGTTGATTGGAATACTACTTATAAAATTTATTTATTCCAAATCTCTCTAGTTCAAATTCATGATTGTACCAAACCAAAATTGTTCAATAATTAAACAACCCTCATAAGCTAAAGGCTGTATTCGAGTTTCCCTAACCTTACAATGATGATCAAGGAAGAACTATGAAACCTTACTCAAGTGAGCTACGAGGTGGTAGCTCAGATCTTAACACCAGAATGGATTCATTTAGTGAAAAGTTGTCCACCGTTAAACGCGAGGTTGACGCTTTACAAATTTCTCTAAGTGAGGAGATGAAACCCTGGTTCAAACAAGCTTCTACTATTGTTGCTGTTATTGCATTAATCTTCTCATTCGGTACCACATTCGTTTCATATCAGAGAACAAATCAACTAGATATTAATAGCGACAGAAAAGAACTTAGGGAAATTTTAAACAGATTATCAACATTGCCTATCGAGAGCTTTAATTACAGCATTCAATTTGCTAATAACAATAGCGCTTTGAATACCATCAACAGTTTTATTGCTAACGAACAATCTTACCTTGCACAACAAGCGGCAGAACTTGCAACAAGAATTCCCGAAAATCTCATAACAGCCCAAGAGTACACTAATATTGCTCACGCTATGCTAAATCAAATGTGGATGGACAGAGCTATTGAGTTTTATGAAACAGCAGTAAAGAAAGCGACTGACTTTAATACCGAGAACAGTGCATTGCGCTCTCTTTCGATGGCTCTCTTCCAATCAGATAAACCTGATAAAGGTCGCAGAACTTTCCAAAAAGCAATGATAGCAACCGAAGAATACAAGGATATTTCATTCGTAGCTTTTGCAAATTCAGTTGTCCTGACTAGGTTAGCTTGGGCAAACAGTGAGTTCTATTTCGCAAACAATAGAAGTGAAGCTTTAAATCAAATAAAGTTTCTAAATGAGTTTATTAACGACTTAGCTGAGCCCGGATTATCTATTATAAAAAACACTCATAGCGACACCATAAACAAACTGGATTATCAGATAAAAAACAATATAAAAACCCCCTTTGGTCTTTATGATCAAACTTAACCTCAGTTTAATAATTTCAATACCTTACTTAATTTTACTTGAGTATTAATAAAACCTTGAGTTCTTCCAAATAATTTTAGAACTAACTAATACATATTAAGAAGGCGAGATAGTATGAAAGGCTTAGTGATTTTATTTCTGCTAACAACATTTTCTCAAACTGCAAAAAGTCAAAGTATGTTTGTTGGCTATGATAATTTTTGCGGTCTTCCCGTTATTGTCGAACAAACATCGCAGGATGCTGTAGCAACTATTCGCAATGGACAAAGGGTTATCATCATCGATCCGGCTGTTATTTCTAACTGGAGGTTTTCACGAATTTTTGCATTGGCCCACGAATGCGGTCATCACCGCATTGGTCATCTGTCAAGTTTTGAGCAATTTAGCAGACTTCATATGAATGCGACCAGAAAACAGGAACTTGAAGCAGATTGCTGGGCTGCGCGAGCACTTGCCGAAAACGGCTATTACAATGATATACGCAGAACTATAATGCAAAGGGTTAACGAGGGCCCGATAATGCAAGGCCCTTATCCTTCAAGCATGGAACGAGCAACTTTCATCGCTCAGTGTGCCGGAATTCAGTTTACTCAACCGGGATTTCCGACAGGGCATATAATGCTGACTTGCGGATGCTGGGGTAACTTTCCTCCGACCGTGGCCCCTGAATCACAATGTCAAAGTGGCAGCGTAAACGTCTTTCAGTGCAATAGTTTCTGCCAAGGAGGAGGCACTGCTTACGGCTATGTATGTAGATAAACACTTTTTGTCTTGTTGACCTGACAGCTCAGCCCCATCCCACCATAATTAAAATGACGAAAGCGCCGGGACTGACCGGCTTTTATTATACTAAAGGATAAACAGGCATCGATGTTGCAACAGTACTAAGTGAATGCGCTCCTTTATTCAGGGTCAAACGGCAATAAGTTGGTGTCAGGACCCCATAAATAAAGGCTTTAGACTACTAACAACATTGAAATAGGTTTTAACCATGTTGAATGAAAATACGTTACTGATTGGGCAAGTGTTGCAAATTCGAGACAACATTCTGGCAAAACGCCACGCTATTCCGGGTTCTCTGCAAAGCGAATGGAAACGTCTCACAGACCGCACTGCCGCCTTCGATATTAAACGTACGTTTAACACTGCCCGTAAAGGCACGACTTTCACTAAGCCTTCTCTTTTTCAGGGCTCAGCGGCAGAATTGTCTAATCTGGTAAAGGCATTGCGTAACTTCAACGCGCGTATCAGCCGTTGAAGACTGAAAACGAATAAGCGCGGAGTGATTTATTCTCACACCGCGCTTTAAACTCAGCGTTTTCTGATGATGACTATCGCCCGGACTTTTCGCCGGCCATAGCTGACCAGACGCACAAAATCTTCCCGCGCGACCGGAATATGCTGATACTCGACGACCTGATCTTCAAAGGTTTCAGGATCCGGGTCGTGAATATAGAAACAACGCTGGTCTGAGGCTGTCACCGTGACCCAGTGCGGCGCTTTTTTCTTATCAAACGCATAGGTGCTGATCAAGCACAGTACCGCAGCGCCTTCTTCCAGCAAGGCATCCAAAGATTCCATTTTCCATTCGTGAATATCAACGGTAATGCCCTTTTGTTCGGCTTCATGCAGGAAACCCTGTTCCACCACCTCTACAATGTCTTTCTTATGGGCAGTTCTCACGCCGTCAGTGAAAAGCGGTAATGTACGGTTCAACCATACTTCACTCTTAAAGCCTTCGTCAGCCGCTGCCAGAGCCAGTCCTACCGGATGACAACCACCATGACCTGACGTCATAAAAATCGTAGTTGCACGTCGCCAGAGAGATAACTCTTTTTCCTGCGACACCACGTAGTCATTGTTCAACTGTGCCATCGCCATCATCAGCGATGCAGGACCACAGGTAAATTCAGTGGTTTGCTGATACCAGGGGTACACGTCAACTTCTGCAGTACTGGATGGATAGTTCAGTACTTTCTGCATACGAATGGCGTCAGATTTGTCTTCGTAGTATTCGTTATACATACCAAACTGACTAAAACCTAAACGTTGATACAGTGCAATTGCGCCCTTGTTGTCCTCAGACACTTCCAGGCGCATAAAGCGCTTTCCCCGCGACAATGCCCTGATTTCCAGTTCACCAATCAGCGATTGGGCAACCTGTTGTCCCCTCGCCTCCGGCAACACTGCAATAGAGTAAAGACGCGTAAGCATGGTTCCGCGACGTAATAACAACAATGCGTAACCGAGTATAATGCCGTCCCGTTCAGCCACCAGCAATTCAGCATGGGGCGCCGTCAAATAAAACCGCATACGACGACGGCTTAGTTTGTCATGAGAAAAGCAACGTTGCTCAACATCACACAAAGACGATAAATCCTCAGCCGCCGCAGACCGCACCGTCACCGGTGAAAGTGACAATACGGGCTCTGCGACTTCACGAGCTGCAAGTTTGGCGCTCATCGACCGCGTAACTCCAACCTGTTTGCAAATTCCTGCATAATTAACTGGTACAATTCTTTGCCCAGATATTTGTCTTCGACGCCCGAATCAATACTCGGGTTATCGTTAACTTCAATCACGTACACTTTGTTGCCGGAGTGTTTAATATCTACACCGTACAAGCCGTCACCTACCACTTTGGCCGCCTTGATCGCCGCCTGTAAGACTGCTTTTGGCACCTCAAAAGTCGGCATGGTTTTAAAGCCACCGGAACTGAAACGGTCACCTTCGTGATGGTAAATCTGCCAGTGGTTGCGAGCCATGAAGTACTGACAGGCATAGATAGGTTTGCCACCAAGCACACCAATCCGCCAGTCAAACTCGGTAAACACGTACTCCTGCACCAGTACCAGCGCCGACGCTTCAAGCATTTCCACCAGACGTGTTTTCAGCGCTTCTGCACTTTCTACTTTATACACACCACGACTGAACGAACTCTCAGGCAACTTAAGCACCAGAGGTAACCCCAGAGTTGAAATCAACTCCTGACAGGTGTCATCAGCGCTGTCTGAAACCATTTCACTTCGCGGTGCAGGCACTTGCTGATAAGCAAACGCGTCCTGCAGATACACCTTATTACAGCAACGCAAAATCGACTGGGTGTCATCGATAACGATCAGGCCTTCACGCTCTGCTGCACGGGCCAGACGATAGGTATGATGGTCTATCGCGGTAGTTTCGCGGATAAACAGGGCATCATAATGGCCCACGGCTTCCGGCGTTAAACTGGTTACCACTTCGGCATTGAAGCCTGCTTTTTCCGCCGCTTTTACAAAGTTCTTAATCGCTTTGTCGTCAGACGGAGGAGTCGGCTCATCGGGATTAACCAGAATCGCCATGTCCCAACGCATCTTCTTGCCTTTGCGGTCACTGCGCCACTGTTGTTGTGTGAACTGCTGTAAACCATCAATACAGTCTTGTTTCAGTGGATCCGGCAAATCAGCAAAGCCACGAGCCTGCACTTCCATAAAGCCGATGTTGTCAGCAGCTATGTGTAATGTGACTTGTAAAATCGGACACGGAAATGCTTCAAACGCTGTGGCCGCAACCGGTAACAGTGCCTGATCTTTTGTTTTACCGAACAGTACAAAGAAAGATTCAATGCCTTCTGTCACCGGCCATTTAAATTTGTCCGGCAACGGTAATCGGGCACTGCCCTCATCGGCAATGCGCAAATCATTGATCGTTTTTACAGACGGTAACACACGGTGTTGACGCGCTTGCGCCAGCAACGAACAGTAATATCCCTGACTTAAATAGCGGGATGTGTCACACAAGTTGATAACACGTGTTTTGGGTTCATTCCGTTTCGGAAATTCATCCAGATAATCCTGAAAAGTCAGAATGGTCTGGTCCGGCAGAGTGAAACCGCTAATGTCGTCAACAACGATAAGAGTTTTATGCATGAAATGCTTCTTGATACCTGAATAAGTAAGAACTATTTGTTACCACAATGTTAATTTCATTGAAAGTAACCTTTTCTGTCCGGGCAGTGTAATTCAACTGCGGGCATTCACCAGTGTTTTCAGAACGGCTTTTTTTTGTCGTTACCATGAGTTTTTGTGATAGCGTTTCGCCTGTCATTTTTATGCCCTCAATCGTTTTAACTTTTTTTATCAGAGAACGTTTAAATAACGTAGCAGAAACGCTATATAGTGGTCACACGACCTGTCTATGTCCCGCCCGTATTCTTATCGCCGTTACGGGTACCAAGGAGTTGATATGCTTTTACCCAGTTTAGCGATAATTGCAGGCCTGCTGGTTCTGCTGTGGAGTGCAGAAAAATTTGTCGGCGGTGCCGCCGGTGTGGCACGGCATTTTGGTTTATCTCCGTTGCTCATTGGTATGCTAATCATCGGATTTGGTACCTCGGCTCCGGAAATTATCGTGTCGGTATTTGCTGCGTTGCAGGGCAATTCAGGCATTGCATTGGGTAACGCCTATGGCTCCAATATCGCTAACATCGCACTCATTCTTGGATTGACCGCGGTTATCAGCCCTATTGCCGTCCGCTCAGATATCATCCGCCGCGAACTGCCTATTCTGCTTGGCCTAACCTTTTTCGCCTGCTGGCAATTAATTGATTTTCATGTATCCAAAGACGATGCATTCTCCCTGCTTGGTTTATTCATACTGCTGATGGGCTGGAGTATCTGGACTGGCATGAAAGGCAGCAGTGATACCCTTGCCGCTGAATATGAAGGTGAAATTAATCCGGACGATGCCAGCGTAAAAACCAATGTGATCTGGCTGCTGGCCGGGTTAGCTTTGCTGGTCGCCAGCTCCCGTATTCTGGTATGGGGAGCGGTGGAAATTGCCACTCAGTTTGGTGTCAGCGATACCATTATCGGATTAACCATCATCGCGGTGGGCACATCACTACCCGAGCTGGCCTCATCACTGATGGCTATCCGCAAGGGTGAACATGATCTGGCACTGGGTAATGTTATCGGTTCGAACATGTTTAATACGCTGGCGGTGGTAGGACTCGCCGGAACGATTCAGCCTATGCAGGTTGAGCCAAGCTTTTTCTACCGCGACGTCATGATCATGCTGGGGCTGTCGGTGGCACTCTTCATCTTCTGTATCGGCATTAAAGGTCAGGGTCGTCTGAACAGACTGGAAGGTGGTGTATTTGTACTCGGATATGTGGCTTACACCTGGTATCTGGTGCAATCAGCCTTTGTCTGATTTCCCGTTTCAGGTAACATGTGGTTTAAAAAGCGGCTTCACAGGCTAATGCCGATCAGTTAAGAGATTGACATTCGGCGTAAGAGGATCAAAATCCGAT
>NZ_CFHOXV010000046.1:0-32957 GCF_984505615.1 Alteromonas sp. | reverse complement strand
CGCTACCCCCATAAAAAGAAAAATGCCAGTCAGCTTAACTGACTGGCATTAGCCTGACGGCGCTTTTTTCGATTTTGTATGGCGTACTAGTTAATGCTTACGCTGCCATTGCTGCCTGAAGTTTCTTCATGGCATTTTTCTCAATCTGGCGTACACGCTCAGCAGAAACCTGATATTTGTCGGCCAGATCCTGAAGTGTGATCTTATTATCTGCCAACCAACGAGTTTCAATAATGTCCTGACTACGCTCATCCAGCGTTTTGATAGCAGAATAAAGACGTTTGGAAGCATTGCTATCCCAGTCATTATTGATAACGTCCATCTCAACATCTGCGCTTTTATCTTCAAGGAACTGCACAGGCGCAAAGTTGCCACTCTCGTCGTCATCAGCACTCAGATCAAATGCCTGATCCTGGCTACTCATGCGGGCTTCCATTTGCAGCACTTCTTTCGTGCTTACACCCAGTTCATCAGCAACAGTTTGCACTTCTTCGTGAGTGAACCAGCCCAGACGTTTTTTCGCCTTGCGCAGGTTGAAGAACAATTTACGTTGCGCTTTAGTGGTAGCCACTTTAACGATACGCCAGTTCTTCAGTACGAATTCATGAATTTCAGCTTTGATCCAGTGAACAGCAAAAGACACCAGTCTCACACCTACGCCCGGATCGAATCGCTTAACTGCCTTCATCAGGCCAATGTTACCTTCCTGAATTAAATCAGCCTGCGGCAAACCATATCCTGAATAGGATTTAGCAATATGTACAACAAAGCGTAAATGCGACATGACCAGCTTTCTTGCCGCTTCCAGATCGCCCTCGTCACGCAAGCGTGTCGCCAGACTTCTTTCTTCATCAGCAGAGAGCATGTTGATGCTGCTCACAGCCTGAATGTAGCCTTCGATGCTACCGCTGTGGGGCACCGATAATGCCATTGTTTGCATGTTATTGCTCATATTCACCTCAATTTGCTAAGCACTGTATTGTACCAAAACGGGCAGTGCCTTTCGAGTCCTTGATTGTCGCAGATAATTCCAAGTTAGGAATATAGTGACAAATTACTAAATATCAAGACCTGATTTGCATCAAATAAGTTCCGTACAGACGATGAAACCACCACTCAGCACGACAGACTAAACGATAGATATTGGTAAACGTACTGTCATGTAATTAATCTCTCAAATCAGTCCACTCACCGCGTTTAGCACAGGAATTAGACGAAATACCAATTTTTCCTGATCCTTCAAACGTATACGCTAAATCCATGGGGTAGTAATTGACAGCTGTAAATGTTCGCTTGTGTATACGACAGACACACACAATGAGATTCATGCCGGTCAAAACTAACAAAATAATAATAACGGAAACAGATCATACAGGAGGTATGTATGTTCTCTTTTGTCGCCAGACAGCCCATTTTTGACACGGCACTAAATGTTGTCGCTTATGAGATCCTCTTTCGCGATGGTAAAAGTAACGGATTTCCAGATATCGATCCAAATGAAGCCACATCGAAAATAATCAGCTCAACTCACCTGGGAATAGGCCTGGATGAGATAACAGGCGGAAAGACAGCTTTCATTAATTTTCATCGCGACACATTAATTCACCGCTTTCCCACATCGCTGGATCCTACAATGGTGATGATTGAGATCCTGGAAACCGTCGAGGTTGATGAGGCTCTCATTACTGCATGCCGGCACCTTCGGGAGATAGGGTTTGAACTGGCACTTGATGATTTTGACGCTGACGAAAAATGGCGGCCACTATTGCCTTACGTTCAGGTTATAAAGTTTGATATCCGTACAATGAAAGAGGAGAGGATCCTTTCTTTGCTTCCGGAAATAAGCCAGTATGAAATCAAGCTGCTCGCCGAGAAAGTTGAAACTTACGCCGAATTCGAACGTTTCAGAGAGTTGGGCTTTCACTACTTTCAGGGTTACTTTCTGGCGCGGCCGGAGCTCGTCCGTCATAAACAAATTATCCCTGCTCAGATGAATATGCTTGCGCTTATCAGCGCATGTAATCAATCCCCGCTGGATTTCGACCGCATCAATAACATTATCAACAAGGATGCATCACTGACATTTCTGTTACTTCGCTTTATAAACAATCGTTTTTACAATAAACGGATAAAGGTAAAAGATTTGCGCCACGCACTGAATTATCTTGGTGAAAATGAAGTGAAAAAGTTCGTATCATTGATTGCCCTGGCAAACCTGAACAATGACAGTCCACGGGAACTGTTACAACTCTCCCTCGTCAGAGCAAAGTTCTGCAGCTTGCTGGTTGCAGGTATGAACGAACTGAACGATTCTCCCGCCAGTTTTCTCGCCGGCTTGCTGTCGTTGCTGGATGCCATGATGCTGCAGCCCATGAGCGAATTGCTGGAGAAAGTACCGGTGAGTGAAGAAGTGAAGCACGCTTTACAAGGTAATCCGGGTATGCTCAGTGATTGCCTTTTGCTGGCAAAACATATTGAGTCCGCCCGCTGGTCCACAATAAAAGCCTTCTCAAAGAAATATGGTATTCGCCAGACCACCCTTCATGGTATGTATAACTCGTCACTAAAATGGGCCGGCGCGATGGAAAATAGTATTAATTAATAATTCCGCCCATTGTATAAGTGAAAAGAATTACGTGAGCATAGATAATCTGCGGCCCATAAGATAAAGTTGATATCATCGTGCTCATGCCGTGTTATGAGCAGTCAACTTATAAAGTTGTCGTTACCATTGTTGAAGGGATTGTCAGGTCGTATGTTCGCATTTATTGCACGCCAGCCTATTTTAGACCGTGAAAAGGATGTTTTCGCGTATGAGCTTTTGTTCCGTGACGGCAAAAGCGGCGCTTACCCCGAATTAGAGCCGGACAAAGCAAAATATATTGCCCAACATTTCCATCCGTTAGGGCTGGACGATATTTCCGGTGAAAAGAAATCGTTTATTCACTTTAATCCGGACACTCTGATTTCCCGCTTTCCTACCTCCTTAAATCCCGAGTCTGTTGTCGTGCAGCTGAATGAACCCATGGCACCGACACCGGGATTACTGGAAGCCTGCACGCATATTAAACATCTCGGATTCAGTCTGGCCATTGATGATCCCATGATGCTGAGCGGTAAGCAGGACATTTTTCCGTTGATTGATGTGGTTAAAGTTGATGTCACCAAAACGAACTACGATCTGATTGAAAAGAATATCCCCCGTTATCTTGATGCCAATATCAAACTGGTGGCGGAACAGGTAAACACCCACGAAGATTTCGACAGTTGCCGCTCTCTCGGGTTTGATTTCTTCCAGGGCTATTTCTTCACCCTGCCGGAAGCACGACTCCATCGTCACTTGCCGGCTTCGAAAATGAACCTGGTTGATTTGATGGGAGAAAGTGCCCGCAACGACTTTAACATCAGCCGGATCAACCAGATCATTGAGCGTGACGCTGCTCTCAGCTTCCTGCTACTCAAATTTATTAATAACCCGGCAATCAATAAACGTTACAAAATTACCTCACTAAAACATGCCCTGACTTACATGGGCGAAGTGGAAATTAAGAAGTTCATCGCTTTATTATCGCTGGCCAATTTAAGTGACAATAAACCGCTGGAGCTGATCCATATGTCGCTGGTGCGGGCGAAATTCTTCGATTTGCTTTCTCAGCAGCGCGGCATTAACACGAATCCGCCAATCGGCTTCCTGATAGGTCTGTTTTCACTGCTGGATGCACTGCTTGATCAGGATATGCCTGACGTTCTTAAACAACTGCCGCTGACCGACGAAGTGAATGATGCGTTGTTGGGTAAATCCAGCGAATTTAACAGCTATGTGGCGCTGGCAAGAGCGTTCGAGGGTGCCCTTTGGATGAATATTATTAAGCAGTCCAAAGTGCTGGATATCGACCAGAAGCAGCTTCACGTACTTTACAATCAGGCTATTCAGTGGGGGAACGGCGTCCGGTCCACCATCTCGGCATATTTCCCTAAGCCGGTCATGCGCTGAGGGGTTATACAGAGACAACAGGTTACCGGATACACGGAGAAAGTAACCTGTTCAGCCGTTTAAAATAGGGTGATGATGCGGTTATTGCGGTTCGATTTCTCTGACATGCCGCTGTACTGACATCAATGAACCGAGAAGACCCAACAAAATCGACAAACCCAGCATCGTCAGTAAGGCAGTACCGGACAGACCGGTAATATTGAATTCTTTCTGATAGAGCGTCGCAAATGCCTGAATACTGCTGTCCATCCACCATAAGATAATGATGACGGCGAACCAGGCAATCAAACCACCCAACAGTCCATACCAGAAACCGGTATATAAAAACGGCCGGTGAATAAATGCGTCAGTCGCGCCCACCAGCTTCATCACCAGAATTTCTTCCCGCTTGCTAAGGATGTTCAGCCTGATGGTGTTACCAATGATCAGTACCACAGAAACAAACAACAACACGCCAATGAGCGACACCAGCTCTCTGGCAATATCCAGCAGCGCATACAAGCGCTCAAGCCATTCAATATCCAGCTTACCGATGTCGACTTCACGCTGACCTTTGAGCTTTTCAAGCAGTAACCTGGCGGCTGTAGGCGAAGCATGTTTCTCGTCCGGCGTCACCAGCACCACATCAGGTAAAGGATTGGACTCCAGATAGGCGATAGCATCACCCAGTCCGGATAAATGCTGAAACTCCTTCAAAGCATCATCTGCGGGGATAAACGTAACGCTGTCAATCTCCGTCCAGGTGTTCAGCCTGGCAACCAGTTGCTGCGCGCTGGCTGGTGGTGTGTCTTCTTTCAAAAACAAGGAGATTTCCGAGGCCTGATCCCAGCCTGCGCTGATTTTTTCAGTATTTTTAACCAGAATGTAGAGTGTGCCCGGTAAGGTTATGCTCAGACCAAGCACCGCAATAGTCATTAACGATGCTGCCGGCTGACGCCACAATTCCCCGAGGCTGCCTAAAGCCTGACGGACATGACTGATGAAGAACGCACTGATAACCTGAACGATGCCAATGCGGGTATCACTGGCTCCCTGAGAGCGGCCTTTGAATAAAATACTCATGCCCAGTTTCCTCCCTGTTCCTCAGACAATCCGTCGGTGATCATCTGCCCGTTTCTCAATGTGAGTGTGCGGTACTTCATCCGGGCTATAAGCCCGAGATCGTGGGTCGCAACAAACACAGAAACGCCGGCCTGGTTGAAGTCTTCAAACAGACGAATGATTTCCATAGATAACTTAGGATCCAGGTTACCGGTGGGTTCGTCAGCCAACAACAGAGGCGGCTTATTAACCACAGCACGGGCGATGCCGACGCGCTGAGCTTCACCGCCTGACAACATCATTGGCAAACTGCGGGCTTTATCCCGCAATCCCACCATTTCCAGCGCAGCTTCAACACGCTTAGAGGTTTCTTTACGGGTATAGCCTTCAATAATAAGTGGCAGCGCCACATTATCGAAAACTGATTTTGAGTCCAGCAAATGCGGGCTCTGGAAGATCATGCCGATATCCCGGCGGATAAACGCTATCTGCCGGCGTTTTATTTCGTTCAGATCGTGACCGTTAATCAGTACCTTGCCCACACTGGGGCGTTCCATAATACTGATTAATTTGAGCAGCGTGCTTTTCCCCGCGCCGGAGTGGCCGGTAAGAAAAGCCATCTCACCCGGTTCAATGTGAAAGCTCACTTTTGACAGTGCGCGCTGACCACCGGGGTAGGTTTTACTTACCTGCTCAAATTTGATCATCTGCTAATCCTGCAACGACGAAAGGATACTGAATTCTCTACGTTAATCGTTTTCGCTCTCACTGAAAAGTGCGTCGATGAATTCATCGCCGTTAAATGTGCGCAGGTCGTCAATTCCCTCACCCACACCAATGTAACGGATTGGAATACCGAACTGGTCGGCGATAGAGAAAATCACGCCGCCTTTAGCAGTACCATCAAGTTTAGTGAGCGTTAAACCTGTCAGACCAACGGCTTCGTTGAACAGCTTCGCCTGACTTACTGCATTCTGGCCCGTTCCTGCATCTAATGTGAGCATGACTTCATGAGGCGCGTCCGGATTGAGTTTCTTCATTACCCGAACCACTTTTTTCAGTTCTTCCATCAGATTATTTTTATTCTGCAGGCGGCCGGCGGTATCCGCGATAAGAATATCTGTACCACGGGATTTTGCGGCTTCCAGTGCGTCATACAATACAGATGCACTGTCTGAGCCTGTTGGCTGGGCGATAACAGGGATCTTGTTACGCTCTCCCCAAACTTGAAGCTGTTCAACGGCGGCAGCACGGAAGGTATCACCCGCAGCCAGCATGACTTTCTTACCCTGTTGCTGGAACTGTTTTGCCAGCTTACCGATGGTGGTGGTTTTACCTACACCATTAACGCCCACCATCAGAATGACGTATGGTCCGCTACCCGCATCATGCTGTTTCATATCTTCAGCCAGCGGGCGCTCAACAGATTTGAGCATCTCACGCATCTGGCCTTTAAGGATATCCACCAGCGCCTCAGCATCCTTGAGTTGCGAACGTTTTGCACTGTCTGTGAGTTTGTTAATGATTTTCTGTGTGGTGTCCATGCCCACATCAGCCACCAGCAACTGGGTTTCCAGTTCTTCATACAAATCATCGTCGATGGCTTTGCCGCGAAACAAACTGATAAAGCCACTGCCAAGGTTTGTTTTAGTGCGCGATAAGCTGGCTTTCAGACGGCTGAAAAGAGACTTTCTCTCTTCTTTGGCTTCGGGCTTTGCTTCGACAACCGGTTCCGGCTCAGATTCAGGCACGGCGGCGACAACCGGCGTAATGTCTTCGTCAGAAACAACTTCCGGCTGAACGTCGTCTTGTTTTACCTGCTGCACAGGCTTTTCTGACTCAACCCATCCCGGTCCGGACGCTTCATCAGGATCAGTTTTCTGTATCAGCGGCTCCGGTGCAGGCTCATCAAATGCCGGTACTTGGGGTTCAGGCTGTACTGCAGCAGGGCTTTCGGGCTTAGCGTTCACGATATCCTGCGGTACAACCGGCGTATCCACTTTCGCTTCAACTACGGGCTCTATAAGTACAGCTTCTTCAGGTTTAGTTTCTCCGGCAGGAGTATCCGCTTCAACATTGCTTTGCGCGGACTCAGGCACTTCTGTTGCTGGCGTCTCAACCGCGGTGCTTTCCTGCGGCTTTACTTCACTTTGTTCTTTTTCAGGTTGCTTGTTCTTTCTGAACCAGCCAAAAAGTTTCGACATTGTTTGGTCAAATCCTTAGTAAATCGGCAAAATTCGGCTACACTGGCCGGCTTTCAATAGCCGTTATCATACATTGTCAGCCCCTATGAAGCGAGTATCCAGAAAGCCTCAGACACAAAAGACGAAATCAGGCAACGTCAGGATCATTTCAGGTCAGTATCGCGGCCGGAAACTGCCCGTGGCAGATGTGGACGGGTTACGTCCCACTACAGACAGGAACAAAGAAACCCTGTTCAACTGGCTGATGCATGATTTACCCGACGCTCACTGTCTCGACGCTTTTGCAGGCTCAGGCGGACTCGGCTTTGAAGCACTTTCCCGCTATGCAGGACATTGCACATTCATTGAGAAAGACAGAAATGTGGCCGCACAACTGAAAACCAACCTTTCAGCAATGTCTGCAAATGGAGAAGTGATCAATGGCGATGCTGTTCAGGTATTGTCTTCCACAGACAAGCAGTTCGATATCATTTTCATCGATCCCCCCTTCAATCACGGTCTCGTTGAGCCGGTTCTGCAAGTCATTCTGAGCCGGAACCTACTGAAACCCGACGGTGTAATTTACGTCGAACAGGAAATCAACGCCCCCTCCCCGCTCATCAGCGAACGCCTGCAGATAGTTAAAGAAAAGAAACTCGCACAGGTGATGTACTGCTTGCTATCACTGGAAGACTGATTGAGCGGTTAAGCCGGAGGTAGCGTTGATGCGGTTGTCGGGCACTGCTGAACGCAGTGAGCCCGCAGGCGGTGAAGCCCGGCATCCCTGATGATGTAAACCAGAGCGCGTAGTCGAAGGAAGTCATTGTTGCCGGAAACCGTCTGCCGCAGGGATGCGGCAGTCGAGCACTGCTGCACGCAGTGAGCCCACAGGCGGTGCAGGCGTGTAGTTCGGGAACTGTCAGTCGCAGGGATGCGACTGCCAAGCCTCCAAGGATGGATTTACGGCGTGTTCCCGAACTACACGCCGATACCGCCGAAAGGGCTCACTCAGGATTGATTTCGAGGCCGATGTTGGAGATGCCTTCTTCGAGAGCGAGGGCTTTGAGTTCGTCACAGGTGGACAGCGGACTGCCGTCTTTTTCCAGCAGGTCGAGCATGGCATTTTGCAGCTCTACTTCAAATACCATCAGCGGATGGCCTTTAATGTCTTCTTCGTCAACGCCGGATGCCAGCAGGTAGGCTTCCACACTGCCCTGCGACAGCTTACTGACCACCACAGCCCCTTGCAGATCCTGCTTCAGCACAAGGCCAATCGCCGCAGCCAGAGCGATTGTTGCATCGATAGCAGGGTAAACACCGAAGGTGTCGTAATCTGCGGTATCAGGGGTGACGCACTCTACTTTCTCAAGCTGAACAGAAAAGTTAATTTTACTTTTCGGGCTGCGCACCGACTCCCACAACAAAGACAAACAGTTTTTGCAAACGCCCTCATCATCAAAGCCCGTGACTTCTTTAAATAACGCATAATTCGGTAACATCCGCTCCACCAGCGCAGCGCTGAAGGCAACGGCACGCCATCCTTCCAATTGTCTCACCCGTGCAAATGTAGACAGTTTTTTCATTATTGTATCGCTCCGGAAGCATGTTGAAAGTAATGGCTGACACCATCTAAAAACATTTGTATTGAAATCATCACCAGAATCATCCCCATCAGACGTTCCATGGCGGTTAAGCCGCGCTCACCCAATAAGCGGTGAAACACTTCAGAGAATAGCAAAATGATCGCGCTGATCACCCAGGCTGCCCCCAATGCAATCGTCCAGTCCGTCATTCTGTCCGGCGCCTGGTTAGCAATCAGAATCAGTGCAGCCAGGGTCGACGGCCCCGCAATCATAGGTATTGCCAACGGAACCAGAAACGGCTCTTCGCCCACAGCCAGCCCCAGCGCGTTACCCGACTGTGGCGGGAAAATCATTTTCAGGGCAATCAGGAACAGAATGATACCACCGGCAATACTCACGGTTTCCTGACGGACATTCAGGAAATCCAGCACAGCCTGACCGCTGAACAGAAATATCAGCAAAATGATAAGTGCAAATACCAGTTCCCTTACCAGTATGACACGGCGTCGTTTAGGCTCGATGGTCTTCAGCACCGACATAAACACCGGCAGATTCCCCAGTGGATCCATGATCAGAAATAACATGATGGCCGCAGACCACGTATCCATGAAAGAAATTCTCCCCTAAAGTGTAATTGGACTTACCCGGACCCGCTGCTATGTTTAGATTTCCGGTTAAAAAACGGAAATTTAGCCAACAGCGTAAATAAGAATGATAGATAAGCGCAGGATTGTCGCATTTACGCGTTGATTTTACTATCTAATCAGACAGGAATGAGAACTATGAGTTTGATGTCTATTGAAGAAGTGGCGACATTTCTTGACGTACAGCCTATCCGCGTAGAGCGCCTTGAAAGAGAAAGCCTTTTAGTTGCAAAAGAGAAGGATAGCGAAGGTAAACCGCTGTTCGATAAGGGCGATGTGGAGCGTTATAAAGTGCTGGCTGAACGGTTAGGCGGCATCTGACCTGCTTCATTTTTAATTCAGAATGAAAAAGCCCCCGGCCATGTTCGTAAAGACCGGGGGCTTTTCTTTATCTGTCAATCAGTGTTCAGTACTGCTGCAACATTCGCGCGATACTGCGGATACCGATACCTGTTGCACCTGCCGGCATTTCCGGTGTAGCGCTGCCGTTGTAAGCTGCAGCCAGATCCAGGTGTACCCAGCCCTTACCTTCTTCATTAACAAAACGGGATAAGAAGCCGGCTGCATTTGAGGCGCCGCCACCACCGCCACCTTTCATCGGACGACTGTTGGCAGTATCAGCAAAAGCAGACGGACACTTATCCTGATGCCATTTTTCCAGCGGCAATGGCCAGAAGCCCTCGCCCTCGGCTTTACCTGCTTCAAGCATCGCTTGTCTGGCGTCATCATCCATACTGAAAACTGCATGGTAGTCATTGCCTAATGCAACCGTTGCCGCACCAGTCAGCGTTGCCGCGTTAATGATGAGGGGAGCACCGGTTTCAGTTGCACGGATCAAGCCATCAGCAAGCACCAGACGACCTTCTGCATCGGTATTGACGATTTCTACTGTGAGCCCGTTTTTATAGGTCAGAACATCGCCCAACTTGTATGCGTGACCGCTAATCAGGTTTTCAGCGCAACATAAAAGCAGTTTCACACGCTTTTTAAGTCCCTGGCTGATAGCCAGTCCAAGGGCACCGGTTACTGTTGCCGCGCCGCCCATATCACATTTCATATCCAGCATCCCTTCACTGGATTTAATACTGTAACCACCACTGTCAAAGGTAATGCCTTTACCTACCAGCACAGCATCGACCGGTGCATCGTTGTTGCCGGTGGGGTTATAGTCCAGCTCCAGTAACACCGGCGGACGCTCGCTGCCCCGACCCACGTTATAAATACCGGTCCAGCCGGCTTCCTGCAGTGCTTCACCCACTGTCATGCTGTAAGAGACCTTGTCTCCGCCCAGCGACTGGATCCACTGTGCTGCACGACCTGCAAGGGTTTCAGGTGATAAATCTTCAGGGGTGTCGTTCACCAGACTACGGGTAAATAACAAGGCAGCATACGCTTTATCTAACTCAGCAACATCGCCGGTGTCTGCCCAGCGGATTGAGCCGGGCTTTCTCGCACGGGTATAGCTCAGAGCAAAAGCCCATTGTTGCTCTTTAGACCAGTCACCGGTCAGCTGAACTTCAGCGATGCCGAGTCCGTCAATGCGACGGCCCGCCTGACGAATCAATCTTGTGCTGTCGCCTTTCTCAGTAACATGGATAACAGCACCGTCTGCTGTCATGCTTAATCTGGCATTTTCGCCCCAGTGAGCCGGTGCCTTTCCGGTGGAAAGTGACACAGAAAAAATCGACATAACAATTCCTTATTAGCTTGTTACAATGTGTTCTTTATCTTCAGACAATCAAATTGACTGGTTATTTGTATGCAGTTTACTACGCCTTTACTTCACGGAAAGCTTATTCGTCGTTACAAACGGTTTCTTGCCGATGTAACCCTGGATTCAGGCGAAGAAGTGGTTGCGCATTGTCCGAATACCGGTGCAATGACTGGCTGCGCCGAACCGGGTTACGAGGTCTGGCTCAGCCCGTCGAATAATCCCAAGCGCAAACTGGCCTACACCTGGGAGTTAGCAAAAACCTTTGACGGACACTTCATCGGCATCAATACACACAATGCTAATAAACTGGTAGCGGAAGCACTGGATAACAAGGCCATTGCCGAATTTTCTCATGTACAGGACTGGAAAGCAGAGGTGACACCACCCGGTGCCGACAGCCGCTTCGATTTTCGAATCACAACCGCCCGGGGCGATGCGTATATAGAAGTGAAGTCTGTCACTCTGCAGGAAGAGGGAAAAGGCTACTTTCCCGATGCCAGAACAACCCGCGGCGCCAAACACTGCGAGACACTGGGTAATCTGGCCGCAGCGGGCGTGCCGGCGACTCTGGTGTTTTGCGTGCAGCATACTGGTATACGTGAAGTACGGGTTGCAGAACATATTGATCCAAACTATGCCGCAGCCGTAAAGGTTGCGCACGATAAAGGAATGCAAATCATCGCTTTAGGTTGCGAAATCAACGAACAAAATATTAAGGTAAATCAATCACTACCAGTAATTTTGTGAAAAAGGGGTTGCAATTTCTCAAAGGAACGCCATATTTGCGGCTTGCTTTTTACCGTTGTGGTGCACAG
Source organism: Alteromonas sp. (assembly GCF_984505615.1). Taxonomy (NCBI): domain Bacteria; kingdom Pseudomonadati; phylum Pseudomonadota; class Gammaproteobacteria; order Alteromonadales; family Alteromonadaceae; genus Alteromonas; species Alteromonas sp. The sequence goes on along the minus strand of NZ_CFHOXV010000046.1, from coordinate 20,983 downwards.
ACGCCACCGGCGTTTTGCATTCGAAGAGCAATGGATGCATTAAATAACGGAAGGGTAACTTTGACACCAAAGGTTGCCTGAACATAGCGATTCTGCTATAGATTCCCGGTTGTTCAGGACATATGGGTGTCGTAGTGTAGGAGATGTGGCACATGCCAACAGGAAAAGAAACGAAATCCCTGGGCCTTTTAGCCTTAGCCGGCCTTGAGCCTTACCAGCCAAAGCCTGACGAAGAATACATGAACGATGCGCAAATGGAGCATTTCCGTTTGTTGCTTAAAGCATGGCGTGATCAGTTGCGTGAAGAAGTAGACCGTACTGTGACGCACATGAAAGACGAAGCTGCCAACTTCCCTGATCCTGTCGACCGTGCAGCGCAGGAAGAAGAATTCAGCCTTGAACTGCGTACACGTGACCGTGAACGTAAACTGATTAAGAAAATCGAGAAAACCATGCGTCGCATTGAGGACGATGATTTCGGTTTCTGTGATCAGTGCGGTATCGAAATTGGTATCCGCCGTCTGGAAGCACGCCCTACAGCTGATTTATGTATCGACTGTAAAACAATGGCAGAAATCAAAGAAAAGCAGCTTCAGGGCTAACGCTTTTCTGATACTCAGGGCGCCGGTCCAAAACCCGCGCCTTAAGTCATTTTTACTCGTAATATTATGACGGGTCATCATTCTTATACCGGCAGATTTGCCCCTTCTCCCTCAGGTCCTCTTCATTTCGGTTCGCTGATAGCCGCTCTTGCCAGCTTTCTTGATGCCAGACATCATCACGGACAGTGGTTACTGCGAATGGAAGACATAGACGAACCCCGCTGCGTTGGCGGTGCCGACAAACTCATTCTGGACACACTTGAAGCTCACCATCTTCACTGGGACGGTGAAGTCATGTATCAGTCCGCAGAACATGCCCGTTATCAGGCGCTCACAGACCAGTTTATCCGGCAAGGCCTGGCATACCGGTGCAGTTGCACGAGAAAGATGATTAAAGAAGCTGGCGGCACATACCCCGGCACCTGCAGAGATAAACATCTCACTGGTGACGGTACAGCAATCCGGTTAAAGATGACCTCTCCGGTCACCCGGTTTGATGATCGTATTATGGGACAGGTACACGTTACCGACGCCCACGCCCTTGAAGACACCGTGCTTAAACGTCGCGACGGATTATTTTCTTACAATCTGGTGGTAGTGGCCGACGATATATACCAGGGTGTTACCCATATAGTGCGGGGCAGCGATCTGCTTACCACAACGGCAACGCACTTAAGCCTTTACCGGTTACTGCAGGCAAGTGCCCCGGCGTATGCCCATGTTCCGGTGGCCTCTGTGTCTGAAGGTCGTAAACTGAGTAAGCAGAATCATGCTGCAGCCCTCAATAACTCAACACCGTCGGAAAACCTCGCCGCAGCACTGACCTTCTTAGGCTTAGCTCTTCCGGAAGATGGTATAAATGCCCCGCCGGCGGAAGTGCTACAATGGGCTGTTGAACACTGGGATTGTGATAGAATACCAAGGCAGCGCGAAATTATTGTCGCTGCGTCAGAATCCACTTATCATAGACCCTTTATTTTTTGTGGCATTTAATTTTTCGGAGACAGCATCATCATTACGCGCGTGTTTAAAACGGTAAAACGGGTATTAAGTAAAGACCCGGCCTCAGAAGCAACGATACAGGCCTATACCCTTCCCCGTGCCGAGCATGGTATTTCACGGGAAGACATCAGTGATAACGCGCTGAAAGTGCTGTACCGCCTGAATAAATCCGGTTTTGAAGCGTACCTGGTGGGTGGCTGTGTCCGCGACCTTATGCTGGGTAAACTGCCAAAAGACTTTGATGTCGTTACCAATGCCACACCGGAACAAATTAAAAGCCTGTTCAAAAACTGCCGGCTGATCGGCCGCCGTTTCCGCCTTGCCCACATTGTATTCGGCAGGGAAATCATTGAGGTTGCCACTTTCCGGGGTCACCACAGTGAAGGCGAATCAGATAATAAACTGGGTCAGCAGGACGCACAGGGCCAGCTGGTCCGGGATAACGTGTTCGGTACTATCGAAGAAGACGCCGAACGCCGTGACTTCACCTTCAATGCCATGTACTACAGCGTGGCTGACTTTACAGTTACCGACTTCGCCCGTGGCCGCGATGCCGTTAAAAACCGCGAAGTAGACTTAATTGGTGACCCGGAAACCCGCTACCGTGAAGATCCGGTTCGCATGCTGCGTGCTATCCGTTTTGCTGCCAAGCTGGATATGACGATTACGCCCCGCACAGCGAAGCCCATCCCTGAGCTGGCGCACTTACTGGCAAACATTCCGCCGGCAAGATTATTTGAAGAAACCCTGAAGCTGTTCCTCGGCGGCGCCGGTGTGCAAACCTTTCGCTTATTGCAGCAATACGGGCTGTTAACGCCGTTATTCCCGCAGTTAGAAAGCATCGCGAAAAACCCTGACAGCCGTGAGTGCCAGTTTATTCTTAAAGTACTGGAAAATACCGATGAGCGCATCAACAGCAACCAGCGGGTAACACCGGCTTTCCTGTACGCGGCATTGCTATGGTATCCGCTGGAAGAACATGCGCAGAAGCTGCAGGCAGAAAGCGGCCTGAATCAGCACGACGCCTTCAATATTGCCTCTGGTGAAGTGATTCACCGTCAGGTGCAACGTATTATGATCCCGAAACGTTTCTCCACGGTTATCCGGGATATCTGGATCCTGCAACAACGGTTACCACGACGCTTTGGCCGCCGTGCATTTCAGTTGCTGTCGCACCCTAAATTCCGTGCCGGTTATGACTTCCTGCATGCAAGGGGCGAAATAGAAGGTGGTAATACAATGGAACTGGCTGACTGGTGGACCGAATTCCAGCACGCTGACCAGGGTAAGCAGAAAAAGTTGCTGAACGCATTGCGCCAGTCGGAAGGCAGCAAGTCATCAGGCCCGCGAAAGCGACGCCGCCGCTCACCTGAAAAACGGGATGCCGGTAATGCATAAAGAACACGTTTACATTGGTCTGGGCAGTAATCTGGGCGATTCAGGTGCAACCCTTGAGGCTGCCACAAAGGCTATGGGCGAACTGACCGACACCCGTGTTCTGGCCCGTTCATCTCTGTATTGTTCCTCTCCTATGGGTCCGCAGGATCAACCGGACTATATTAACGCAGTGTGCCTGCTGGAAACGGCACTGGAACCCGTGGAACTATTACGGGCATTACAGAATATTGAAAACCGTCATGGCCGTGAGCGCAAAGGTGAGCGCTGGGGCCCCCGAACCCTTGATTTAGACATGCTGCTTTACGGCAACACCGAGATGAACACCGCTGAGTTAACCCTGCCTCACTATGGTATGGCCGCCAGGGAGTTTGTGATGGTGCCGCTGTTTGAAATTGCGCCATCGATGATCATGCCGGACGGTAACCCCATCGCCTTATGGGTGTCCCGCTGCAATCTTGAGGGACTTCGGCGTATAACGCCTTCCAATCAGTCTTAAAATCCGTATAGTTCGCAATCTGTTCAACACCCTCAGGGGTGTGTCAAATGAGGTTGTTCCCATGAAAAAAATCACCATTTCCGGTCTTCAAACCAAAAAAGCAGCCGGCGAGAAGATAACCGCCCTCACCGCCTATGACGCAAGCTTTGCCAAAATGTTCGATGAACAGAATATTGATGTCCTACTTATCGGTGACTCACTGGGCATGGTGCTGCAAGGTGAAGAAGACACCCTGCCCGTCACCACAGACGATATCGCTTATCACACCCGCGCGGTGAGAAAAGGTACGAAACGGGCTTTTGTGCTTTCTGATATGCCTTTTATGTCTTATGACACACCTGAACATGCTTATCAGAACGCTGCCAGACTGATGGCTGCCGGTGCCAGCATGGTGAAAATTGAAGGCGGTGCGTGGCTGGCAGAGACTGTCAGAGGCCTGGTAGAGCGCAGTGTTCCTGTGTGCGGACACCTTGGTCTTACCCCGCAGTCGGTTCATGTTTTTGGCGGCTTTAAAGTACAGGGCCGTGAAGAAGATAAAGCAGCAAAACTCCTTGAAGATGCCCTTGCGCTGGAAAAAGCCGGCGCGCAGTTGCTGGTGCTGGAGTGTGTGCCGACCTCTCTAGGTAAAAAAGTGTCTGAAGCACTCTCCATTCCGGTTATCGGTATTGGTGCAGGAGCCGGTACTGACGGACAGATTCTGGTGATGCACGATATGTTCGGCATCTCAGCCAATTACATGCCGAAGTTCTCTAAGAACTTTCTGGCAGAAACCGGTGATATGCGAAAAGCGGTGCAAAAGTATATCAGCGATGTTCAAAGCGGTGCTTTCCCGGGCGCCTCTCACAGCTTCGAGTAATTCATGAAATCTCTGACAACGGTTGAAGACTTGCGTGCGCAACGCAGCGCATGGGTCCAGGCAGGTAAAACTGTCGGCTTTGTGCCGACGATGGGTAATTTACACAACGGCCATCTGCAGCTTGTGCGTGCAGCGAAAGCTGAGTGCGATATTGTGGTGGTATCGATTTTCGTCAATCCGATGCAATTCGGGAAAAATGAAGATCTGGATAACTATCCCCGCACACTGGATGCAGATAAAGAAAAGCTCGAAAGCCTTGGCGTGGATGCTGTTTTTCTGCCATCAGTGGCAGAAATGTATCCCAGAGGCCTTGAGCAGCAAACCTTTGTCGAAGTCCCGGGCATTTCCTCTATCCTTTGTGGCGAAAGTCGTCCGGGACATTTCCGTGGTGTCGCTACCATTGTTTGTAAACTGTTTAATATGGTTTCTCCGGATACCGCCTTTTTCGGTGAAAAGGATTTTCAGCAGTTGCAGGTTATCCGTCTGATGGCGAAAGACTTATCTATGGGTCTGTCAATCAAAGGGGTGCCGACGGAAAGAGAGGCCTCCGGCCTGGCAATGAGTTCACGCAACGGTTATCTCACGGCGCAGGAACGTGAAATTGCACCGGTTATTTATCAGCAACTGTGCGATATGAAAGCGGCAATTCTGGCTGGCGAGACTGATTTTAACTCACTCATATCGACAGTAAGTGCTCACATTAACAAGTCAGGGTTCCGCACGGATTACCTGGCAGTTAAAAATGCTGCTGACTTAACCGATGCGACTGCGGCGTCGACGGAGTTTGTTATCCTTGTCGCTGCGTATCTGGGCAACACCCGTCTCATCGACAATATTCACTTCAGCAAGTAGCGCAAGCACAAACAAAAGCCGCGCAAAGGAGAAATACCCTTGCGCGGCTTTTTTGATCCCGCAGCTAGCTGCGATGTTTCGGAGCTTACCGGAAGATATTAACCGGTAACCGCAGAAGGAATGGTTTTCTCCAGCTCTGTCCAGGCATGGCGGGCGCGGGCGATTTCAGACTGTTCCTGCAGAATATTCTTTAAATCCTGCTCTGTCGTCAGCGGATTGGCCAGCACTACACGAAATACAGTTACCGGCTTCGGATTCAGGTCCGGGTTTTCAAGACGGGTACGTGACACGAAGGATTTACCGGCTTCACGTTGCAGCTTTTGCACATTCACCACCAGCGCATCGATTTTATGATTCAGGCGTGCTTTCTCGTCATCAGTAGCGGTTTTCAGTTTTTCCTGTATAACCGGCGGACAAACGCGGTAAGTCAGCAAGGATAATGTAGGCGCTGTCACCAGTTCAAAATCAGGATGCTCTGAAATCATACGGGCGAAGGCTTTTGCCTTACTGATACTCTGGTCGATCAGCAGTTCATAACCCCGGCGGCCAAAGATATGTAATGACGCATACACCATCATCGCCATACCGTTTCTGGAGCCTTCCAGCGTTGTAGCACCTAAGTCTTTCGAACCCTGACGCAGAATATACTGAGCGTGATGACGCACAGCATTGGCGTCTTCAGGATTCTTAAACAGTGCCATACCAGCGCCCATGGGCACGTACATTTGCTTATGCGCATCAATGGTAACTGAATCTGCACGCTCTATGCCTTTAAGCTTGCTCCGGTGCGTACCGGAAAACAACGTAGCGCCACCCCAGGCAGCATCCACATGGAACCAGCAACCCAACTCGCGGGCCACATCTGCCAGCTCATCCAGCGGATCAACGTGACCGGTTTCCGTCGTACCACCAACACCAACCAGAGCCAGCAACTTATTGCCTTCTTCCTGATAGCGACGGCCTTCAGCCAGCGCCTGTTCAGGTGACAGGGTTTGTTGCGGGCATGGCAGGGTAATAAGGTTATCACGTCCGATCCCCAGCACATCCACGGCTTTGGACAATGAGTAGTGACCACGGCGGGAGCACATCACGCCCATCTGGTTAATACCATAATGGCGGTAAGCAGCAGCCAGACCTGACTTAGCCACACCAGCAAATTTCTTATCCGGCCCGAGAATTTTATTCCGTGCAACCCAAAGCGCTGTAATGTTTGCCACTGTACCACCAGAGCAGAACGCTCCCAGTGCATGCCTGGCGCTGTGCAAATACTGCTGATACCAGCTGTCTTCCTGGCCATAAACCAGGTTATGCATCATGCCCAGTACCTGCCGCTCAAGGGGTGTAAAGGCTTTCGACGTTTCGATTTTTACCAGATTTTGATTCAGGCCCACCAGCAATTTGGCCAGTGGCAAATGAAAATAGGGTAACGCAGAGGTCATATGACCAATAAAGGTCGGGGAATAGGTATTGACAGAATGGGCAACCAGCTTGTTCAGCAACGACTCAGCGTGAGAAGAAACAAACTCAGGAGATTCCGGCACAAAGGGATCAGAAAAGTCCTGCTCAACCTCTTCCAGCGACGTCTTTTTCGTCACTACGTGCTGAGACAGAAAATCCAGAATGTTATCGGACAAATGCTGTTCGATTTGTGCGAGCTTTGAGTCTTTGTGTTCAGGTTTAGTAAAGACCCGAAACAGATGTTTCAGACTGACTTGTGCTTCACCCACTCCACACACCTCTTAATTAAATTGGAGCAAACCGCGCTTCGCCACAGGCAAAGTACAACACCGGCTGCACCCTGACAAACATCGTCAGTGACAATGAAAACTTAGCACGCATCTTACAAAGTGCCGAACTTTACCCCGGAAACACGCCTGCGCCAAGTATAAGACGGATTAAACGGTAGTGATAATCACGCCAAATGACTTTAAATACCGCCCATCATTACGGTTTACACGAATATGTGAAAATAGAGAATGGGTAATCTGACAACGTCTGCTATAGTGAAAAGACAGGAATAGCCAGAGGCGAGTGACATGCCAATTCGTGAAATAACAGACAGCTACACTCTCGAATCTATTGTGCCTTACTTTCAGCCAATCGTCGATATCAGGTCAGAAATTGTATGGCGTTATGAATGCCTTGCACGGCTTGTTACGCCTGAGCAACGGGTTTTCCTCCCCAGCGATTTTCTGTACCTCATTGAGCGTAACAACCATATTCACCAACTGGCTGAAATGATGTTCTGCAAAAGTGCGGTGTATTTCGAAGAATCCAATACGCCCTGGAACATCAACCTGGATGCCTCTGATCTCAATAACGAAGAGCTGCTGAACTCGCTTATCACCCAACTTGCCAACTATCCGAATCCTTCACGGGTATGTGTGGAAGTCAGTGCTGACGTTGCCAACCACCATTATGAGACCCTCAAGCGCTTTATTGATAAATCTATGCACAGCGGTATGGGTGTGTTCATTGATAATCTGGGCAAAAGCAGCGGTAATGTGCGTAAACTGATGTCGCTGCCAATACGGGGCGTAAAACTGGACGGCGGCTTATTGCGCCGGCTCGACCACAGCGAAGAAATTGAGGATTTCATACTCAGCATTTGCGACCTGGCTAAAACAAGGCATATGAGTATTGTTGCCGAACATGTCGAAGATGCCGATACCCTGGAAAAGGTGATGCAACTGCCGATTCAGTATGCGCAGGGCTTTGTATTCTGTGAACCGGCTCCGGTGCCGCGCAACAGTTCTGCCCACTGATCCCAGCCCCCGATACGGAACAGACAGAATAAAGGCCGGATTACCGGCCTTTATTGCTTCCAAATGTATTTAATCAGCTTCATCGTGACGGGTATTCAACCGCCAGCATGGCTGCCCGCTGCCACGGTACTTCCGCTCGAACGGGGTCATGTGGTTATCACCGGTGATTTCACTGATATCTCCGGATAAATCATAGTGACTTGCCGCGCGGGCAAATTCCATCAAATACAGGAACCAGTTGCTACGCACCTCAATATTGCTGCACAGCGCCATAATATCCACCATGGCAGCAGAAGCGTACCAGCGCTTTTGTACCTGAGACGGTTTCGGATAAGGATTAGGGTACAGCAAAAAGTGCTGCACAATATTCCAGTTCGCCGTGCGAGCCAGGCGCCAGAAGTCATTCACATCAGCACGAAACACAGCGTAGTTCTGACTTTCTGACTGATAGTGCACGTGCTTATCTACTCTCAGCGCAGACTTATCAATACCAATAACTCTGGCATCAGGAAAGCGTTCAGCCAGGTTGGCGGTACTTTCCCCTACACCACAGCAGGAATCCAGAATCACATCACCCTGCCAGTCATCCAGCCACGCACACACGTCATCAAAAGATGCGCGGGTATGGTCACTCACCGGACGCTGGTTTTCCGTGCGGCGGTAACGCTCAACCAGTTCATCGAGCTTCTCATGAATGCCCTGCTGATTACTCAGTACTTCACGGGAATTACCGGTACTCACAGTTAACTCCGGATCCCGCGACCTTTTGTCAACAGATGATGCGCAACAGCGTAAAGCACCACATTGAAGCCGACAAGAATGGCAATGGATACAGAAACATTAACGTCTGACACACCTAGAAAGCCGTAGCGAAAACCATTCACCATGTACACGATCGGGTTCGCCTTACTGACAATTTGCCAGAATTCCGGTAACAGCGTTAACGAGTAGAATACACCGCCCAGATAGGTCAGCGGGGTCAGCACAAAAGTGGGCACCATGCTGATATCATCAAAGGTTTTTGCAAATACCGCGTTTACCAGACCGGCGGTAGCAAATAAGGTCGAGGTAAGCAGCAAGGTAACCACAATAGCGGCCAGATTGTGAATTTGCACATCAACGAAAAACATTGATACACAGGTCACAATAATGCCGATCAAGATAGCACGGGCAACGCCGCCGCCCACGTAACCGAAAATGATCACCCAGGTCGGTACAGGAGCCACCAGCAATTCTTCAATATTGCGCTGGAATTTGGCACTGAAAAACGACGATGACACGTTTGAATAAGAGTTCGTGATCACAGACATCATGATCAGTCCGGGTACAATAAACTCCATATAGGTGAAGCCGCCCATCTGACCAATCCGTTCACCAATCAGACTACCGAAAATGACAAAATACAGTGTCATAGTAATTGCCGGCGGCACCAGTGTTTGTACCCAGATGCGCAGAAAGCGGGTACATTCTTTAATCCAGATAGTATTCAGCGCAATCCAGTTATTTTGTCCGTGCATGATTACGCCTCCTCTTTTGCTTTACGGCCATTCTCAACCAGGGTAACAAACAACTCTTCCAGACGGTTCGACTTGTTACGCATACTGAGCACCGGCACCGATTGCTCTGTTAACTGGGTAAATACCGGATTCAGCCCTTCAGTTTTCTCCACATCCACTTCCAGCGTATTTTCATCCAGCAAACGGTGAGTAAAACCTGAAATGACCGGCTTGTTGGCGTAATTGCCAAGATCCAGCACAAATGTTTCCATGCTTAATTTGGCCAGCAGTGACTTCATGCTGGTGTTTTCCACTATTGTTCCCTTATCAATGATCGCGATATTGCGGCACAGCATTTCCGCTTCCTCGAGATAATGGGTTGTCAGAATGATAGTGATACCCTGCTCATTGATGGTTTTAAGGAAGTCCCACATGGAACGGCGGATTTCAATATCTACTCCGGCGGTGGGCTCATCCAGAATCAGCAATTTGGGTTCATGCATTAACGCCCGTGCAATCATCAGGCGACGCTTCATGCCCCCTGACAACGTGCGCGCAGCCATGTCTTTCTTTTCCCACAGGTCGAGCTGCTTTAAGTATTTTTCGGCCCGTTCTTTAGCCACGTTGCGGGGCACACCATAGTAACCCGCCTGATTCAGTACGATTTGCAGTACAGTTTCAAACTGGTTGAAGTTGAACTCCTGCGGCACGAGGCCAATGCAGGATTTAGCCTTTTCTTTTTCAGTATTCAGGTCGTACCCGAACACTTTCACATCGCCTTCGCTGGCGTTAACCAGTGAACTGATAATGCCGATGGTGGTGGATTTACCGGCACCGTTAGGTCCCAGCAGGGCAAAAAAATCACCCTCATCTACATGCAGGTTGACGCCGCGCAGTGCCTGCACGCCACCTTTGTAGATTTTCTTCAAATCTGTGATATCCAGCGCTTTCATGCTTTGCCTGTTTCGTTTTCATTAAGCCGTTAATAATAACATGAAAAAAGCGCCCGTTGCGGGCGCTAAACGTTGGGGTTGGGAGGATTAACGAAAGGAATTAGCGCTGTGCCGTCATAGCCTGTCCGGCTGGCAAGATTTGCATAACCACTTTGCGGTCGAAGAAGGTATTTTCTGCAGAAGAACGCTGACTGCCCGCTTCCCCGACAGCAAGCAGGGCAATTTTATCTTCACTCACTCCCCGCGCTGTGAGTGCCTGTTTAACCGCGCCGGCGCGCTGTTCTGACAGTGTCTGGTTAAAGGTGGCTTCACCGCGATAGTCCGCATAACCGGTTAACCGGATCCCCAGTCCTTCATGTTGCTTAAGCGCCTTCGCAATTAAATCAAGCTGCGTACTGTACAGTGCTTCGATATCGTCAGAGCCACTCTTAAACTGAATGGCACTCTCCATCGCCATCACCTGCTCTTCCGGATACGACGTCAAACCTACCTGAGTGATTGAAGCCTGAAGCTGCGCCGATTCCAGTGCATCTCTTACAGCCAGAAGCTGCTGTTGAGATTCAGTTAATGCAGCATTGCTGGCCACTAAATCAGCCTGTGTGTCTTTTAACTGTTCACTGGTTGCCTTGCTGTCGCCAATCACGGCCCCCAGAATACCGGCAACGCCGGCGCCAACAGGGCCTGCTACAATAGCACCGATAACCACACCGGTTCCTAATCCGACTGCCGCAGCTTTGTCTTTTTGTTCCTGATAATGCTTGTCGCTGGCTGCCAGTGCTACCGGGTTAACCATAAGCGCGATGATGCCTGCTAAAAGTACTTTTTTACCTGTCATGTTCATTTCCTTACCAGAGTGAGTGTTGATGGTAAGCATTAAACCGGCACAATCTGACCGTGCCCCCGGTGAAATGGGGAAAGGTGGCGAAGCATTGTGATAAATCGGGGCAATCTGGTCACCAGCACCACGCTACGCCGGTTAAACAGGGCAAATATGGCCAAAAAGTGGCGTTACGGGGGAATTTTGTCTTAATCAGGTATTGTTCAGTTTTCATGGTGTATAGTCATGCCACTGAAACTGAAAAGATTAATGACGATGCCAAGAACTATTGCTCTTGTAGAAGATGATGCTGCTATCAGGGAAAACTATATTGCTGCACTGCAGGCGCAGGGTTATCAGGTGAATGCCTATGCCGACAGACCATCCGCTTCTGCTGCTTTCTCACAGGCGCTCCCTGATCTGGCCATTATTGATATTGGCCTGAAAGAAGAAATGGAAGGCGGCTTTATGCTGTGTCAGCAATTGCGACAGCTATCCCAGACCATGCCGGTCATTTTCTTTACCGCCAGAGACAACGATGTGGATACCATCAGCGGACTGCGTATGGGAGCCGACGACTATCTGACAAAAGATATCAGTATGGCGCATCTGCTTGCACGTATCGCCGCCCTGTTCAGGCGCACGGATTTATTGTCCTCGCCGAAGCAACAAAGCGAACAAATTCAGCTTGGTCACTTAAGTGTAGATGTCAGCCGCATGACAGTAAGCTGGAAGAACGAGCCGGTTGCATTAACTGTCACAGAGTTCTGGATGCTGCATGCACTGATCAAACATCCCGGGCATGTAAAAAGCCGGCAACAGCTGATGGACGAATCCCGGATGGTTGTCGACGACACCACCATTACGTCCCACATTAAGCGCATGCGCAAAAAATTTATCCAGCTGGACAGCACCTTTGATCATATTGATACGGTGTATGGCATGGGTTATCGCTGGCAGGGCTGATTGTTCGTGAATTTACGGTTTTCTATCCGCCTGCAATTACTGGTGCTGTCGCTATTTTTGTTCACCATCCCCTGGCTGGGTTACCGCTATGTGTGGGAGCTTGAGCAGTATTTGCGGACCGGGCAGGAACAAACCATGATTGGTACAGCAAGAGCGGTGGCTACTGCGCTGCACGAACGCCCGGCCCTGTTTGACAGTCAGTCTGCCTATTTAAAAGATGTTCGCCCCGGCACAGATTTGTACGCTCCGCCCATCCCCACCCCCATTCAGCTGGATGGTAAATTTTCAGACTGGAATGCAGTCTCTGGCCTCAGTCAGCAATATGGTGAAGGTCAGGTGGTTTCCTGGTTTGGCAAAGTCGCCGATTTTCCGCCGGTCACACTGTCTTTTAATCATATGGTGGGACGCTACGGTAAATACCTGTATGCCATGTTTGATGTGCAGGATGACAGCGTTGTGTGGCGAGCATCTAACGCACTGGCCGTCGATCAGAGCGACCATTTACTGATCAGTGTCATTGCCGGTGACGGCGAACTGGAACGTTTTGTCATTGCACCTTACTCAGAAGGCTGGGTGAATGCATTTAAGCTGGATGACACGCCGGGGGGCTACAGAGCCACAGACAACGAACTGCGTATTCAGGGCCGCTGGCAACTAACCGGTGAGGGATACGGCATTGAACTGCGCTTTCCATTGAGTATGACCACAGGTGCCCTCGCCTTTGCGCTGGTTGATGTGGACGACCCGGCCAGCCGGGAGAAACGCTACGCTGTGGGTACAGCGAATCCCAATCAGGCCGACGGCATGGGCACGGTACTGACGCCGTCGCCGGAAATTGAGCGCATCCTTTCCGGTCTGAAATATGCCGATTCGCGAGTGTGGGTAGTGGATAACCACATGCGTGTACTGGCCAGAGCCGGCTCGATCCAGTCAGCCTCCGGGTTTAAAGTACGCCGCGAGGAGCAACAGGGCTATCGCTGGTGGCAGTGGCTTGAGCAGCATGTATTACTGCCGCTTTATTATCATATTCTGACCCGTCCGCCAGCCGGATTTGTTGATGAGTTGCAGGGCGCTTATGCGCTGGCCGGAAAAGATATTTCCTCAGCGCTGTCCGGCACACCGGATTCTTTATGGCGGCTTTCTCCTGACAGTAAAGCCGTTATTCTTTCCGCCGCTTACCCTATTTATATTGAGGAAAACGTAATGGGTGCAGTGGTGGTTGAACAAACCACCAACGGCATCCGTACCCTGCGAAACCGTGCTCTGGAGCAACTTTTCCACGTAATCCTGGCGGTGATGCTGCTGGGCACCCTCAGTTTATTTCTGTTTGCTAACCGTATTTCTAACCGGGTGCGGACACTGAGAGACAATACTGAAGCAGTGATTGATGATAACGGCAAAATTGTCGGCAGTTTACCGGCAGTGCGCCGTGTAGATGAAATTGATGACTTGCATCAGTCCTTCGCCGGCGTGTTAAACCGTCTTCAGCAGTACAATTCGTATCTGGAAAACATGGCCTCACGACTCTCCCACGAATTGCGGACGCCTATTGCCGTTGTGCGTTCATCACTGGACACCATCAGCGAAGTGAAAGATCCTTCCCAGCAGTCTGTTCTGATTGGGCGGGCGCAAAGCGGCATCACCCGGTTAAGCACCATTTTAAACAGTATGAGTGAAGCCACACGGCTGGAACATGCTATCGCACAGGAAGACCCCGAACTGTTCGATGCAGCAGCTGTCGTTTCCGGCTGTATTGATGGCTACGCCCATGTTTTTTCTGAACGCACCTTCCAACTTAAAATCTCGCTGGAAGAGGCAAAATTACGGGGCTCAGGGGATTTATTCGCGCAGATGCTGGATAAAATTATCGCCAATGCGGTGGAGTTCAGTCACACCGGCGACACGATTACGGTGCACTTATGGCGGGAAGGTAAATCCGTAAAACTGTCGGTGACCAACCCGGGACCACCGTTACCCGATAACATGAACGACAACCTGTTGCAGTCGATGGTATCAGTGAGGCCGGATGAAGAACGTCACAAATCCGCTGAACACCCTCACCTTGGTTTAGGGCTGTTCATTGCCAATATGATTGCCGGCTACCACAAAGGGCGGGTGCAACTGAATAATCTGCCGGACAACACCGGCGTTTGTGTTGTGGTGCAGTTGCCTCTGGCGGCCTAGAGATTTTTAATCATCGCCGCCAAGGTCAGGCACGTTTTTCATCAGCATGGCGGCCCGGCGGCGCGCCATATTCTGTGCATATTTGCGGATGCTGACCGTATTGTCTTTCTCGTCCACTATTTCAATACCAAGAAGATGCTCAAGAATATCTTCCAGCGTAACAATCCCTTCCAGACCGCCGTATTCGTCCACAACCATGAAAATGTGCACCCGCCGTGTCATGAACAAATCAAGGACATTGGCAATAGGCATACTGCTCAATACCGTGATCATATCCCGCCGGTAATCTTTCAGTTGTTTTTGCGTATTCCCTCTGGCGTAGGCCAGCAGTAAATCTGAACGCATAACAAAACCATGGATATGCTCGCTGTCTTCGCCGGTGTAAACCGGTATGCGGGAGAACTCCATATGGGCATGTTGGTGGAAAAAACCTTCTACTGTCATGGTTTCTGATAAGGAGAACATCGACGTACGGTGAGTCATGGCATCCCGCACCTTCACTTCATGCATATTCAGCATGTTTTTCAGAAAGGCAGTCTCCTTTTCGGCCAGTTGTCCCTCCTGCCACGACAACTCAGCCATTGCCTGCAATTCGTTGCGGCTCAGCCCTCTTAGCGGGCTTTCTTCTTTAAACCCTTTTGTGAGTTTTTCAGAAAACCATACAAAGGGGGTTAATAACCAGGTGAGGTATTTCAGAAACCATGCCGTCGGCGTTGCCAGTGCCCGCCAGTAGGTGGCACCCAGCGTCTTTGGAATGATCTCAGAAAAGATAAGAATGAGTAAGGTTAATATCGCACTGATGATCCCCAGATACGCGTCGCCAAACACCACGGCGGCCTGTGCCCCCGCTCCCGCTGCTCCCATGGTATGGGCAATGGTATTTAATGTCAGAATGGCGGATAAGGGCTTGTTGATATCATCGGTTAATCCCCGCAGCAATTTGCCGGAAGGTGCGCCTTCCTTTTCCAGCACTGAAATATAGGCAGAAGAAATACTCAGGATCACCGCCTCAGCTATTGAGCAAAGAAATGAAAAGCCCAGCGCTATTAAAATATAAACAATCAGCAGAAACATAGAGTTGCTAAACCCGTTAATTAGACGCGAAAAATAACCATAACGTATATGCAGGCAGTTTGCAGATATTCTGTTGTCCACCTGTGCAAACAAAACAGCCGGCAAGTGCCGGCTGTTTAATTTCAGTAAGGATGCATGCTTAAGCTTGCTGTTTTTCCCGCTTGAATTTAGCGATAACAGACCAGGCTTCCAGCATAACCAGCACACTGACAACCAGTACCACGGCATCCAGGAATACCAGCAGGTAATTTTCCGCTGCCCAGTATTCCTGAAGCTTAATGACACCGGCAAAGAATGCCATCACCAGAACAAACGTCATCGGAATAAGCGTGTATATGGCCGGACGGTTCATTTTGATCAACATTACCGAGATAACCAGCAATGTCAGCGAAGCCAGGATTTGGTTAGTCGACCCGAACAATGGCCAGATAATCATACCGCCGGAACCGGATGCGCCACCGGCACCGAATGACAGCAGCAAACAGGTACCCACTGCAACCAGCGTAGCGACAACGCCATTTTTAAGGATATTAAGGTTATAGATCTCGCCCCATTCCTGGATGATGTAACGTTGTAAACGTACACCTGAGTCCATGGTAGTACCGGCAAACAGCACAACCATAACGGCCAAAATAGTGGATGAGAACTCTACCGGTAGTCCCCAGCCTTGCTGGATAAGGTTTGCACCACCGGTAATGAAGGCAGAAACGCTTCCGTCACCAAGGTGGCTGTACACTTCGTGCCATTCTTCAGGGGATGCGGCTAAGGCCACGCCACTTACTGCAACGATGGTGATAAGCGCAAGACTTCCCTCGCCTACGGCACCGAGATAACCAACGAAACGGGCATCCGTTTCTTTATTCAACTGCTTGGAGCTGGTACCGGAAGATACAATGCCGTGGAAACCGGAAACAGCACCACACGCAATAGTCACGAACAGCAGCGGGATAAGGCTCGGTGTATCAATAGCGGTTTGCGTATTAAACGCCGGTGCTGTGATATCCGGCATAGACATAAATACCGCTCCGTAAAGCAGCAGTAAGCCAACCAGTAACTGCATACCGTTGATAAAATCACGTGGTTGCAGCAGCATCCAGACCGGTAACAGCGATGCAATGGCAGCATAGATGAACAGAATAATGATCCAGTTGGCGTTAGCGGATAAACCAAACATGGTTTCCGGCAGCTCAAGAGGGATATAACTGCCCGCATAAACCGATGCATAAAGCACAATAATACCAACCACACACATGGGGATGAGGCTGAAATTGCGCTTAAGTAACTGACCAATCACCAGGGCAACAACAATCGCCATCCAGGCCGGGAAAACCGCGTTAGGCTGAGAGACAAACGACTTGGCAATCACCACGCCGAATACCGCATTTACCATCAGCAGTACCAGGAAGATGACGACCATGAATAGCGCACGGGAGCGTTTCCCGATAACACTTTCAGACAGCGCCCCCATGGACTTCCCTTTATGGCGGTTACTCGCCCACAAAGCGCCCATATCATGAACACCGGCGAAGAAAATGGTACCGAATACCACCCACAGCACAGCCGGAACCCAACCCCAATATACGGCGATAGCCGGCCCGACTATGGGAGCAGCACCGGCCACGGAGGTAAAGTGGTGGCCCCATAAAACAACTTTGTTTGTGGGAACGTAATCGACTCCGTCGCGCAGTTCGTGAGCAGGCGTCACAAAGCTGTCGTCGAGACGGAAAATCTTATCGGCAATGAACCTGGAGTATACAAACCATCCTAGTAGCATGCCTATGATGCCAAGGACGACGATCATTATTGACTGCATAGATTAATCCTGAGTTAGAGGGTACGTTGTTATCATTATTTAAAGTAACGAAATGTACACTGAGTTGTGAAGCTTTTTTATACAGCATTGACAGGCGTGTGACGACACATCCTGATAATTTACAAGCTGTTAAATTTTACCTGCGTACATAATGCATTACAGTTCATTCACCTGAATAAATGCAACACTGCCCGGAGAGTGCGGAAATTCTAATACGATTCGATGCGATGTCCGCCCCGCTGTTCCCGTTTTACGGCATACATCAACTCGTCAGCTTTCGCCAGTAAAGTGGTCAGTTCAGCATGCTCACGCTTCAGCAGAATTGCGCCGACGGTTGCAGAAACAGCACACGTGCCGACGCCTTCAACAGGTACCGGTACGCTGATCATATCGATAAGCAGTTTGCACTGAATGTCGATGTCATTCAGGAAGGTCCTGCCTGCCAGCAGGCCAACAACAAATTCATCTCCTCCCCAGCGACAGCATACACAGGTGGCATCGGCAAAAAATCTCGGGATCCGGCTTCCCACTGCTTCAAGTACTTTATCTCCGGCTTCATGACCATACTCATCGTTTACCGGTTTAAACTTGTCCAGATCGATCATCATCAATACAAAGGTTTTGTCATTACCGGCAGAGGCAGAGATAAGATTTCTGAGGAAAGGTTCACCACCGCGCCGGTTATGCAAACCGGTAAGGGGATCATGTTCAGCAGCAAAGCGCACCTGCTCTTCTCGCCGCATCCTCTCAGTAATATCATTAACGATAACTTCAATGAGTACCTCACCCTCGCGATGCTGATTAATGCGTTGTTCACTGACGTAAGCAAACAGACAGTGCACCCATTTAACATCACCGTTCTCGTAATAGGAAAGGTCGACAGAGTCCTGTTCAGCGTTTTCTCTTTTTGAGAAGCTGGAGGCGATGGCTTCAACCTGCCCGGACTCGTTAAATTTACGACAAAATGTGTCCAGCGAACTGATATCACCCAGCATGTTTCTGAACGCCGGATTTGCCTGCAACAGGCCTTTTTTCGGGGAAATCAGCGCAATGCCTATAGTGGCCCTTTCAAAAAGAAGACGGAATTGCCGTTCCAGTTTCTCGGTGTCTTTGCGAAGTTGCTTTTCCTGTAAGTAAAAATGCCGCGTCGCGGATATCATTCCGTTCATCCGGCTAATCAGCTTACCCAGTTCATCCTGCCGTTTCTTCACCACTGTAATAGTTTGCAGGTTGTCAGGGTCGGAAGGGTCAACCCGCTCAAACTCGCGGCTCAGCTTCAAGAGTGGTCTGGACAGCATTTCGTTAGTCACTATTGCTACGGCCACTGTAATGCACAGAGCAACCAGTAACATCGAAAAACTCCCCTGCATCGCGAACTCGCTTACGTTGCGTTGAATAAATTCAATATCCGGATATACAGAGAGCTTACCGATGGTTTGATCTTCAATAAACGGATGAATCAAAGGAATAACAACACCACCTTCCTGCGTCGTAAGCTCCCCGCTTTGGGCCAGTATTCCTTCATTAGTCGTCACTACCGCGGCCATGACTAAATCATTTCTCACCAGACCTTCGGTGATCTCTTTGGCCAGAATATCGTCTTCCACATAAACGGCGATAGCAGAAGGCTTGCGGGTACTGTCAGCGAGTTGTGCCACCAGTTGTTCAGTGATAAACATCAGAGAGTCTTCGCTCTGCTGATACACAATACTGCCGCCGGCAATGGCAATAATGCCTCCGATAAGAGCGATAATTGAGGCAACCCGGATGTGTAGTCTGCGTAGAAACATTCGTGCAATCCGTTTGCGTTACGTCAAAATGTTGTACTGTATGTCAGGCTGACAACGTTGCTCATGTGGTCTCCGGATACTTGTTGATACAAACTCACTCCCCAGAGCGCATAGCCGGGAACGTCAATCCAGTAATGGTCATATTGGAATTTTATTGCTGACGACGGCGATACATCCCACCGTACTCCCACACCCACTGAGCGCTGACTTTGTGAAATCGCATTCGAAATCTCCTGACTGGCGAACGACAGTAAACCGAGATATTGTGCTGTTTCTGCATCCGGCGCCTTTGAGAAATCAGGAACTGGCAATTGCCGGGATGATTCAGTTTCTTCTATCCCCGCAAGAGTGATGTAAGGCAGAAAGTCACCAAACCGGTAGCCAAGGCTGATATAACCGGATACATAGGGAGATAAAAGGGTCCAGGCTGAATCCATCGCGACCATTTCTGCCATGACCAGCCATTCATCGTTGTTGTACTGATACCCTAAAGACAAATACCAGATGGGCTCATTGTCCATGTGTAAATGATCATAAACTTCATCAACGCCGGGCCAGAGCACATCGGGTACTGCCAGCAGACTATCGTAAAAGCCTTCGAAATCTCCGCCGCTAATGCGGGTTCTGTCTCCCATGAAGTAGGATCCGGTTACTTTTACAAGCCAGTCGTACGCCTCGTAAGTGGTGGTAGCATTCAGAACATAGTCGTAATAAATCGTGGTAAAACTGTCGAGGGCAAACAGGTTACTTTCTGATTTACCGGCAGCAAATGTGTGCTGCCACACGCCGTGATTCGCGTTATGGCGGTACTGGATCTCAGCACCGTCCACATACGACACTGATGAAGTGGGCAAATAGAAATCGACCGGCGGTCTTACCCATGGATAGGCATAGCTGACATTTCTGTATTCAGAGAGTAAATAGGCGTTGTAATTCATCCGGCCAACACGGGCAGACCAGTTCCGGTCGAACTGATAACGCAGGAAGGCCATTTCAAAATAATTAGCAACTTCGCTGTCACCGCGGTCCTGTGCGATTGCCTGTACCACCAGGTCGAGATCGTTTGAGAAGTGATAGTTGAACTGAAACCCGACCATGGTATCGGTGAAGACATTAAAGTGCTTTCTGGGCTTGTTCAGATAGGACGACCGAAACGCAAGCTCGTCGTTACTGCTGTAACTGGCGCCCACTGTCGCAAACCCGCTGAAACGCCAGTTATCGTCATCCGCGCACTGTGCCGCTGCAGAGGCAAGCAATAAAGGTAAAGTGAGTAAGAGACGGATTTTATTCGAGTACAAGAACAATTTTCATCTCCTCTGAAACAGCATTCATTGGAACATAGGCAATATAGTGCTGATTGCCATTAAACAACTCGCCAAGATTTGCTACCGAATTCACCTGAACCGGCGCTTTGGCACGACCGGAAAACAGTAAACGGGACCAGTACGAGTTCACCTGACGCAGAGAACGGTTTACCAGAGTCTGATAAAACTCTCCTTTCAGATTAAGCTCAGATTTGTAATCTAGAGGAATAAGTACCTCGCCGTCAGATGTCTCGGTAAAACGCCCCATAAATAAATCGATGACTTCAGCTTTCGAAAGGGACTGTACGGCACTGTCGGAGTGAACGACGACAGCAATGGAGTTTTCAGCATTTAACGCGCTTGCATGAAAAGACGTTGTACTGAATACAACGCTGAACAGCAGCCAGATAATTGCCAAACTTTTTGTCATGAAGAAGCTGGGATTACTGAGTAACGAAGAAGATGACTTAACTATAGCCGATATGTTTTAAGTTGCTAATTTTGCGGGAGGAAAAGAAAAACAAAAAAGGCCGCTTGCGCGACCTTTTTTTGGACTAGTGTGTAGTCATCAATTACTTGATGATTTTAGCTACAACACCAGCACCTACTGTACGA
>NZ_CFHOXV010000045.1:0-33539 GCF_984505615.1 Alteromonas sp. | reverse complement strand
GGTGCTGATATTTCTACTCGCCGGCGCATTCTATTCGCTGACCATCGATATCGGCGCGCGGGATGCCACTGTCAACCTGGCGTTAAGCGTAATACCAACGCCCATGATATTGCCGGGCCTGTTTATTATCTGTTGTTTTATTTCTTTTTCCATGGGGACTTCTACCGGCACTATTACGGCGCTGGCTCCTATCGGGCTTGGACTGGCTGATGGCCTGGGTGTGTCACCGGCATTGCTGGCCGGTGTGGTCGTTGGCGGGGCCATGTTTGGTGACAACTTATCCTTTGTGTCAGACACCACCATCGCGGCGACCCGCAGTCAGGGCGTCAGGCTGACCGACAAATTTAAGGCTAACCTGCTTATCACCCTGCCGGCCTCTGTAATCACCATTATCATTCTGGCATTTGTCAGTGTGGCGGATACCAGTTCGTTACAGCAGGGTGATTACGAACTTATCCGCATTCTGCCCTACATGCTCATTATTGCCTGCGCACTGGCAGGTTTGAATGTGGTACTGGTGCTTGCTATCGGTATCGGATCAGCTGGCGTTATCGGCCTTATCACCGGTAGTTTCGCACCTATGGGGATGTGGCAAAGTATACAAACCGGCCTGGGATGGATGCAGAATCTTTCCGTAATCGCTCTGACAATCGGTGGTATTGTCAGTCTGATGCATGCTTACGGCGGTATTACCTGGCTGATTCAGGTGCTAACCCGGCGTGTGCAAAGTCGTCAGGGGGCAGAGTACAGTATTGCGGCTCTAGTCAGTTTGCTGGATTTATCCACGGCGAATAACACAATTTCTATCGTGGCAGCCGGTCCGATAGCCAGCGATCTGAATAAACAATATGGCGTTGACCCCCGTCGTACAGCCAGTATTCTGGACGTGTTCTCGTGCAGTTTTCAGGGGCTGGTGCCCTATGGTGCGCAAATCCTCACAATCGCCGCTGTGGGCGGGCTATCTCCGCTGTCCGTTTCCATGTATTGTTGGTACCCCATGTTATTGTTTGTGTTTGGTGTACTGGCCATTGCGTTTAATATTCCTAAGTTCGTTACAGAAAACGGTAGCCCTGACGTCTGACGTTAAGGAGTGCCTGTGAGCCGCCGGCCGGTTACCGCGATCATATTTGGCGGATTTTTTCTGTTCGGGATGCTTTTTATTCTCTGGGGCGTTTTGCTGCCGGAGATTGCTGCCGATCTTGAAATGAGTGAAACCGTCAGCGGAGCATTGTTCCTGCTGTTCTCACTGGGCATGATGCTGGGTGCTCTGTTTGGCGGCAAATATGTCAGTAAATTCGACTTTCTTTATCTGCTGGCCTGGTTGTGTGCTGTGGATGCGGTGCTGGTGTTCGGGGTCTCCCTGATGACCGTCTGGCAGGGGATGCTGCTGATGGTGTTTCTCACCGGTGTGGTGAGCTCTGCGGTAATCACCATCGGACACACACTCATAGCCCAGTTGTACGCAGAGAAGCGGTTCGCCATGATGGACTTTATGTTCAGCCTCGGTACGTTCGCTGCGTCTTTCTACGTGACCCTGATCTACACCTTTTCTCACGAGTGGCAGAAGCCGCTGCAATTTCTGACTTTCCTTCTGCTTTGCGTGTCGGCCTACACATTCATGATTGCCGGACAGCACAGAAAACTAAGCAAAGGCAAACCGGCAGAAAAGAAATCGTCACTGAAGTACATGGATATGCTCAGGCAGCCTGTGTTTTTGCTGCTGTGTCTGGTGAGTTTCGGCTACGGGGCGGTGGAGTTCGGTAATGCGAACTGGTTTGTCAGTTACGCAAAAAACGATGGGTACGATGGTGAACAGGCCCGCAATCTCCTGGCGTGTTTCACCGCCGGTATGACATTAAGCCGGCTGATTTTTTCCTGGTTCCTGCGCTATTACAGTGTTTACCGGTTAATGATGATTCTGGCTACTATGACCCTTACCGGTGCTTTCGGTATTAAGCTTGCCGCAGGCAGTGTGACTATTGGCAGCTTCAATTTCCTGCTCGGGTTGGGATTAGGCGGTCTCTTTCCTCTGGTACTTTCGGCGGCAATGAATGTGGATCCTTCAAAAGGTCCGGTTTTGTCAGGGATTTCGTTGATTGGGAATGCTATCGGGGTGCAGGTAGCCTCTTTTGCCACCGGATTCTGGGCCAGTTTTCAGGGGCTTCACATCGCCTTCTGGATCATCCCGCTTGCCAGCATATGGCTGTGGAGCACCACCTGGTATTACAGCCGCCAGATTAAGCTGCAGGTATAGCAGTAATGCCTGAATGGAGGCTAGTGAGCGCCGGGTAGCCAGAATTCCGCTACCAGGCCACCTTCAGGGTGATTCCTGAGTGTGATGTTGCCGAAGTGCATATTGATAATTTTACGGGTGATAGCCAGTCCCAGACCTGAGCCCAGACTGCCCCTTGCTTTATCTCCCTGTTTGAACGGCATAAAAGCGTTATCCAGCTCGTTGTCAGGGATGCCCGGGCCGAAGTCGCGGATGCGGCAATACACCCGTTGTTTCGTGCGGTCAAAGAAGGTACTTATCGAAATTTTGTCACCGCCGTAGCGGAAGGCATTTTCTATCAGGTTATCCAGTACCCGTTTGATGGCTACCGTGCGTACCGGCGTATCCGGCAGAGAGGTCAGTTTCAGGGTGATATGATGGCTTTCGTAACGCTCATGCACCCTTACCATATCACCGATAAGCGTATTCAGATTGGCATTTTCCCATTCGCCGGTACGGTCAAAGCGGGCGTATTCAATGAACTGATCGATAATGGCATTCATATCTTCGATGTCTTCATTGATGCCGTCACGCACCCACTCACTTTCTTCCGGCAGCATTTCCGAAGCCAGCCTGATTCGGGTAAGCGGGGTACGTAAATCGTGAGAAATACCGGCAGTCATTAATGTCCGCTCATCCTCCAGCTGCTTTATACCCTGATTCATGCGGTTGAATGCGCGGGTCACTTCCCGCATTTCGCTGCTGCCCTGTTCTTTCAGCGGGGGCGGAAACTGTCCTCTGCCGACCTGCAATGCGGCCTGCTGCAGGGCCTGAAGCGGCCGGTTAAGATGGCGTACAAACCACCAGCCGCCGGTAACACTCAAAATACCGATTACCATCAGATACATGGTGGGGGGCGGTGAAATATGGGCGTCGTTACCGCCTATCAGAGGAATACTGACCCAGATGTTCGGTCGCGTACTGAGAGATATCCACACCCGGTAAGGCTCGCTGCCAACGGCGGTTTCAGCTGTACTGATCCGCACATCTGCTTTGACACCAATTTGGGAAGATACCTGCGAAGACATAAAATTATAGTGGGTGGCATCACGCAGGCCCTGCTGCAGCGCCTGCTCCGTGGTCATAATTTCGACTTTGGTTTGTTTTGCATAGGCCAGCCGTTGCTCAAGAGGCGCGCTCATCAGCCCCTGCGACTGCACGCTTTGTACCTGCGTTGCCAGCAAGCTGCTGATCTGCTGGGTGGTAGGACGCACGAAATAGTAGGTGACTGACAGATAGGACACCACCTGATTGATCAGCAGCAGTACGCCGATCAGCAGTACGGTTTGTCCGAATGCACTTTTAGGAAGCAGCCTCACGCCAGGAACATCATCTTATGCAGCGCCACCATCCGGCACAAACACGTAGCCAAGGCCCCATACTGTCTGAATATAGCGCGGGCTTGCCGGGTCTTTCTCCAGCATGCGGCGCAGACGGGAAACCTGCACGTCGATACTCCGTTCCAGCGCGCTGTAATCACGGCCACGGGCCAGGTTCATCAGTTTGTCTCTGGAAAGCGGTTCTCTGGGGTGGGTGACCAGTGATTTAAGCACGGCAAATTCGCCGCTGGTTAACGACAGCGGCTTGCCTGCGGCTGTCATTTCGCGGGTAGCGAGGTTCAGGCTGTAATCACCGAACTCAACAATCTGCTCGTCTCTGGACGGTGCGCCGGGCGCTTCTGTGGTTTTGCGTCGTAATACGGCTTTAGCACGGGCCAGCAGTTCGCGGGGATTAAACGGCTTGGGCAGGTAGTCATCGGCGCCCATTTCAAGGCCGATAATGCGGTCGACTTCGTCACCCTTGGCTGTCAGCATGATGATGGGCATGTCGTTCTCTGCCTGTCGCATGCGCCGGCAGATAGATAAACCATCTTCACCCGGCAGCATCAGGTCCAGAACCATCAGATGGAAGTTCTCGCGCTCAAGCAGGCGGTCCATTTGCTCTGCATTAGCTGCGCTGCGCACCTGGAAGCCCTGTTCAACAAGATAACGCTCCAGCAGGCTGCGAAGGCGCATATCATCATCGACAACAAGTATTTTGGACGTTTCCTGACCCATGGTTGTTATTCCTGAACAGTGGCTGTGTAACCGGTAATAAAAAGCAGTACGCCGCGCAAAACGGCGGGTACTGTCTTAAGTTACCTTAACTATAACCACTTCAGGTCACGGACAAAAGCACAGAGATGTTGCGAATGTCCGTGGAATGTTACAAATGATGTCAGCCGAGTACCAGGTCCGCCATCAGCAGAACCATGGCAAAACCGAAAGAGTAAGCCAGCAACAACAGCAAGACGAATTTGCCGTACTTAGCGAAGGTCAGACCCTTCACTTTACTCATGGTGACAATCCCCGCCGAAGAGCCGATGATCAGCAGTGAACCCCCTACGCCTACGGCATAGGTAAACGCCATCCACTCTGCGGTAGACATGGATATATCAGCTTTCAGCAGTGCGGCTGTCAGTGGCACGTTATCAATCATTGAAGACAGCACGCCCATGATGAAGTTTGCGCCGGTTGACGGGAAGATGTTGTACACCTCGAGCAATGCACCCAGTGCGTGGATATGGTCCAGCATACCAACCAGCAACAGTACACCCAGGAAAAACAGCAGGGTGTCGAACTCAATGAGGCGGATGTAGTCCAGGATCGGATCATGATACTTCTCTTCACCCATGAAGGTCGCGACCAGGAACATGACAGCCATACCGGCCAGGAAACACAGCATCGGCGGAATGGCAAACAGCACGTTGGCAACCAGAGTCAGTATGATGGTGGATAAGAATATACCGGCAATGACATAGTCAACGGAACGCATATCATGACGGGTTTTCTTTATCTTTACGGTGCCGTTCATACCAATACTCAGCATCATTGCCAGGAATAGTACGGCGGAAAGGGACGGAATGATGAGCAGCAGCAACTGCGTGATAGTAACCTTGCCGTCGAGGAAAATCATCAGAGTGGTTACATCGCCGGTGATGAGTGACACGCCGCCGGAGTTCACCGCGAATACCACCAGTACCGCAAAGCGCATGGTCTGGTTAAACGGTAATCCCAGTGACAGTACCATGGCTATGGACACCAGAGTGGCGGTGATGTTGTCTGCCAGAGAAGAGAAACAGAAACTGAAGATGGCGGTGAAGAAGATAAGCTTTCGCAGCGTAATTTTGGCTGGCATGATGATATTGAGCATATTCTCAATCATGCCTTTACGGTTAAGGTAAGCAACAAAGGTCATGGCAGCAACGAGGAACAGCCACAGGGTGGAGATTTCGCTGATGTTTTCAGTAAGGTGTTCGTTGAGCTCTTCTAAACCGGGCCCGCGGTTAGCGTTTATAAAAAGAAGGATCCAGGCAAGTGTTCCGAGAAAAAGCGTCGTTTTGGCTTTGTTTACGTGAATGACTTCTTCGAAAACGACGCCAAGTAACGCCAGTACAGCTATGCCGATGAGTACATAATCCAGCATGGTTTTTACCCCCAAATTGTAAGGGGTAAATTATACGTTTTCAGGGCCCGCGGCTGAACGCCCGGTGCGTTGTAAACCGCGGAAAATCAGTTATATCCGTTATGCATTTGAATGATGAAAACACAATGAAAACGGGCTGTTAACGGCTATGTACGAATTGCTTACTGCTCGCTCACCCAATCCATCTGACTGCCTGCCCGTCGCTTCTGATCAAGAATATCTTCAATCAGCGGTGTGAGGATTAATTCCATCGCCAGACCCATTTTTCCACCCGGTACCACCAGGGTGTTAATGCGGGACATAAAGGCGCCGTCGATCATTTGCAGCAGATACGGATAATCAACGTTTTTCATTTCACGGCGGAATCGTACGACGACAAAACTTTCATCCTGGGTAGGGATCTCTCTGGCACTGAACGGATTAGAAGTGTCGACAGTGGGAACACGCTGGAAATTAACGTGAGTGCGGGAAAACTGCGGTGTGATGTACTGAAAATAATCGTCCAGTCCGCGCACAATACTGCTCATCACCGCTTCACGGGAATGTCCCCGGTCAGTGGTATCGCGGACAATTTTCTGGATCCACTCCAAATTTACAATCGGTACCATGCCTACCAGCAAATCCACATGGCTCGCCACGTCATTTTCTTCGGTGGCAACACCACCGTGCAGACCTTCATAGAACAGTAAGTCAGTGTTTTCCGGCAGCGCCTGCCAGGGCGTGAATGTGCCCGGCATCTGGTTAAAGGGTACTGCTTCATCGAAGGTGTGCAGATACTGGCGGAATTGGCCGGTGCCGGTTTGTCCGTATTCTTTAAACAGGGTTTCGAGTAACTCAAAATCGTTGGCGCGGGGGCCGAAGTAACTGATATGGCGGCCCTGTTCCTGCGCTTTGCGGATCTCCACCTCCATTTCCGGACGGGTAAAACGATGGAAGCTGTCACCGCCAACCACTGCCGCATTGACATTCAGGTTACGGAAGATGTGCGTGATCGCATTTGTCGTTGTTGTGGTGCCTGCGCCGGAAGAACCGGTGATGGCAATAATCGGATGTTTAGCTGACATAATCACAGAATAGGAATACCGGACTTCTGTTATAAGCTGGCAGCACGGAAGAATCAAGGGGAACTATGTTGCAGAATAAGTCCGCAACGGGTTCGAAATTCACCTGATTTATAGTGCCCGGCCATTGCCGGGCGTGCTTTGTACGCCGTTAACCGGGAGGATTCAGATGCCGGTTTTTCAGTTTCTCCAAACTGATTTTATCTTTCAGACTCATGATCACTGCGGCAATACTGAGCAACAAGATACTGCTGGACTCATAAAGAAGCACAATTTTATCCAGCTCTTTGCTTTGCAAAATAATCATGCGGCTGAGCGCTGTCATGGCGATGATCAGTGGCAACGTAACCGGAATCCGGCTGCTGTTATAGTACGCGGCCAGCATGCCGATGACTTCGGCGTAGATAAACAATAGCAGCAGATCTGACAGTTCAACCTTACGCTGATGAAACATGTGCATGATTTCATCGCCCACTGCAACCAGCGTCGCCAGCATAATGAGGATCAGCAACAGTTTTTCAATTTGCTCGATAAATTTCGCCATATCTGACTATCTTGAAGCGTTTTTGTACAGACCTGTAAGACTAATTGGAAAGTGCCGGCGGGCACACCGTGCTTTAGTCGTATATAACGGGGAAATTTCCGGGACTGTCGGGTTACGACCAGAGAATAAGGTCTTTCTTTGGAGGAACGGGAAGAAAAGATAAAAAGAAAGGGCGCCGCAGCGCCCTTACCGGATTATGCCTGACCGCTTGCTTCACGGGCGATAGCGCGGTATGCGATATCTGTTCTGAAATACACATCTTTCCAACTGATGGTATTCAGTAATTCATAGGCTTTCTGTTGTGCTTCGGTAACATTGTTGCCCAGTGCAGTGGCACACAGTACACGACCGCCAGCAGTCACTACCTTACCGTCTTTCATGGCCGTGCCGGCATGGAAAACCTTGCCTTCGTGAGCAGCAGCTTTATCCAGCCCTTCAATGACATCACCTTTGTCGTAACTGCCAGGGTAACCCCCTGCAGCCAGTACAACACCAACCGCGGCGCGCTCATCAAAATCAATGGTTTTGCCGGCCAGTTCGCCTTTACAGGCCAGTTGGCACATTGCCACCAAATCAGACTGCAAACGCATCATGATAGGCTGGGTTTCAGGATCGCCGAAACGGCAGTTGTATTCGATAACCTTTGGCGTACCGTCTGCCATGATCATCAGGCCTGCATACAGGAAGCCTGTGTAAGGATTCCCTTCACTTGCCATACCTTCAACGGTAGGCATGATGACTTCCTTCATTACGCGGTTATGGATTTCCTGCGTCACAACCGGAGCCGGTGAGTATGCACCCATACCGCCGGTGTTCAGACCAGAGTCGCCGTTACCTGCACGTTTGTGATCCTGGCTGGTGGCGAAAGGCACAACATTTTTACCGTCTACCATCACGATGAAAGAGGCTTCTTCACCATCAAGAAACTCTTCGATTACCACGCGGCTGCCGGCGTCACCAAATGCGTTACCTGCAAGCATGTCACGGATGGCATCTTCAGCTTCCTGTAACGTCATCGCAACGATTACACCTTTACCGGCGGCCAGACCGTCAGCCTTCACGACAATCGGTGCGCCTTTTTCACGCACATAGGCGATAGCAGGATCGATTTCAGTGAAGTTCTGGTATTCCGCTGTAGGAATGGCATGGCGGGCTAAGAAATCTTTAGTAAACGCTTTGGAACCTTCCAGTTGTGCCGCAGCTTGTGTCGGTCCGAAAATCATCTGACCGGCAGCCTGAAACGCGTCAACAACACCTTCAACCAGCGGCGCTTCAGGGCCGACAATGGTTAAGTCAATCGCGGTGTCTTTGGCAAACGCCAGCAAACCTTCGATGTCTGTTACACCAATGTTCACGTTTTTCAGCTTAGGTTCAGTGGCTGTGCCTGCATTACCCGGCGCAACATAAACAGTGGAGACAGAGTCAGATTGTGCGGCTTTCCACGCTAATGCGTGTTCACGGCCACCGCTGCCAATAACTAGTACGTTCATCAAAGCGTTCCGTTATCTCTTATTCAGGTTTAATAAATTTAAGTGTCATCCGGTTGCTTTCACCAATAGACAGATACTTTGCCTGATCTTCTTCGCCTAAGCGCAGTGAAGGTGGCAAGGTCCACACGCCTTTAGCGTGATCGGCATTGTCTGCAGGATTAGCATTTACGTCACTTTCCGCAACCAGTTTGAAACCGGCAGCTTCAGCAGCATCGATGACAAAAGACTTTTTCATATAACCGCTGCTTTTCATTGCTTCGTCAGCAGCGGATTCCGGTAATTCATGATCAACTACGCCCAGGATGCCGCCGGGCTTCAGGGCTTTGTAGAACGACTTAAACGAGCTGGTCACGCCTTCTTTATCGCCGCCCATGTACCAGTTATGGACATTACGGAAGGTCAGCACTGCGTCTGCACTGCCGTCAGGGGCAATGTCAGGGCTCTTTGAAGGATGGAAAGCCGTAATCGTGGCACCCTCATAAGGGCCGCCCGCTTTGGCTTTTTCTTTGAAGCCGTTGAGCGAACCTGCGTAATAACCCGGTGCACCGTCGAACATAAAGAAGTGCGCCGCAATATAATTGCCGTCGTCTTTTAATAAAGGTGCAAGAATATCGGCATACCAGCCACCGCCGGGCCAGATCTCAACAACGGTCATGTCCGGTTCAATACCGAAAAAGCGCAGAGTTTGTTGAGGATGACGGTATTCGTCACGGGCTTTGGCATCCGCTGAGCGGTTATCGTTTTTTACCGCATCGGTAATAGCGTCTGCGCTGGCCAGTGTTGATGTGAGTGAAGCAGATACAGCAAGCAAAGAAGCGGCAATTACACGCATCGTGGTCTTCATAATTGATCCTTAATTGTTTTAACGGTGCATAGCTTGGGTAATACTCATACTGCAAAACCTAGGTTAACGCAGGACAGTAAAAACGCAAAAGGGTTGTGGCGAAAGCCACAACCTTTACCGTAAACAACTTTTTCAATTAATGGCGGAAGTGACGCATGCCGGTGAACACCATAGCAATGCCATGTTCATCAGCTGCTGCGATAACTTCATCGTCACGCATTGAACCGCCCGGCTGGATTACCGCCTTGATACCGGCAGCCGCGGCTGCATCAATACCGTCGCGGAACGGGAAGAATGCATCAGATGCCATTACTGAACCTGCCACTTCCAGGTTCTCATCGGCCGCTTTAATACCGGCGATTTTCGCAGAATACACACGGCTCATCTGGCCTGCACCCACACCGATGGTCATGCTGTCTTTAGCATAAACGATAGCGTTAGATTTCACGTATTTTGCTACTTTCCAGCAGAACATCAGATCGCGTAATTGCTCTTCTGAAGGTTGTACCTTAGAAACGACTTTCAGATCTTCCATATCCACCATGCCAAAATCACGTTCCTGAATTAACAGGCCGCCGTTAACACGTTTGAAGTCGAAACCGTCGGTAAGCTGACCCTGCCAGTCACCACACGCCAGCAGACGTACGTTTTTCTTTTCAGCAACGATGGCTTTCGCTTCTTCGCTGACGGTAGGGGCAATGATGACTTCAACAAACTGACGGTCAACAATGGCTTTCGCCGTGTCGCCATCCAGTTCACGGTTAAACGCGATGATACCGCCGAAAGCAGACGTCGGGTCAGTTTTGAAAGCGCGGTCATAGGCTTCAAGGATGTTGTCACCCAGTGCCACACCACAAGGGTTTGCGTGCTTAACAATGACACAAGCCGGTACGTCGAATTCTTTCACGCATTCCAGCGCGGCGTCGGTATCTGCAATGTTATTGAAAGACAGTTCTTTACCCTGAAGCTGCTCAGCAGTAGCAACAGACGCTTCCTGAATGTTGTTCTCAACATAGAAAGCCGCAGACTGGTGGCTGTTCTCACCGTAACGCAGATCCTGCTTTTTGCTCATCTGCACGTTGAACGTACGGGGGAATTCACTGTGCTCGTGCTCACAGTCGTCTGCGCACTCAACAGAATCAATGCGGGCGCCGAAGTAGTTGGCAATCATGCCGTCATATTCTGCGGTATGTTCGAAAGCTTTAATGGCCAGGTCGAAACGTGTCTGGTACGTCAGTGAACCTGCATTTTCTTCCATTTCAGCAAGCACGCGGCTGTAATCCGCTGCTTTAACCACAATTGTCACATCTTTGTGGTTTTTCGCTGCAGCGCGAACCATCGTAGGGCCACCGATATCGATGTTCTCAATCGCGTCTTCCAACGTGCAATCGTCTTTTGCGACAGTGGCAGCGAACGGGTAAAGGTTCACTACAACCAGATCGATTGGCGCGATATTGTTCTCAGCCATTACACCTTCGTCCTGACCGCGACGACCCAGAATGCCGCCGTGGATTTTCGGGTGCAGAGTTTTCACACGACCGTCCATGATTTCAGGGTGGCCAGTGTGTTCTGAAACCTCTTTAACCGGCAAACCGGCTTCCGCCAGTAATTTTGCCGTACCGCCGGTAGATAGCAGTTCAACGCCTTTGTTGTGTAATGACGTGGCAAATTCAACGATGCCGGTTTTGTCAGAAACACTTAACAGGGCGCGCTTGATAGGTTTAGGTGTTTGCATAGTGGTGTTGAGCTCTTTGCGTAAGTTAACGAGTGGAACAAAAAAGAGCACCGTTTGGTGCTCTTAAAGTCGGGCTAAGCCCTTTAATCTTAGTTCATGCCGTACTGCTTCAGCTTTTTGCGCAGTGTGCCACGGTTGATGCCCATCATGATGGCGGCGCGTGTCTGGTTGCCGCGGGTGTAAGTCATTACTTCTTCCAGTAACGGCGCTTCAACTTCAGCCAGAACAAGTTCGTACAGATTATCGATGTTAGCGTTGTCCAGTTGCTTCAGGTATTTGTTTACCGCTTGCTTTACTGAGTCACGCAGAGGCTTCTGTGCCTGAGTTTGTGAAGGAGTAGTTACTGTTGTAGTAAAAGGTGAAGTCACATTTTGATCGAACATAATACTTTCTTGCTCTATTAGTTAGTCATTACTATGCCGCAGGAGAGATCTGTCGCTTATCTCTCGTTTGCAGCGATTGAAAATACGCATCAAGGGCGTTGAGTTGAGCGTCAGCTTCCTCAAGACCATTGAATGTCCGGCGAAACTGATTTTCCGTGTCGTGCTCCGCGAGATACCACCCTACGTGCTTCCGGGCTATTCTCACACCCATAATGCCGCCGTAGAAGTCGTGTACATTTACAACGTGCTCATGTAATACCGCTTGCTGTTCTGACAACGAAGGAGGCGGCAAGTTTTCACCTGTTTGCAGGTAATGTTGGATTTGTTTAAAAATCCACGGATTACCTTGCGCACCGCGCCCAATCATTACGCCGTCAGCACCGGTATACTCAAGTACGAAACGTGCTTTTTCCGGAGAAGTAATATCGCCATTTGCGATTACAGGAATAGACACCGCCTGTTTAATGGCACGAATGGTGTCGTATTCTGCATTTCCCCGGTACATACAAGCCCGCGTTCTGCCGTGAACTGCCAGCGATTGTATGCCGTTCTGCTCCGCAATCCGGGCAATGTCTGCCCCGTTGCGGTTATCTGTGTCCCACCCTGTACGGATTTTCAGAGTGACTGGTACGTCAACAGCGTCTACCACTGCCCGGACAATGCTTTCTACAAGCTCCGGGTACTGCAAGAGCGCTGAACCAGCTAATTTCTTATTCACCTTTTTGGCCGGACAACCCATGTTGATATCGATGATTTGCGCACCGTTCTCAACGTTAAATTGTGCCGCCTGCGCCATCAGGTCAGGATCTGCGCCGGCAATCTGTACCGAGCGGATCCCGTCTTCACCGGTATGATCCATACGATGCATGGATTTTGCGGTTTTCCAGACCTTGGGGTTGCTGGACAACATTTCAGATACAACTAACCCTGCCCCCATTCTCCTGCACATCTGCCGGAAGGGCCTGTCTGTCACGCCAGCCATAGGCGCGAGCATCAAATTGTTCTGGAGTGTGTGAGGTCCGATTCGCATACTTTACAGCCAACTGTTGCGCAGAATTTATACACCAGGCCAAAACGGGGCGCTAAGTTTACGTGTTTTCGCAAGCCTTGAAAAGGCTAAAAATCACACAAAATTTCAAGCCGGGCTATTGACAGTGCTGGCGAGTTTTGCGTGTGAAATAGCCCGTTAGCCTTTCGTTGAAAAAGGCCACGGCCGGTGTATTTGACAGATTTCTGACAGTTTTATGAATAGATTCAGTGGGTTCTTATGCCGCTGACTCTTGCCCAATCGCCTTCTACAGCACTGGGTTCCAGGGAAAAACTGGTCTGGTAAGCCGCTTCAATTTTTTCCACCTGCTCTTCCAGAATGCCTGATAAAACGAGCTTTCCACCGGTTTTGCAGTAGGCAGTGATAACGGATTGCAGTTCAATGAGTGGCCCGCTGAGAATATTGGCCATGACCACATCGGCTTCCAGTTGGGGTTGATCTTCAGGCAGATACACACTTAAGCGGTCTTCCACACCGTTGCGGCGGGCATTTTCCATGGATGCCTGCAGGGCCTGAGGGTCGATATCAATACCGATCACTTCTTTTGCTCCCAGTTTCAGTGCCGCCAGCGCGAGAATACCTGAACCACAACCGAAATCGACCACGGTTTTGCCTTCCAGGTCGAGGCTGTCGAGCCAACGCAGACAGAGTGCTGTGGTAGGGTGCGTGCCGGTACCGAAAGCCAGACCCGGGTCGAGCATAACGTTTACCGCATCAGGATCCGGCACATCACGCCAGCTGGGACAAATCCACAAACGCTTACCGAACTGCATGGGATGAAAATTATCCATCCACTCCCGTTCCCAGTCTTTGTCTTCTAACTGGTCAAGTTTGTGTTTAAAGCCTTTGCCCAGCACCTTCGATTGTTCAAGTCTCTGAATCACCGCTTTCATGTCGTCGGCTGCACTGAATAACCCGACTACCTGCGTATCCGGCCACAGCATGGTCTCACCGGGCTTGGGTTCGTACATAGGCGTGTCTTTGGCATCAACAAATGTAACAGCCTGCGCGCCATTGGCACTCAACATATTGCCAATTTGCTCTGCATGTTCAGAGTCAGAATCGATTCGTAACTGGATCCAGGACATGGGTACTCTTTCAAGGGAAAACGTTAATCAGCAGATATTTTATCAGTTACTGCATGCAAAGCGCACCCCGCAGCACCATTTAAGCCGAATTTTGAACACCGCCCGAAGAAGTATCCTTATGTCTGATTTCGTTTCTCACTGGCAGGTGCTACCTTTATAAGAGGTATTGAGACAGGAAAACCAATGAGACTGTTGGCCAAACTGGTAATGTTAGCTTTTCTGGCTGCTCCGGCATCCGGCGCCGTGGTGCGCAGTGTGGATGTGGTTTCCGGCTGGGACAAGCCACCCTATGTGATCGCACAGGGTGATACCGGTTTTGAGATCGAGCTGGTTAAATCTGTTCTTCAAAATGCCGGTTACGAACCCAACATGATGTATGTGCCCATGGGCCGCTCAGTCAGACTTGTCAAAGAGCGTGATGTGGATGTGGCCCTTTCAGTGAGCCGCCGGAACGACATTCCCGAAGCCTGGTTCAGTGACGTGTATGTTGTATACCAGAATGTTGTGGTGACACTGAAGAACCGTAATTTGTCTATTGAGCGGGTGGAAGATCTTAAAAACCACACCGTTGTGGCATTTCAGACTGCGTCAGAAGCTCTCGGTCCCCAATTTTCGCAAGCAGTAGCAAAGCACAAGGGCTATCTTGAAATGGCCGACCAACACCGTCAGGTCAGTATGCTGCTGCTTGGCAGTGTGGATGCTATTGTACTGGACCGGAATATTTTCGAAGCGATACGCAGTAAACATCCTAAGGGACAGGATGTGGAAGTGACTGTGCACGAACTCTTTGATGTCAGCCCTTATCATGCCGTCATTCCAAATAAGCAGCTCCGGGACAAATTCAATCTTGAGTTAGCGAAATTCCGTGAAAGCGGTGACTATCAGGCCCTGGCCAACGAGTTCTCGCTGATCAATTTACTCGACAGCTATATCCAATACCCCTTCCTGACACATCTCGAACACACATCCGACTATTAAAATCGATTAAAAAATATCTTTAATTATTTTAATAACAAATGATAATGATTCTCATTGGTATATATGTTTTAATACGCATTGAACGGAAGTATAGTTAAAAGATTAGATGAGCGTTTTCACCCGCCGGTATTCCCGTGTTCTCGTAAGTTATTTTTCATCCACATAAAAACACTCTGAGTTTCAAGGAAAAAGTAATGCCTAAATTAGGTAAGATAGTACTGCTCACGTCATTATTTCCCGGCTTATCAGCCGCTGTTTTCGCGCAAGAAAATGAAGAATTAGAAACCCTCGACACCACTGTTGTTCAAGCCGCTTCAGAAGAGCTTAAGCAAGCCCAGGGTGTGTCGGTTATTACAGCGGAAGATTTCAAACGTCGTCCGGTTACCAATGACATCTCCGAACTGGTGAAAACCATGCCGGGTATTAATCTGACCGGCAACACAAGTACAGGCCAATACGGCAACAACCGCCAGATCGACATTCGCGGCATGGGCCCGGAAAATAC
Organism: Alteromonas sp.; assembly: GCF_984505615.1. Taxonomy (NCBI): domain Bacteria; kingdom Pseudomonadati; phylum Pseudomonadota; class Gammaproteobacteria; order Alteromonadales; family Alteromonadaceae; genus Alteromonas; species Alteromonas sp. The sequence continues at coordinate 18,126 of NZ_CFHOXV010000045.1, read as the reverse complement.
CCTGATTCTTATCGACGGTAAGCCTGTATTGTCCCGCAACAGTGTAAAAATGGGCCGTTCAGGTGAACGGAACACCCGTGGCGACAGTAACTGGGTGCCGCCTGAAGCTATTGAAAGTATCGAAGTTATTCGTGGTCCGGCAGCGGCCCGTTACGGTTCAGGCGCATCCGGTGGTGTCATTAACATCATTACCAAAAAACCGGATGTAGCCGCAGGCAGCATTACAGTACAAACCGAAATTCCTGAAAATTCGCTGGAAGGTGGTAACAAACGCGCAGATGTCGTGGTCAGCGGCCCGTTATCTGAGCGCTTCTCTCACCGTACCGTGCTGAACTACAATAAACAGGAAGGTGATTCTCCGGATATTAACCGCGATGCCACCGTTGAGGACAGCAACGTAGCCGCCGGCTCAGAAGGTGTTGAGAACATTGATTTCCGTACGCTGGTGCGCTTTGACCAGGACGAAACCAATACCTGGGAAGTAGAAGCGGCATACAGCCGTCAGGGTAATGAATACGCCGGTGACAACGCATTCCAGGGCGTAGATAACGCGCAAAGTCAGTTATACATTGGTCAGGAAACCAATGTTGTAAGACGTAAAACACTTTCCGGTACCCATCGCGGTACGTTCGATTTTGGCGACTCTTTCTCTTACATCCAGTTTGAAGAAACAGATAACACACGTTTGAGCGAAGGGCTTGCAGGTGGTACGGAAGGCCGTTTCAACACCGAGACCGGTGAAACCGTGACCATCATGCTGCGCAATCTGACTGCCAAATCTGAGTGGAACATTCCGCTGGATCTGTTCGGAAAAGCCCAGACTATGACAGTGGGTGCCGAATTCCGTGGTGAGCGTCAGGATGATGCGTCGTCTAATCAGGCCGGTATTAATGTGGCTGACGGCGTGGTTATTGATGGTACTGACATTGACGCAGCCGACCGCGACCCTCACATGAGCTCAGAATTGTTCGGCCTGTACGTCGAGGACAACATCGTTCTTACTGATGACATTATGCTGACGCCGGGCGTACGTTTAGATCACCACAGTGAAGCTGGCAACAACGTATCTCCCAGCCTGAACATGAGCTGGCAGTCAACGTCTGAAATTTCATTCCAGGCCGGTATCAGCCGTGCGTTTAAAGCCCCTAACCTGTATCAGCTGAACCCTAACTATGTCTATACCACCCGTGGTAACGGTTGTCCGGTGGATTACCCCAGCCAGGGAAGCGGTTGTTCAATTCTGGGTAACCCGGATCTGGAACATGAAACGTCGGTGAACAAAGAAATCGGTATTAACTACGCCGGTAATGATAACGGCATCAATGCCGGTTTAACGTATTTCCACAACGATTATAAGAACAAAATCGTGACCGGAAATACCGCACCGATTTACGTACTGGACGGTGGTAATGCTGACACTTACGTGCAAATTTTCCAGTGGTACAACACACCGGAAGCCGTTATTGAAGGTCTGGAAGGTAACCTGCTTGTGCCGTTTACTGACGACATCGAATGGTCTGTGAATGCCACAGTGATGATTGAATCGGAAGACAAAGAAACCGGTCAGCCGTTGTCAATCGTGCCTGATTACACAATCAATACGCAGGTAGCATGGACTGTTACAGAAAACTGGGAACTGGTTGCCAGCGCCCAGCATTACGGCGAAACAGAAAGCCCGACAACCAGCACGACCAGCGGTGCAGATATTGAAAATCCTGAACCGCGTGACCCTTACACCATCGTTAACCTGAACAGTGTGTATACCTACAAAAACATCGATTTTACCATTTCAGTGAAGAACCTGTTTGATAAAACGATTTTACGTGAAGGTACCCAAACCAACGCAGGGGCGAATACCTATAATGAGCCGGGCCGTAACTGGCTGCTGTCGGCAACTTACCACTTTTGATGATACCAGCCGGTAACACAGTCTTTGTGTTACCGGTTTTTTGTAATGAAGGGAACGGGAATGAAGACAATGCAAATGGGGCGTCTGAGAATACCGGCTACATGCAGTGCCGGTATTTTGCTTACTGCATCACTATTGACCGGTAACGCCATGGCTGCCGTGACAGATGATATGGACGGACTGACCCGCCAGTGGCTGCAAATTGAGGCGCAGGAGCGCAAGCTGGTCATGGACTGGCAGGAACAGGAACCGGTGGTCCGTCAGCGGATAGACCTGCTGAAAGCCGAGAAATCGCAGTTGCAGAAAATTCTTGCGACCAGTAATGATTCACAGGATGACGTGGATGCCCGCCGGAATGCTCTGCTGGCCGAACAAAACACCCTTGAAAGTCAGCAGGCTGATGTAACAGGTGCACTATCTTCTCTGGTTACCCGCATCAATAGTTTATACGAAAGCTTGCCACCGCCTCTGAAGTTTAACTGGGACAAGGAAGATGCCGCGCTGGCCGGTGATGGTGGCGACAATCCTTCGCAAATTTTGCAGGTCGCACTGGCTAAATTATCCCGGCTGGAACAATTCGACAGCAAGCTCACGGTAAACGAAGACGTGCTCACGGCGCCTGACGGTAAAGAAGTGGTGGTGAAACAGTTATATCTGGGGTCACAGCTGGCCTGGTTTGCAAACAACGACGGTAGTGTGGCCGGTTCCGGCTACCCGGAGAACGGACAATGGACATGGCACTTCGACGACAGTGTTGATGGTGAAGCCATCAGCCGCGCACTGGCGGTTTTCGAGCGCCGTCAGCAACCCGAATTTATTGCGCTGCCTTTACCTTTTACTGCGCAAAATCCGGTAAATGGCGGAGGTCGTTAAGATGAAAAGAATTTTACTCCTTACTATGCTAGCGTGGGCCTCTGCAGGTGCCGGTGCACAGCAGCAGGACATGCTGAACAAAATTGAAAGCGCAAAGCGCAGTCTGAGCAGCGCTGAATCACGCATCGTAAAAGAGCGGGTTTCGTTGTCATCTACCCTCAGTCAGTTAGAAAAAGACGTGATGTCTTTACGGGACAAAACTGCGGTCGCCCGCCGTCTCGCAGATGAAAAAACACTGAGTCTGAGCAAGCTGGAAGAACGCTTATCTGAATGGAAAGAGCAGCAAACCTATCAACAGAACCTGCTCAACCGTTTCCTGCAACAGCAGGGCTTACCGTTTAATGAAGTAAACGCCATGGACACCGCTGCTAAAATGGCTGCTGTGTCTGACGCTGCAGTGAAAACCGCCTCTCTGCCCGGCTGGCAGTCCCGTACGCTGGTACTGGAAAACGGTGAACTGGCCAGCGTACCGTCACTGTCGGTAGGACCGGTTACCTGGTTTAAACACAATGATGCGGTAGGACTGGCTGAAACCGTATCCGGCAGACTGCAAACCAAAGGGATGTTGCCCTCAGGGCTGGCGGCAACTATGCAGGAGCAGGCGGGCACCGTTGTCCTGGACCCGACCCTTGGCCGTGCACTTACCCGTGAGTCTGCAAACGAAGGTGTGATTGAGCACGTGGTGAAAGGCGGTATCTGGGTAGTCCCTATTTTACTGTTCGCGCTAATTGCTACTGTTATCGGTCTGCTTAAAGTGGTGCAACTGCTTCGTCTGCCTAAAGTGATTCCGGTGCGGTCCCAGGCGATGCTGGATAAGATTCTGCAGTCGGGTGGCGCGGCCCGTGCCCAATTTAAAGGCATGCAGGAAGACTTACTTAAAATTGCTGAGCAGGCGGTAACGTTCCGTGACCGTGATGATCAGCTGTTTGTACAACTGCAACAAGACCGGCAGACCCTCGATAAGTGGATCAATGCTGTGGCTGTTACTGCCGCTGTGGCTCCTCTGCTGGGACTGCTGGGAACGGTAAGCGGCATGATCGAAACCTTCCGCATGATGACATCATTCGGCTCAAGCGACCCTGAAGTGATTTCCGGCGGTATCGCCAAAGCACTGGTGACGACGGAGCTGGGTTTGATCGTCGCTATTCCTGCACTGATCCTTAATGCTCTCCTTAGCCGCAAAGCGCGTCAGTACTACACGGAACTGGAGAACTTTGCACTTATTTTAAGTGGCGACGAGGGCAACAGTCATCAGGAAGAGCTTGATGCGCAGGCGCGGGATACTGACACTGAATTGTTAGGATCCGGACATCCATCCGGAGCAAGCTGATGATTGAATTATTCACCGGCAACCCCTTGTGCTGGGTCATGGTACTGACCGGCTGGTTTGCCTTTCAGCAAATCTGGATGCTGTACCTGAACCGGTTCGATAAGGACGTTCGCAGTAAAGACAGCGACCCGTTGATGACGCCATCCGTGCTGGTAGGGGCGTTGCCGCTGATGGGGCTGCTTGGCACCATCATGGGATTGCAGGGCAGTTTCACCGGCATGATGACCGACGGGGCTGACAGTCAAATCGTGTCTGCAGGTATTGCCGATGCGTTATTTACAACTCAGCTGGGGCTGGTGATGGCTATCCCGGGCTGGTTATGTTTGTCATATGTGAAAGGACATCTGCACGATACGCAGGAAGGTGAGGTGAAACATGGCTAGTCGATTACAACGCCGGCTGGAAGCACAACCCATTCAGTCTATTGATATGTCACCACTGCTGGACGTGGTGTTTATTCTGTTGATTTTCTTCATCGTTTCCACGGTGTTCGTTAAAGAAACCGGGGTCGAAGTAGATAAGCCTCAGGCCATCTCGGCACAAAAGCTTGATCAGATGTCCATTCTTATTGCCATCACTGCAAATGGTGAGGTGATGTACGACAGTACCAACATCGGTGTTGCCGGGGTACGGGGAACGGTAGAGCAACTGATGGTGCAGGAAGTGCGTCCGGTGGTACTGCAGGTAGATAAAACCGTGTCGACAGATCTGCTGGTGGAGGTGATTGACGCCGCCAAAATGGCCGGCGCTGTTGACGTCAACATTGCCACCGCAAAATTGTGAGGATGCAGAATGAAAAAGCAACTTTCAGCATTTTTACTCAGCGGCGGTGTCATGGTGGTGTCGCTGGGAATACTGACTCTGGGCTATTACCTCAACAGTGAAGACGGCCCTGAGCTTGAAGTCAGACAGCTTGATATCGCCATTGCACAGCCGCCCCCGCCGCCGCCCCCGCAAAGTCAGCAGGTGACTGAGCAGGCAGATGTGAATATGCAGGTGGAAGGTGCCGGTGCGCCGGTATCAATGGCCGATATTCAGGTGGATCCGGAAATTGAAATTGATAAACCGGAGCGGCCGGACGTGGCAATGGCGCAACCTGACTGGGCTGCACCGGAAATAGACTGGGAGGCTTACGCTCTCAGTGAACTGGACGGCAAGCCTACCTTGCTGACTCCGGTAAAAATCCGGTTCCCGAAAAAACTGAAACATCGCGGTATTGAACGGGTTGTGGTGAAACTGGATGTAATGATTGATGAGAAGGGTGACGTCACCCTGATTGATATCGTCGACAACCCGCATCACGAACTTAATAAGGAAATTCAGCGCTTTGTGAAAGGCAGTAAATTCACTGCTCCGCACAAAGCCGATCACGCTGTCAGAGCAAGATTTATCTGGCCTGTGGAGATTGAAGCATAATGAAAAAATTCACGTTTAGACGATTAGGATGCTGTGCGTTACTACTCGCTTTCACAGCGGGCGTGCAGGCAGAGGTTAAAGTATCGCTGGAAGAGCCGGTCTGGGAATTCAGTTACCGCGCCGGTAAAAGCGATGCCCACAGGAACAGAGTAAACCGTGACGAAGGTGAGTTCTTTCATAACGTACAGCCTTTGCTGCAAAAGCAGGATTTCAAAGGTGTAGAGCAAGCCTGGAACACCTACCGTCAGGAACACGAAAAAGTCAGTGCCATGCTGCATGAAATGATGGGCCAGGTGTTTTTAAGCTTAAAGAAAAACAGTGAAGCGAAAAAACACTTCGAACTGGCGTTAAAGGAAGATCCTTCATCGTCAACTTCGCACCGTGGCCTGAGCATGATTTATATGCTTGATGAAGCTTACGAAAAGGCCCGTGAACATGTGGTGGCTTCGCTGGCACTCGGGGTGTCTGACAGTCAGGTGTATGGCCAGCTCGGATACCTTAATCTGCAACTGGAGAAACCCCGCAGTGCTACCGCAGCCTATCAGAATGCCATGATGCTGGAACCCGGCAATGCCCAGTGGGCGCAGGGTCTGCTGTTTGCGCTGATTGCCAGTGACGCACTTCCACAGGCGTCTTCACTGGTGGGTGAAATGCTCAGTGAAAAACCTGACAGTGCAAGGTTATGGCTGCAACGCAGTCAGATTGCGATGAAAAGCCAGGATGATCTCACTGCTATCAGCAGTCTGGAAACGGCGCTGTCTCTGGGGGAAAAGCGTGCGGAAAATCTCACGACTCTGGCAAAACTTCATGTGAAGTCCGGCAGTCCGCATCGTGCGGTTGCGCTGCTTAACGATAACGTCAGTACGTTGCTGGCCGGCAACAGTGATGGCGCAGAGACCATGTTAAGTATTGCCAACTGGCTGGCGGCCAGTCAGGACTGGCAAAACCTGGGTGCTCTGGTCAGTACACTGGATAAAAACGCTAAACGCCTTGATAGCAGTAACACAGCAATGCTGAACGTTATGAAGGCGAACCTCGCCATTGCGAAGGATCAGAACAGTAAAGCACAGGACTACCTGCTGACTGCTATTAAAGCCGCGCCGGCGAACGGTGATGCGCTGATGACGCTGGCAGCACTTCTGCGTAAAGAGAAGAAAGACGAACGTGCAAAAATGTATTACCTGCGTGCCGAAGCACTCCCCGAATATAAAGAACGGGCCATGCTGGGACGGGCACAGGTCGCCATTAATCAGAACGCTTACGCTGATGCGCTGACGTTGCTTCGTCAGGTGTACAAATCGAATCCGGGACGCAGTGATTTGCTGAGCAATATTCAGTCTCTGGAAAATATTGTGAAGAACGCATCATAATGACAACACAACATCTCCCTTTCTATTCAGCACCTGCCTTTACGGTAACTGTCAGAGTCATTCTGGCGGTGGCGGGTGGTTATGCGGCGGCCACCGCAATCAGTTTGTTGCTGGCGGCCGGGTCAGATGTATCCGGCCGTCAGGAAATTGCCTTTATCCGTATGGTGTTTTTCCTTGCCTGGACGGTTTATATCATCTGGATATTCGCCATCAATAACCATGTAAAAGCCTTCATCACCGCGCTGGCAATTAACGCCGTGGCGTGGGGACTGGTGTGGTCCGGTGTAGCGTCATGAAGGGGAGACGGCAATGAAAGGTTCACTCAGACAGTCGATGACCTGGCTGCATACATGGAGCTGCATCACCGCGGGCTGGATCCTGTTCGCGATATTTTTCACCGGTACGCTGGCATTTTTCAGAAGTGAAATTACTCACTGGATGCAGCCTGAATTGCATGTGTCTGTGCCGGCTGAGAACAGCGCTGAAGTGGCTTACCGCTATTTGCATGCCAAGGCCCCGGGGGCTCAGGAATGGCAAATTTCTTTACCGGGACCCAGAGAAGAAACGGTCAGTGCAAGCTGGCGCAATGGCGGGGAAGATCGCCAGCAAATGCGTTCGCAGCGTGCCGTTCTGAATGCGTCTACCGGTGAGGAGCTGAAGCCGAGAGAAACCGCCGGTGGCAATTTTCTGTACCGCTTCCACTTTGAACTATACGGCGTACCGCGTGCTGCCGGTGAGACCTTTGTCGGCATTGTCAGCATGATGATGCTCATTGGCATTGTCAGCGGCGTGATCATGCACCGTAAAATTTTTGCAGATTTTTTCATGTTCAGGCCAAAGAAGAAGCTGCTTTCCTGGATAGACGGGCATGTTCTGGCATCCGTGCTGGCGCTGCCATTTCATCTGATGATCACATTCTCCGGCTTGTTACTGTTAGGTGGCACTTTGCTTCCCTGGAACGGCAGTGGTGGTGGCCATGGTGGTCCTCCCGGTGGCGGAGGTCCGCAAGGACAGGGCGGGCCGCAACGGGGCGCACCGCAAGCGCGGGCAGTACAACATAAGCCTGCAGCGCCAGTTGTGGACAATAGCGCCCTGCTGGCACAGGTTATGGCCAGAGCTTCTGCTGAATGGGGCGTACCTGCTGACCGCATCACCATTAAAAATCCGGGCACAGATAAAGCGACATTTTCTGTATCCGGTCCCAACCGTGTTGAGTTATCCGCCGGTCGTGGCGGGAACAGCGGGCTGGTTTTTAACTCTGAAGGTGAAATTCTGAAAGTAGAAGAGGCGTCTTCTGCACCGAATACCAGCCAGGCAATTTATAACTATATGGACATGCTGCATCAGGCCCGTTTTGCCGACAGTGTTACCCGCTGGTTGCTCTTCTTTGCCGGTATCCTGGGCACGTTAATGGTGGGGACCGGTTCTGTCCTTTGGGTAGAGAAGCGCGCCAAAAAGCAAATGGGACGCAGAGGCTTCGAACTGGTGAGAGGCACGAACATTGGTGCTATCGCCGGGCTGATGGTGGCTACCGGTGCTTATTTCTGGACGAACCGCCTGTTGCCTGCAGAATTGGCGACACGCAGTGACTGGGAAGTACGCAGCTTTTTCATTGTGTGGGGGCTTTGTGTGGTAGCCGGACTGTTCAGACGCGACCGGAAAGGCTGGCTCTGGCAAACGCTGGCGGCTGCAGTGCTCTTCACCTTTATTCCGTTGCTGGATGTCGCTACATCACCTGTTCTGGTGCCTGATACGTTAAGGATCATATTCGATGCAGCCTGTCTTATCCTGGCCGCGCTGGCCTGGTATGCGGTGAGTAAACTCAAAGCTGAACCTAAATCTAAACGCGCGCCGTCAGGCCGCAAAGACAGCCCTGCCCGCCGGAGACGGCCTGCACCGGAAGCGGGCAGCACCGGGGAGCAGACAGCATGATGACATTTTTGTGTTTACTGCTGTGCATTGCCGGTTTTCTGCACTTTTCTATGGCGAACCCGAAACATTTCCGTGCGGTCACCGGTGATGAGATTGAAAACCTGCCCGGGGGCAGGCTGATATTTCAGACTCTGGCAGTGTGTTTTCTGACTGTTGCAATGTTTCCGGCGATAGCCGGCTGGCAAACTGAAATCGGACTGGTTGTGTGGTGCGGATTGCTGCATGTGGCAGCGGTATTGGTGTCTTTGCTGTTTACTTATCAGCAGGATGCGCTGGCATTTGTATGGCGCTGGTGTGTACCGGGAGGCTGGCTTCAGCGGGTATTACCCCGCTGATCCAACTGTCCGGGTTCAAACTTAGCCCGGACGTTTTACCCAGGCACTGCACCAGCCGTTGGTGTTAACCAGTTTACCCGGGAAAATGGCGCAGGGACGGTGAGCTTGTCCGTCCTCACCCTGAATGTACATACAATTACCGCACTGAGACCCTTCCACCGTTGATTTCGGGGTATATTTCAATGCCTGTGCTGTGGGGTCGTCGGTCTGCAGTTGCTCCTGTGCCTGTGCGCGAAGTGCAGTGCCACCTAACGTCAAACCGATCAGTGTGGTGCCTGACAGTTTTAGGAAATCACGACGGTTCACATTACTCATAATTTGCTCCCATAAAGCTTAAACGAGAATGATTTGTTTTTATTTGGTCTTATAACGTAAAAAACCTGCCGCGATGACAGGTTTAACATGACAATAGTTATACGACACATTTACGGGACTGCCAAATCGTTCCGTCACATATTTGATGTAGATTAACTTTTCTTCACCGCAGGACCTGTGCATTTACGCGTTTTTACCTGCCAGCGTGACGGGTTTGTCCGGTTTCGCATAGGCATAACGGGCGATGCGTTCCGCACGGTGGTAAGTATCCAGCCCGCTGATACATGCAAGATTCATTTTCTCCAAATCCAGTTGTCCGTCCTCACCGGTTGCCCCCTCCATCACGTAAATATCAAGCACCCTGCCAATGACCAGTACTGTCTGATTACATTGCAGCGTGGATATTTCTTCTGCCGCCATGGCCATACGCAAAGGACTTTGGGCGACAAATGGCGCGGCGAATCCATCTTCTTTCAGCGGTGTTAAGCCTGTGGCATCAAACTCACTGGTGTGTTCATCATAGCGGGCGGAAGTCTGATGAGCTTTATCTGTCCAGCCGGCGCTGACTGCATTAATGGTGTACACACCTGTTTCACGAATATTTTCCAGCGTTTGCCGTGGCACAGTATGGGGACGTAACAACATGCCCTGAAGAGGAGGATGCGCCCCCACGTGAAAAACAGAGCTGATAATGGCCAGGTTATCCCGTTTACCGTCAGTGGTGCCCACAAGGTTGGCCCCTTTGTAGCCGGACAAGCAGTTGATCAGGTTCGTCCGGGTCTGTTTTTCCAGCTCATTGATAGCAGCAGAAGTAAAATGCCGCATGGACGGGTCAGTCATATCAGGCATTCTCCTGCTCAACCTGCACGGTCAGGTTATCGCCGTCACTGTACACTGTCATTTCAATAGGCTGGCAGCAGACCTGGCAATCCAGTACCTGCATAACATTGATATCGTTTTGCTCATCAATTTCTACTTCATTCGGCTCCATGCAATAGGGGCAGTGAAATAACTTAGGGGTCGTCAGACTCATAACCACTCCGGATAACTGATTAAAATGATTTTGCTAACTTTTGATATACGCAGAAAACAGATAACCGGATTGTAAGGAAACTGCATCCGGCGGGTTGATTAAAGAGGCTGTATAAATATACACTTGGTCAGGTGTACAGTGTCCGGTGCAGATGATGCGTAAAACGTTGCCTGAAAAATATTATCTTGATCACTTCCGCGAGTTTTTGTCCTTTTTCGACGGTGCCAGTGGCGCATTGCTGGACGACAGTGCGCGGCGTTTTATTGAGGATTTCAATGCACTGCCGGAACCGCAGCAATGCATCATCGCCCGTGCAGCAAACCGCAAATACGCCATCATCAACCGTGAGCATTTCTACTACGAAGAAATACCGCATCCGCAGCAGCAAATAGATGCGCTTTCCGCCTCCGGCTGGTTCGGGTGTGTAACAGAAGCGCCGCTGCAGGAACTGGCCGGTATGCTGACCAAGGCCGACATTCTGCAATACCTGCATGATCTCGGGATCAGCGGTCAGCCTGCTTCAGCAAAAAAGAGTGTGCTGATGGCAGACTTATTCGATGGCATAAAACGTCACGGCTGGCCGGCGTCATTGTCGGTGGAGCATTTACTGTTTTGCCGCTTCGATGCCACTATGCGTTATTTGCTGTTTCTGTTCTTCGGAAACACTAAAGGGCGGCTGAATCAGTTTTCCATGCGTGATCTCGGCATCATGCGTACTCGGGGCCAGGCTGTGTCTGATCAGGCACGCTTCGAATTGCCGGAGGATGCCGGCGCTGCTTTTTATTATGCCTCACGCACCGGCGAACTGGATTTTCTTGATGATGAGGCCTGTCTGGCAGCAGCAAAAGCCCCCGTGCCGGAAACCTTCTCCACCATATCAGCAGTGCTGGCGGAAAAATACCACGCAAAACTGGGGTCAAAGCTGCTGTCTGTCGACCGGCAGGCTGCACTGACTTTTCTTGAGCAGTCTCCCGGCGATACAGCAAAAGAAAAATGGATTCGCGAAGCTTACAAAGAGGGATTGAAAGACGAGGTAAAGCAAAGCCTGGAAAGCATTATCGATACCCCGCCCTCAGATACATTGCTGGCCTTCGCAGAAGATTTTTATCAGCGTAAATATCATAAGAAACGTACCAGTATCGTGACTGATATGTTGCGCAATGCGTCCCGCACACTGCAACTGGACGAGAGTCAGAATCAGTCTGTTGAACGGGGCGTCATCGCCTGGTATCAGCGTCACGGCGCTGAAGCCTGGCGAACCGAGAATCGCTTGTGGCGGAGTCTGTTTGCCCTCACGTTCTGGACATTATTGTTTGAAGAGGATGCGCCGGTAACTGCCTTTGACCGGCGTCCCCAAAGCCTGAAGAATAATGCTTTCTACGATTCATTTGCGGTAAAAATTGATGAACTGCTGGCAAGTTTTACTACTGCAGACGCACTGATGAAGCATGTAACGGCCATGGCCGCTGCCCATTATGGTGAATCGAACAGCCTGTTCCTGTGGGGAACAAAATTGCTGGACCCGATCAAAGGGTTGCTGACACATGCGCCGGTTACACAGGTAACCGCCATGCTGAAAATGATGGCGCAGGACTTTGCCAGTCTGCGTGACGGATTCCCCGATATTATGGTGGTGGAAAACGGGGCGCTGCGGTTTGAAGAAATTAAGGCGCCCGGCGATCAGCTTCGCCGCAATCAACTTGTCAGTATTCAGAAGCTGCAGCAGGCCGGATTTGATGTGCAAATAACGCAGGTAAGCTGGTACCGTGACCCGGAGCAGCCCTACGCTGTTGTTGATATCGAAACCACAGGCGGCAACAGCCAGTATCACCGGATCACCGAAGTCGGCATTGTGAAAATTATCAACGGGGTAGTGGTGGATGAGTGGCAGTCTTTAATCAATCCGCAGCGACACATTCCTTCGTCTATTACCAGACTGACCGGGATCAGTAATGACATGGTTGCCGGTGCGCCGGTATTTGCCGACGTAGCTGAATCCATTGATGCTTTTACCCGTGACTGTGTGTTTGTCGCCCATAACGTCAATTTCGACTATGGATTTATCAAACAGGAATTTGCCCGTCTTGAGCAGCCTTTCCGGCGGCCCAAGTTATGTACTGTCAGAGAGTCCAGAAAAGCCTTTCCCGGACTTGCCTCATATTCACTGGCGGCGCTGACAAAACACTTCGGCATTGATATGGAACAGCATCACCGGGCATTGTCTGATGCAAGGGCGTCAGGCGAACTGCTGGTGATGACGCAGCAACAGGATTAAAAATGCTTAATGCATCGTTGCTGAACCCGCGGGTTTTCTCCTGCGTATTTTATTATGCACTGTTGAAGTGTGTACGCGTTCTTGCTGTTTGGCCTTCTCTCCGGGAAGGCCTTTTTTATAACTTCATTTTCAAACCGGTGAGAACACGCTCCACGTTGTCCACCACGTCCAGCCGGATAAACCATTCAGCATCTTCTGCGAACAGCGCACTGCCGCCTATTTCGCCGGAAAAGCCATGACCGTATCCGAGAAAGTCCTCGGTGAGTTCCGCACGGGAACCCAGCCCTTCATCAACCCGGGAAGCGTAGACAAAGTAAGACAGCGGATAGTTTTTAATGGCACCTTCGCCGGCAACGCCAATAATGGCTTTATTGCGTGACTGGTCAAGGCGCTGGATCCACTCAATAAATATTTCATGCTGCGGGTGCCAGGCATAGCGGTATTCACTGCGGACAAAATTACCGCCTGTCATGCGCTCCAGACTGATCTCAAAGCCGGCTTTATCTGAAAAGCGACCCGAATACTCAAGCTCAGCATAATCCAGTTTCGCCGGTAGTTGCAGAGCATTTGAGGGATCCTGGTTATCCAGTTGTCCGGCAACCAGTTCTACAGCGTGATGACTGTTCAGATTAACCACATGGCGAATACCTTCAATCCACCCGTCTTTCGACAAGCCGGTGGAAGATACCCGCCCTTTGTAGGTGGGAATAATACCAATCTCCGTCTTGCCTGCCGGTGATGTATGTCTGACATATAAACGACGGACATGAAACTGCTGGCTGCTACCGTCAAACAAGGTGTTATGACTTGAGGAGAAGTCATTTCCGGTGACAATAAAACTGTTCAGGCTCCAGCTTTCCCCCATAGCGAGTTGAGGATAATAGCGGATCCGGTATTGAGTGCGGTGATCTCTGTCTGAGCGGGCATCTGAACGAACCTGTAAATCCAGCTTGTCGTTAAAAGTCCATTCACTCTGACCCGAAGCACTGGTGCTGATAAAAAGAGCAACACACAAACCTGAAAAATACCGCCACATAACACTGCTTTCCATATACCGGACACAAATGAACCAAACACAATACGATGAATTTATTACATTAGCTCAGGCGACAAATATTCAGGGCAAAAAAAAGCCAGCACGGGGCTGGCATAGAAGTGGAACGCAATGAGATTGGGAACTCAAACACATCGGGAGAGATGTTCAGGAAGAGGCCTTCCCGTTTGAAGTTGAGATTATAATAGCGCTGACCAGCTGGTCCGGATATCGGGAAAAAGCGATGAGTGAAATCGTATTTTACGAATGATCTTGCGAATGATTTTACGAGGCATAGGAGAGAGGCGGAAGCACCACCTCCCTGCACGCGAAATCAAAAGCGGTAACCAATACCCGCCATCAATGCTGCAGAAACGTCATCGCCAGAGTCTGATACTGCTGTTGATTCGAGCTTGGCATAAAAGCCCTGCGCTTTACCTGAAAAGGTGAATCTCGCGCCTATTCCGGCAGTAAACTCATTTCTGCGATAGGTACTGGAGTAGTAGCTCGGAATGCATTCAAATTCATTACAGATAACGGAGTCTATCACTGCGTTGTCTTCATCTATCCGCGATACCCCCAGCTTCCCATAGAAACGAAACCAGTCTGTATTGAAATCGTGACCCAAATTTAACCCGGCGTAGGCAATGGTAATCATCCCTTTTTCACGGCCATATTTGAATTCTACAGAGGTAATTTCATTGAAATCGTATCCGGCTTCCACATACTGACCGGAGTAGCCGCAACTACTGCAATCTTCAGACGTTGTTGTGAAAAAACCGGCTCCGGCGTAAAGACCACTGTCTTCATCAGCCAAAGCAGAGGGAGCAAACAAGCCGGCGGCAACTGCAGAAGCTAACAGCGGGGCAGCTTTGAAAAAAGGCGACATAAAACAACTCCTTAATGAATCGTCAGACACACCTGTAAAGAGCGGGTATCTGATGCACCAGTCCGTCCGGTGCACTCATAAGGTAGATGCTGATGCGTTGTTAAGCCACCCGCGAAGTGTAACCAAACATTACCTGGCGTAACCTGAACCAATTGCGGTAAAAGGCATATCCAGTTCCAGCTCAGGAACCTGAAGGCCTACCCAGGCCGGAAAGGTATTGCTGTTCGGACCCGGAAAAAGGGTATATTCATTTGCCCAGGGATAGCGGGCAACGGCTTCCTGCACCTTAGGTAACAAAGCTCTGGCTTTTTCACCGGTAACTGAAAGGACTTTCTCCGGTTTTGCTCCATACCAGTAGCGATCCGGCGTCGGCGTGGTGTACTCCCTCAATGCAGGCAGGCCACTTTTTACCCGCCAGCCTGTGACTTCATACACTGTGTACTCCGGTGCATCCTGCGGCTTTACCGCAATCCAGGTATGCACGGCGAACCAGCCACGCCAGCTGTATGCATCAGCCGCATAGACTTCGATAACCGCGTCTGAAAAGTTTTCCGGCGCATAAGCAATGCCCGCAGGCTCTCTGGACGCACTGCGCCAGTCCTGACTGGAACATCCAGCGGTGCTAATGATGAGCGTGAGTAACAGAAATTTTCGCACAGTTTTCTCCTTTTCTTCGTTTCATACTCTCAGGACGGTAAAAACAGCACAAACAAAAACACCCGCAAAAGCGGGTGTTTTATCGATTTTTGACGTTTACGCCATACCGAGTTTCTTCTCAAGATAGTGGATGTTAGTACCACCGGCAAAGAAGTTTTCATCGGCCATGATACGGCGCTGTAACGGGATGTTGGTTTTGATCCCGTCTACTACCAGTTCGTCCAGCGCGTGGCGCATGCGGGCAATGGCTTCATCACGGCTTTCACCGTAAGTGATGAGTTTACCAATCATGGAATCATAATACGGCGGTACGGTGTAGCCGCTGTAAATATGTGATTCCCAGCGTACACCCAGACCACCCGGAGAGTGGAAAGTGTTGATTGTGCCGGGGCTTGGAATGAACGTGTCCGGGTCTTCCGCATTGATACGGCATTCAATGGCGTGGCCACGAATTTGTACCTGTGACTGGTCAACAGACAGTGGCTGACCGCCAGCAATGCGAAGCTGTTCTTTAATCAGGTCAACGCCGGTGATCATTTCAGAAACCGGGTGCTCTACCTGAATACGGGTGTTCATTTCGATGAAATAGAATTCGCCGTTCTCGTACAGGAATTCGAACGTACCTGCACCGCGGTAACCAATTTCTACACAAGCTTTACAGCAGCGCTCGCCAATTTTGTTACGCATTTGCTCGGAAATACCCGGCGCCGGCGCTTCTTCCACAACTTTCTGGTGACGACGTTGCATTGAACAGTCACGTTCACCTAAGTGAATCGCATTGCCCTGACCGTCTGACAGTACCTGAATCTCCACGTGACGGGGATTCTCAAGGAACTTTTCCATGTACACAACCGGGTTACCGAACGCGGCACCGGCTTCTGCCTGTGTGGTTGCGATAGATTGGATCAGTTCGCTTTCGCTGCGTACAACACGCATACCACGACCACCACCACCACCGGCAGCTTTAACGATGATTGGATAACCGATGCGTTTAGCAATGGCTTTGTTGCGTTCTTCATCGTCGGTCAGCGGGCCATCGGAACCAGGTACACAAGGAACACCGGCTTTTTTCATGGCGTTAATCGCTGACACTTTGTCGCCCATCAGGTTGATGGTGTCCGCTTTCGGACCAACAAAGATAAAACCGCTTTTCTCGACCGCTTCAGCAAACGCAGCGTTTTCCGCCAGGAAGCCGTAGCCGGGGTGGATTGCAATTGAATTGGTTACCTCTGCCGCAGCAATAATGCGCGGAATGTTCAGGTAACTTTCAGTTGCAGAAGCACCACCAATACAGATGGATTCATCTGCCAGCAGTACGTGTTTTAAGTTTCTGTCCGCGGTAGAGTGCACGGCTACGGTTTTGATGCCCAGTTCTTTACAGGCACGCAAAATACGTAACGCGATTTCTCCGCGGTTAGCTATGAGTACTTTATCTAACATATCGGCCGCCTGATTATTCGATGATGAACAGAGGCTGATCGAACTCTACCGGTTCCTGGTTTTCAACCAGAATAGCTTTAACAACACCCGCTTTGTCAGCTTCAATCTGGTTCATCATCTTCATTGCTTCGATGATACAAAGGGTATCGCCAACGTTTACAGACTGACCGACTTCAACGAATGACTTGGCAGTAGGAGAAGAAGCGCGGTAGAACGTACCAACCATCGGAGATTTAACCTGATGGCCAGTAGGACCTTGCTCGGCAGCCGGAGCTTCAGCAACAGGCGCAGCGGCAGCAACAGGTGCAGCTACAGGAGCAGGCGCCGGTGCAGCATAGTTGTAAGCCATTGGTGCAGCAGCACCGGTAGGACCACGGTGGATGCGTACAGATTCCTCACCTTCAGTGATTTCCAGTTCGGCAATACCGGATTCTTCAACCAGTTCGATGAGTTTTTTAATTTTTCTGATATCCATTGTCATTTCTCGTTTTTAATTCAGTTTTTCAGGTTCAGGGCTGCCGTCAATGCGAGTTCATAACCAATGGCACCTAAGCCAAGGATGACACCTGCAGCAACGTCAGATAGATATGAATGATGGCGGAAAGGTTCCCTTGCATGCACATTAGACAAATGCACTTCAATGAAAGGGATGTTTACACTTAACAGTGCATCACGAAGGGCGACACTGGTATGTGTAAATGCCGCAGGATTGATGATGATAGCATCGACCTTTCCCATGGCATCATGAATGCGGTTGATCAATTCGTGTTCTGCGTTAGACTGGAAATGGCTCAGCGACGCACCTGCCGCGCTGGCTTTTTCAACCAGATTATCGACAATGTCCTGAAGCGTCTGGTAACCGTAGGTTTCCGGTTCACGCTTGCCCAACATATTCAGGTTGGGGCCATTAAGTAACAAAATTTCCATAAACTTGCTGCTATCTTTCTTAAAATGATTGCTTACAACGCATTTCAACAGAAAATAACTCTGCTTGCACGAATTTTGAACCACGAATTGTGGATTTCCACCAGGTTAACGGCAGATTATAGAGGATGAGACAGTTTTCGCAGCAAAATACTGGTCTAATCAGGGGAAATAGACGCAAGATTAGATGATAATCTATGGTTTTTTAACACTCTCTATACCAGCTAGTCGCTTTTCCATTCTTCCGCGAACATTTGTTTGCACTTAATGTCGTCACCGGCACTTTATTCCCGGCAGCCACGTGTACCTACCTGGTTATTTGTTTCTGCGCATCTTGCCGGTACGGTTAATTTTGTTAGTGCTGAAGAAACTATCAATATTGTTACTGCACTCAG